>NZ_DATMRX010000190.1:0-31748 GCF_035565855.1 Pseudorhodoplanes sp.
AGCGGCGTCGAGGTTGCCGATCACCGTGTCGATATCGGAGTTGGTCTGGAACTCCGAACCGGACAGGGCGGAGAGGCCAAGACCAGCCGAGGTGAAGGTCACGCCGCTGATGTTCTGGTAGCTCGATCCGTCCTCGTTGAACACAACCTTCAGATCGTCGCCGTTCAGGAGGTTGATGCCATTGTAGGAGGCGTCGGCCGCCAGCGCGTCGATCTGCGTGAGCAGTTCGTTGTACTGCGACTGCAGGTTGGAACGGGTTGTGCTCGGCGTGGTCACCGACGCGGTCGGTGTGTTGGAGCCGATATTGCCCGAGGCGAAGAGGGAAGCCGCAGCGGTACCACCGATCGTGACCGATTCCGAGCCAGTCGAGGTGATCGAGATCTGGTCCGAACCGTTGATGGTGGCGGTGACGCCAGTGAGCGAGCCCAGGGCCGCGACGAGGTCGGCGCGGGTTTCGACGTTGCCCGAGCCGAAGGTGATGGTCTGGGCCGTGTTGGACCCGACCTGTACCGTCAACGAGCCGGTCAGCGCGCCGATGGTTGAGTTGGTCAAGCTGGACGCCGTGGTGGTGCCGAACGCGTTGTCCGCCGCGTTGCCGGAGATGGTGAGGGTGTTTGCAGGGTTGGTGCCCGTCACTTCCAGCTGACCACTTGCGTTGATCGCCACCGTCCAGGTCGCGGCGCCGCCGTTCAGCGAGGAGATGACGTCGTCCACGTCTTCGGAGGAGGCGTTGGCGACCGTGTGCGTCACGGTGTTGGTGCCGTCGGAGATCGTGATGGTTTCGCCGTTGGCAATGCCGAGAGACTGCAGCGTGGTCGCACCGGTCAGGGAGCCGACGGTGCCAGTCGCCACCTGCTCGTCGTCGGCGATGGCGGCGTTACCCGTGATCGCAAGCGCGTAGGTCGCGGACGGAGCGGCGGCCTGCTGGGCCTGCTTGGCGATCGACTTGGCGGATTCGACCAGCTTGGTCAGCGAGGTGATGCCGGTGTCGGCAGCCTTCAGCGTCTGCTGGGCCTGACCGATCGAGTCGAGCAGCGAGTTCAGATCGCTGGCGCGGTTGTTGAGCGCCTGCGAGGTGAAGAAGTTGCCCGGATTGTCCAGAGCCGAATTCACCTTCTTGCCGGTGGCAAGGCGGTTCTGCGTCATGCTCATCAGCTGAGCGGTCGACTGCAGTGAGAGGAGGTTCTGACGGACTGATGCCGACAGGGTGATGTTGGAGGCCATCGTGCTTCAACCTTTCTGGTCGTGCTGTTTGTCCGATCCATCCGGATCGCACGCGGTGATGGCATGGCTCCATTCAAGACCGCGTAAAAAACCATGGTTAACAAGTTGAGCGAGCGTGAAAGACAGCGGCCGGTTTTCGGACCTTTCCTTCATGTTTTGGTAACGCCTGCCTCCGCAATTCGTTAACAATTGATGCTGGGTCACACAGATGGGTGCAGACCGATGCGTGCATAATGAGCGCCCCGACGTCCGCTAGACTTCGATGTCGGCATGGGACGACGGGTCCGGATGCAATGTATCGGCGACGACGCTGCGCCCGTAAGCCTTCTGCCGCAGCAGCGCCTCGTCCTTGCGCGCGCGCCGGCGGCGTTCGCGTTCTTCCCGGTCACGGTCGAGCACGGTGTGGCATTGCGGGTCCATCGACGGATCGCGGGCCATCATGTCAGATGCGCGGTGCGAATGCGCGGATTGCTGGGCGGCATTCACGCTGTGCGAAGGCGAGAGCTCCGTGCGCACGCTATTGCTGCGGCCGATGACGGTCCTGTGGATGCCGTCGCGCGATTTCACAGTGAAGCTCGAGTCCATGGCCACTCCCGGCGCTCATTGCGCGATGTGCCAATCGGGATGACAGGACGCTACTTTGCCGACTTTAACCTGCTGTTAGGAAATAAGGTAAACCTGCACGCGGACACTTAACGATTCGATTGCCGTGCGCGTCAGAGCACGCGGCTGACAGCAAGCGGCTGTGCGGCGCTTGCGCCTGGCGCATTCGCACGTCCGGTCGCGCCATAGGTCGAAGGCGCGGCCTTGCGGGTCAGTTCCTCGGATACGCCGCGGATGATTCCTTCCGACACCGCATGAGCGGTGGCCAGCACGGTGAGATTGACCTGCATCAGGCGATGGAAGTCTTCATGCTTGCGTTTCAACGCGTCGAGGGCCGGAGACTGACCGATTGCCCCATTCTGTAGCTGTGCCTTCAATTGCCGCGTGCCGTCATAGAAGCGATTGGCAAGCTCGGTCTTGGCCGCCTGCAGAGTCGTCGCTTCCGCGAGGCGTCCGGCGCGCACCAGCGCGGTTTCCTGATCGAGAATACGGGTGATGTCATCGATCATCGTGGAAAGGTTGGTGATGGCTTCGGTTGCCGGTGTGGCCATGTTCATCTGCTCTCCATCGCGGCGCTCATGTCATCGCTGCGCGCCTCTTGCTGGGCCATCAATGTCCGATAGACCTCGGGCGCGACGCCGATGCCGCCTTTCCTGGCAAAGGACTTGGCGTATTCGTCGGTGAGCAGTGAGCGCCACACGCCGATCGCCTTGCTGCCGCCGAACGGGCCTTCGCCATCCATGGCGGTGAACATTTGCGCGAACATCGTATTGAGGAAAACGGCCTCGAAATCTTCCGCCGCCTGACGCGCTTTCTCGTGGGTCGCGTTCGGCAACTTTGCCGGCGCAACGTCTTTCTGCGCCGCGAAGGCGGCATAGGCCGATTTCACACTCGACGCTGCGCTCAGGTTGAAAGGAGACGCGGCCATCACATCACCTCGATATCGGCCTGGATCGCGCCCGCGGCCTTGATCGCCTGCAGGATGGCGATCAGGTCACGCGGGGAGAGACCAAGCGCGTTCAGTCCGTCGACGAGCTGTTGAAGCGAGACGCCCTCCCGGACGATCGCGAGCTTGCGGCCGTCCTCCTGCACGCCGACCTGCGTACGCGGAACGACGACGGTTTCCCCTTGGGAGAATGGCGCGGGCTGGCTGACTTGCGGCGCTTCGGAAATCGTCACGGTCAGGTTGCCTTGCGCGACAGCGACGGTGGAGACGCGCACGTCGCGACCCATGACGATGACGCCGGAGCGCTCGTCGATCACGATCCGTGCGGCAAGGTCGGGTTCGATCCGCAACTGCTCGATCTCGGTCAGTAGCGCCACCATGTTGGTGTCGCTCTTGCCGGGCAGCGTGAGCTGCACCGTGGACTGATCGAGCGGTTCTGCAGTAGCCGAGCCCATGAAGTCGTTGATCGCGGCGGCGATGCGTTTTGCCGTGGTGAAATCGGCGTTGCGCAGGGCCAGCCGCACCTTGTCCATGCGGTTGAGCTGGAAATCGATCTCGCGTTCGATGATTGCGCCGTTGGCGATGCGGCCCACGGTCGGGACGCCGCGCACGATCTTGGCGGCTTCGCCCTCGGCCTGGAAACCGGCGATGGCCAGCGAGCCTTGCGCCACGGCGTAGACATTGCCGTCCGCGCCGAGCAATGGCGTGACGAGCAGCGTTCCGCCTTGAAGGCTTTTCGAATCGCCGAGCGCCGAGACGGTGACGTCGATCCGCGTGCCCTGCGTGCCGAAGGCCGGCAGATTCGCAGTGACCATCACTGCCGCGACATTGCCGGTGCGCAATTGCTGGCCGCGGATATTGACGCCGAGGCGCTCCAGCATCGCCTGCAGCGACTGGCGTGTGAACGGGATGTTGTTGAGAGTGTCGCCGGTGCCGTTGAGGCCCACCACAAGGCCGTAGCCGATCAGCTGATTCTGGCGCACGCCTTCGATATTGGCGAGATCCTTGATGCGGGAGGCGGCATCGGCCGTTCCCACACCAGCGATCAGCGCCAAAGCCGCAAATACCACCCGCGCGACTGCAACCGTCCTCGACATCATGCTCCCCATGAGGTTCGGACCTCGGCAGGGATTATGCGAGCGGCATGCCAGCAGCGGAGAAGCCATCAAGCTATTGTTTTAGCGAAAGAATTTTCGGCGGCTAGGCGACGGCCATGGGCTGTAGGACCGGCATTGGCTGCCGCCGCCCGGCAGCTTTTGCCGCCATCTTTACGCTTGGTTAACCATGAGGCCCCGAAACTGCGGCCATGCGCGTTCAGGCAAGTTCGATCAACACGGCGGTTCGGGACAATCCGGGCGTGCGGCGCCCTGGCGGCGGCGGGTTTTCGCTCACCGATGCGTCCGGCGCTGCGATGCGCAATGCGCCCGGACAGCTGCAGGCGATCGGAGGAGTGGATGTGCTGGTCGCCCTTCAGGGGGTGGACGACCGGACTGAACGGCGGCGCCGAGGCGTGCGCCGGGGCAGGGCGGCTCTCGACGCACTGGATGCCCTGAAGCTCGGCCTCGTGTCCGGATCGCTCGACCGGGCGGCGCTTGACCGGCTAAGCGCGGCCGCGGCCGACCTCGGCACGGCGACCGGCGATCCGGGTCTGGACGGCGTTTTGGCCGAAATCGACCTGCGCGTTCAGGTAGAGATCGCCAAATTAGCCAGACGGTGAGCTTTCCCAGTCACGGCGCGGCCGACAAATCCAAGTATTTCCAAGGACATATTATGACATTCTCGTAATGTCTGAGGATAAATCGCTGTTGTCCGGCCACTGGCGCCCCGCTATAAGCTCGGCCCCGCGTGAGGGGGTGACTCGCGCGTTGCGGGAGTGATCAGGAATGTCGGCCAAGTTGAAGGATTATCGGCCGTCTGAAAAAGAGCCGTTTATGAATGAGAAGCAGCGCGAGTATTTCCGCGCCAAGCTTCTAGCCTGGAAAGAAGATATTCTTAAAGAAGCGCGGGAAACCCTGCAGCACCTGCAGGACGAGAACCAGAACCACCCGGATCTCGCCGACCGCGCCTCCTCTGAAACCGATCGGGCAATCGAATTGCGGGCGCGCGACCGCCAGCGCAAGCTGATCGCCAAGATCGATGCAGCGCTCGCGCGGATCGATGACGGGACATACGGCTATTGCGAGGAGACCGGCGAACCGATTTCGTTGCGCCGGCTCGAGGCAAGGCCCATCGCCACGCTGTCGATCGAGGCTCAGGAACGTCACGAGCGGCGCGAGCGGGTCTATCGCGACGATTGATTGGGCGCCTGCCTCGCAGGCGCTTCGACTGCGAAGCCGGATCGGTCTCTCGGCTTCGAGACATTGACAATGCCTGCCGCTTGCGGCCACGTCGCAGCGAACGCAAGGCAGGGGCATGGCAGCAGCTGAGGCCAATTCCGATCTGATCCATGTGGTTACGCTGCTCGGTGCGGGTGTTGTCGCCGCGCCGGTCTTCATCCGCCTGGGACTTGGATCGGTGCTCGGCTATCTGGCCGCCGGCGTCCTCATCGGTCCGTTCGGGCTCAAGCTCTTCACCAATCCGCAAGCGATCATCCAGGTTGCCGAACTCGGCGTGGTGATGTTCCTGTTCGTGATCGGGCTGGAGATGCAGCCGTCACGGCTGTGGGGATTGCGGCGCGAGATCTTCGGCCTCGGCGTCGCGCAGGTCGTGACCTGCGGATTTCTGCTGACCGGCGTCGGCATGTTCTTCGGCCTGTCGCCGATTGTGGCGTTCTTCGCGGCCATGGGGTTTGTGCTGACCTCGACCGCGGTGGTGGCGCAGGTGCTCACCGAACGCGGCGATACCGGCACGCCTGAAGGTCAGCGCATGATCTCGATCCTGCTTCTGGAGGATCTCGCGATCGTACCGCTGCTGGCGCTGGTCGCGCTGCTGGCGCCGTTGCGTGAGCCGAGCGGCGAGCCGGCATGGCAGGCGGTGCTGATCGCGTTCGCCGCGGTCGTCGCGCTGCTTGCGGCAGGACGCTGGCTGCTCAATCCGTTTTTCCGATTGCTTGCGGCGGCACGCGCCCGCGAGGTGATGACGGCGGCCGCGCTTCTCGTCGTGCTGGGCTCGGCGCTCGCCATGCAGGTCGTCGGATTGTCGATGGCGATGGGCGCATTCGTCGCCGGCGTGATGCTGTCGGAATCCTCGTTCCGCCATCAGCTCGAAGCCGACATCGAGCCGTTTCGGGGCATCCTGCTCGGCCTGTTCTTCCTCGGCGTCGGCATGGCGCTCGATGTCTCGGTGGTGGTGACCGACTGGCGCTTTCTGATCGCCGGAGTCCTGGCCTACATGATCGTCAAGTCGATCGGCATCTACGTGGTCGCACGCGCCTTCCGCGCACCCCATCACGAGGCGATCTACCGCGCGGCTCTGTTCTCGCAAGGCGGGGAATTTGCCTTCGTACTGTATTCGGCTGCTGCTGCGGCCGGTTTATTCACGGGCCGCGTCAATGCGATCATGACCACGGTGGTCATCCTGTCGATGGCGCTGACACCGGTCGCGGTCATCGGACTGCGATGGCTGCTCCCGGCGCGCGAGCAATCGACCGACGGGCTGGAAGAACCCCGCGATCTCACCGCAAGCGTGCTTGTCATCGGGTTTGGCCGGTTCGGCCAGGTAGCGAGCCAATCGTTGCTTGCACGCGGCTACGACGTGACGATCATCGACAACGATCCGGACATGATCCGCAGCGCCGCCGATTTCGGATTCCAGATCTATTATGGCGATGGCTCGCGGCTCGATCTCCTCGAAGCGTCCGGCGCACGCAAGGCACGATTGATCGCGGTCTGTGTCGACAGCCGCTATACCGCGACGCGCATCGCCGAGATGGTGATGGAGCAATTCCCCCAGGCGAAGCTGATGGTGCGCTCCTACGATCGCGAGCACGCGCTCGAGCTGGTACACAAGGGCGTCGAGACCCAGGTTCGCGAGACCTTCGAGTCGGCGATGAAGTTCGGCGAGTCGGCGCTGCGCGAATTGGGGGTTCCGGACGCGGAGGCGGCCGAGATCATCGAAGAATTGCGTCGTCGCGATGCGGAGCGCTTTGCGCTCGAGGTCGCCGGCGGCATTGGCGCGGGTCGCGACCTGATGCCGAGCAACATGCCGAAGCCGACACCATACACCAAGCCGAAACGGCCGGGGCGGGTGTTGGGCGAACAGCCGCCGGCGGACGAAGTCTGACGCCAGTCTAGTCCTGGCGCATCAGAATGAAGGCGAGGACCGCCGGGATTCCGAAGATCGGGATGAAGGCGCCGATCTCGTTCAGCACCGGAATGCCGGCGCGGAAATGGCCATAGAGTCCGTTCAGCACCGATATGACCAGCCAGACCCAGATGAAGGCGAGCGTGCCGGTGAATTCCAGTCCGGCTAAGCGCGGTCCGTAATGCATCACGGCGAGCAACGCCACGCCGATTACCACAAACATCAGAATGTGCATGTGTCTTCCCCCTGTCCGATGTTAGCAGCGATCGGGACTAAAGCGAGCGGCCTCCGGCAGGGGAGCTTGCCGGAGGCCGCGTCAAGTCATCGTCCGGGTGCTGCCGGACGACGTGGGAGCTCGTAGCGCTGTGCTAGAAGGGCAACAGGATGTCCATGACCTGCTGGCCGTAGCGCGGCTGCTGCATGTCGGTGAGCTGGCCGCGACCGCCATAGGCGATGCGGGCCTGGGCGATCTTGGTGGATTCGATCGTGTTGTCGCTTTCGATGTCTTCGGGCCGCACAACGCCGGCGACGACCAGCTCGCGCACCTCGAAATTGACGCGGACTTCCTGGCGTCCCTCGATCACCAGATTGCCGTTCGGCAGGACCTGCGTGACCACGCCGGCGATGTTGGTCATCACCTCGTCCTTGCGATCCGTGGTGCCTTTGCCTTCCGTCGATGTCACGGAATCCGCGGCGATCAGCGTGCTCGGAACTTTTGCCTTGATCAGGCCCGGCAGGGCGGACTTGCCGAGGAAATCCTTCACGCCGGCTTCCTCGCCGGCCTTGCGGCGGCGCTGGGTTTCGTTCTCCACCGAGGCCTTGTCGTCGATCTTGACCTTGACGGTCAGGATGTCGCCGACCTGGTGCGCGCGCTGGTCCTTGAAGAAGGCGCGCGATCCGTTCCGCCACAGCGAGTTCGGATTGTAGGAGGCCGGCTGCGGCATCGGCATCGGCATCTGGACCGGCTTGTATCCCGGCGTCGTTGTCGGGTTTTCGATCGGCGACAGCGGCGGCGCTTCGCCGATGGTCTTCAACCGGTCGATGGAGGAGCAACCACCGAGCAACAGGGCAGCCATTGCAAAGCCGATCGGGCGGAATGGCAAACGAACAACGCACATGGCTACTCTGCCTTGGTCTGAGTACGGGCGGCGGCGATTTGTTGGGCGGACCGGGCTTCTGCCGCCGAGGTGATGCGCGGTGTCAGGGAGGTGACGGTGACCTGAGCGGGACCGCTCACCACGCCCTGGATGATCCGCTTCGACTGGACGTTCAGAACGTTGATGGTATCGCCGAGCGAGCCGACCTCCTCGGCCTTGCCGCGGGCGGTGAGACTGATGCCGGGGACTTCGTAAACCAGCATGACCGGTTCGCCGCGCTTCACGAGTTGCGGTCGCGTGAGATCGGTGGTGCGGATGGCGTGCCCCGCCCGCAGCGGTACCTGCAATGCCATGCCGACGGCGGAACCGATGTCGCCGACAACGTCGCCCTGCAATTCGGTCTTTGGCCGTTTCTCGATGGCGAGATCGGAATCGCGCAGCACGTCACCGCGCGCCATCGTACGGGTCAGAATGACCGCATCCTGCGTTTCCTGCGCCTTGCCGGTGACCCGGAGCTGTGAATCGGCGAAGCTGAACGATATGTCGAAGCGGCCGGTGCGGTGCTCGAACGTCATCCGCTGCGGCATCAGCGGCCCGCTCTCCGCCGGATCGAGATGCAGCATGGGGACCGGCGCATCAAGCGTCACCGCGATATTGTCGAGATCGGCAATGCGCAGGCGCTCGGCGGCAATCTCCGCGATTCGCCGCTTGATCTCGCTCGCGCCGATCATGCGGCTCGCGCGCGTGACCGAGATCTCGGACAAGCCGCGGGTCTCGATCTCGACATCATGCGGACGCAGCGCTTCGATCACGGCTGCGACACGCACCGTACCGGTCTGGCCGAGATCGGGCGCGCGGAAGATGGCGATGTCGGCCTTGTCGGCATCGGCATTCGCAACGATGTCGGCGATCCGGACGATGTCGCTGGACACGAGCACCGTGGATTTCAGGGCCGGCGCCTGGGCGTGCGCGGAGGCGGCGCAGATGGAAAAGAGCAGGGCGGCGAAAACGCGCGTCATCGGGCCGGCTCCTATCGCATCATGCCGGTGGTCGATTGCAGCATCTGATCGGCTGCCGATACGACCTTGGCGTTCATTTCATAGGCGCGCTGCGCGGCGATCAGGTCGGAGATTTCACTGACCGCTTCGACATTGGCCTGTTCGAGCGAGTTCTGAAGAAGGCTGCCGTAGCTCAACGTGCTCGGCATGCCGAGTTGCGGTGTGCCCGACGACGGCGTCTCCAGGAAGAGGTTGTCGCCGATGCCCTGCAGGCCGGACTTGTTGACGAAGATCGCGAGCTGGATTTGCCCGACCTGGGTCGGAACGGTCGAGCCGGCGGGGGTGACGAGGACCTGACCCTGAGCGTTGATCGTCAGCCCTGTCGCGTTTTGCGGGATCGTGATGGCGGGCTGAATGAGGTTGCCCTGCGCGGTGACGAGGCGGCCTGTCGCGTCGATCGCAAAGGACCCGTCGCGGGTGTAGGCGGTGCGGCCGTCGGTCAAGGTGATCGGAAAGAAACCATCGCCGCGGATTGCGACATCGGTTTCCTTGCCGGTGGTGGCGATGGCGCCTTGCGTCATCAGACGCGGCGTGCCGACGGTCTTGACGCCAGATCCAAGCTCGATACCGGTGGGCAACTGATTGCCCTGATCGGAAGTCTGCGTGCCGACGCGCCGGACATGCTCGTAGAGCAGGTCCTGAAATTCCGCGCGCTGCCGCTTGTAGCCGGTCGTGCGCATATTCGCGATGTTGTTGGAGATGACCTGGACGTTGAGTTCCTGGGCCATCATGCCAGTCGCTGCGGTGTGGAGAGCTCGCATGACCGTTCCTCGTTGTTACGCCGGGACTTCAGCAAGGCGTTCGATCGAATTCTTGCGCATATCGCCGTGCTGCTGCAGCAGTGAAGCGACTTGGCTATAGGCCCGTGTCACTTCGATCATGCGCGTCATTTCGACGACGGCTTTGACGTTGGATTGCTCGATCGAACCTTGAATGACGTGCGGATATCGCGCCGGCGTCGGCGGCATCCCGTCGGGCGCCTTGAAGGTGGAAGAGCCGTCCTTCTGCAAACGATGATTGTTCTCGAAGGTGACCAGCCGCAGCTTTCCGCGAATGCCTTCGGGCACCGAGATGGTGCCGTCGCGGCTGATCGTGACGTCCTTGTCCTCGAGCTGGAACCGGATCGGCCCATTCTCGCCGAGGACGGTGTCGCCTTCATTGGTGATGAGCTGACCGGCCGTATTGATCTGGAATGCGCCGTTGCGCGTGTAGCGCTCGCCGCGCGGTGTCTGCACCACGAGGAACGCGTCGCCGTCGAGGGCGACGTCGAGCGGATTGCCCGTCGGCCGTATCGGACCCTGGCCAAGGTCATGCCAGGTCGAGCGGTCCTGGACGAATGAGATCTTGCGGTCGGCGCGCGCGAAATCGTCGTGCCGCGCACGAGGCATCATGAATTCCTCGAACACCATCGTTCCGGACTTGAAGCCGGTCGTGTTGATGTTGGCGATGTTGTTCGACACCACATCGAGTTCGCGCCGCAGCGACATCTGCCGCGACAACCCGATCAGAAGAGCATGCCCCATTCCGATCTCCCCAGTTTCTGCCGGCGTCCGCCCTCCCAAGGCCTCTGCCGGTAAGACCGCCGCATCTCTCCCAAGATGGCGGCGCCCCATCTGCTTTGCAGCGACCGTGCCAATCTGGAAAATCGTGCAATATCAATATCTTGAACCGATCTTGCCGGCGATCTTATGTTGCCTCATGGCAATTCCGGCAGGGTCAACCCGGCAAAATTTTCCCTCGCAGACCGGCTTGGAAAGTTTTCGTTAACCATCATGGCCGTACGTTCGCCTGCAGGTTGCGAGGCTCCGTGACAGGCCCGCACCGGACCAGAGGCAAGCGTATGGCGAACAAGAACAAGAACGCGGCTGGGGACACAGATGGCGAGCAGAGTGCCGGTCCCTCGGTAAAGGCGGCCGCAAAGACACGATTTCCGCGTAATGCGATCATCATCGCCGTCGCGGCTGTGGTGGTGCTTGCCGGTGGCACCGGCGCCGTCTTCATGCTCAAGAACAAGCCGCAAGCGGCCGCGGTCGCGGCGCCCGTCGCCAAGCCGCCGGCCTTCCTCGACCTGCCGGATACGCTCGTCAATCTTGCGAATGCCGGAGGCGAACGGCCGCAATATCTCAAAGTGAAGATCGTGCTGGAGCTGCCGGACTCGGCGATGGTCCAGCAGGTGCAGCCGGTGATGCCGCGGGTGATGGATTCATTTCAGACCTATCTGCGGGAATTGCGGCCAACCGATCTCGACGGCTCCGCGGGCCTCTATCGCCTGAAGGAAGAGCTCACCCGGCGGGTCAATTATGCAATCGCGCCGAGCCGCGTGAACGCGGTGCTCTTCAAGGAAATCGTGGTCCAGTGATGCCCCCGACCGATGGAAAGACGGTGGCGCCCGATTGGGGCCTGGATGTTCCCCCCACTGGCGATGTCCAAACTGTAGGGGGGGCGGCGCCTTCTGGCGCGCCCGCGCCCACGTCCGGGTTAAGCGACCAATGGGCCGCGATGGTCGACGAGAACAAGCTGAGCCAGAAGGGCTCGGCCGAGCGCGTTCTCAATCAGGAAGAAATCGACAGCCTGCTCGGCTTCAGCCTTGCGGACGTCAACTTCAACGACAATTCCGGCATTCGCGCCATCATCGACTCGGCGATGGTGTCCTACGAGCGTCTGCCGATGCTCGAGATCGTGTTCGACCGCCTGGTGCGGCTGCTTACGACATCGCTGCGCAATTTCACCTCGGACAATGTCGAGGTCTCGCTCGATCGCATTACCTCGGTGCGCTTCGGTGACTACATCAATTCGATTCCGCTGCCGGCGATCCTTGCGGTGTTCAAGGCGGAGGAGTGGGACAACTTCGGGCTGTTCACCGTCAATTCCAGCCTGATCTATTCGATGATCGACGTGCTGCTCGGCGGACGGCGCGGATCGGCGGCCGTGCGCGTCGAAGGGCGGCCCTACACCACGATCGAGACCAGCCTCGTCAAGCGGATGATCGAGGTGATCCTCGCCGATGCCGAGCAGGCCTTCAAGCCGCTGTCGCCGGTGCGCTTCAACATCGACCGCATCGAGAGCAATCCGCGCTTTGCCGCGATCACACGCCCCGCCAATGCGGCAATCCTCGTGCGCTTGCGGATCGACATGGAGGACCGCGGCGGCACCGCCGAATTGCTGTTGCCCTACGCGACGATCGAACCGATCCGCGGCGTGCTGCTGCAGATGTTCATGGGCGAGAAGTTCGGCCGTGACCAGATCTGGGAAGAGCATCTGGCGACCGAGATCGGCCAGGCCGAAGTCAGCGTCGACGCCGTATTGTACGAAGCGCGCTTGCCGCTTCGCCAGATGATGGCGCTGCAGGTCGGCGACACGCTGCCGCTCGAAATCCGCCCCGACGCGATGATCACGCTGCGTTGCGGCGATGTCTCCCTCACCGAAGGCCGCATGGGCCGGGTCGGCGACCGGGTGTCGGTGCGCGTGGCCAAGCCGCTGCGCAAGCCGAAGATGACCTACGCCATGTTCGAGAATGCCGACGATGCCAAGAACCGCGTGGAGGCCCCGTGAGCTACGGATTTGGACTGACCATCGAAGCGCTGGTGTCGATCCTTCTGCTGCTGACCATTCTCTATTGTGCGCGGCTCAATAAGCAGATCGAGAAGCTGAAGGCTGACGAAAAGCTGATGAAGACCAGCGTCGCCGAACTGATCATGGCGACCGAACGGGCTGAGCGGGCGATCGCCGGTTTGAAAATCACCGCCAACGAGGCCGAGGCCTCGCTGGGCGGGCGTCTGCGCGAGGCCGAGTCCTATTGCAAGCAGATGGCGTCCAGCCTGAATGCCGGTGAGGACATGCTGGTCCGCTTGCGCAAGATCGCCTATGCGAACGGCTTGCTTGGCGGCGAACCGCCAGTCGAGGCCGCGCCGCAAGCGCAAGCTCCGGCGTCCGATGCGAAGGCCGTTGCCGCGGCCGCGCAGGCCTTTGCGGAACGGGCACGCTCACGCGTACAGGACCGGGCGGCATGACGTCATTGTTGCAGCGTGTGCGTCTCGTCCCGATCGTCCTCATTGCCGCCGCGGGTCTGTTCCTGCTCAAGGTCGCCGGCATTGTCATGGACGGCGGCTATACGCTCGGCGCCGGCCATCAGGCGAAGAGCGACCGCGCCTTCCATGAGCCGGCCGTCGTGACCCGGCCGGCGCAGACCACGTCACAACCAGAGTCGGCCCGGAAATTGTCCTGGGCGCAGGAGATGTTCGGCTATCCGGAGGTGACGGGCTCGGTGGGCAAGAAGGCCGAGCCCGAGCCTCAGAAAAATCCGCAACCTGAAAACTCCACAGCTCCGAAATTTGCGAAGGTGCCGCCGAAAACGCAGAGCGGTCACGTCGTGCAGCTCGACACGCCGCAGATTTCTCCCGCCGAACGTGCCTTGCTGGAACGGCTCTCCGAACGGCGCAAGGAGCTCGAGAAGCGGCAGAGCGAACTCGACATGCGCGACACGCTTCTGAAGGCGGCCGAAAGGAAGCTCGAGGAGCGGCTGAAGGAGCTGAAACAGGCCGAAGCGCGCATCGTTGAAGCGACGCAGCACAAGGAGGAAGTGGAGCTTCACCGGCTGAAGAATCTCGTCACGATGTACGAGACCATGAAGCCAAAGGATGCCGCGAAAATCTTCGACAAGCTCGATCTGAAGCTCGCAACCGAAGTTGCTGCGCTGATCCAGCCGCGCCGCATGTCCGAAATCCTTGCGCAGATGACTCCGGAATCAGCACAGAAGCTGACGGTCGAATTGGCGCAGCGTCCGCCGAGCGATCCGAAGCCTGCGCCGCTCCAGCAATTGCCGAAGATCGAAGGACGCCCCGGCGGCTCTTGATCGGTCCCGCCGGAGCGAACTGCGATGCGCAATTTGATCGAAGCGCATTCATTCATGCGGGCCGGTTTGCCGCACGACATTGCCGACTGAACGTCGAGCCGACCTGTCATCGTTAACGGCCGTTTAATGGCCGCAGGGTTAGGTTGAAACCCTCTGTTGAGCCGATCACCGGCGAGCGTAGATGACACGATGTGATGCGATCTGCCGATGGACGCGGATCGGGCGATTGTGCCTGATCGGCGCGGTGTTTTGCGTCTCCATCGTGCGCGCGCACGCGCAGCCCGTCGGCGGCGACGTTCACGTCGAAATGTCGCAAGGGTTCGCGCGCATTCTGATTCACCTGTCGCAGGAGGTGGAATCGGAGGTGAAGCAGGCGGGCGGCATTGTGGTCGTTCATTTCAGGCGCCCGGTCAGGGTCGGCATCGAGAAACTCGCCCATGCCGCGCCGAATTATGTCGGCGCCGCGCGCAGCGATCCCGACGGCAAGGGCTTTCGGATCGCGCTCAACCGCAAGGTGACCGTCAATGCGATGGCGGCCGGAGAACGGCTCTATATCGACCTGTTGCCGGATACCTGGCGAGGCCTCGCCCCGGGTCTGCCGAAAGAGGTGATCGAGGATCTGGCGCGCCGGGCCCGCGAAGCCGAACGGGCGATGCGCGCGCACCACGAAGTCGCGCGGCGCAACGAACGCCCGGCGCGGGTTCGGGTCGCGACGCAGCCGACCTTCACCCGCTACGTATTCGAACTTCCCGAGGTCATTCCGGTTGCCACCGCGCGCGGCACGGATGACGTGACGTTGACCTTCGGCAGCCGGCTGAAATTCGATTTCGGTGAATTGAAGACGACGTTGCCGGCCGCGGTGAAAGCGATCGAGAGCTTCGACCAGACCAACTCCATCGCGGTGCGCTTCGCGTTGAACGAGAAGGCAGACGTGCGGACCTTCCGCGAGGACATGAACTTTGTTCTCGACGTCGGCAGTTCCGATGCCAGGGAAGCCGTCGTGCCGAACAAGGGCGATGACCTGGCGAGACTGGGCCAGGAGATTGCGCCGAAGAACGCGCTTCTTTCAGGGATCGAAGCGCCGCAGACTGTTCCTCCCGCAGCCCAGGACATAAAGCCGGCAGTGCCGACGCCTCTGCGAGCGGCACCGTCACCACAGAAGCCGGCCGCCATTACCGCGCACGAACATTCGGCGCCTCCGTCGGCGCCCCTTGCCGAGTCATTGGAGCCGTCCGCGTTGCCTCCGGTCGCAGCGCCCGAGACGAAGCCGATGGCCAAGGTGGTTCCGGCACTTGGCGTTCCGGTTCAGGAGAGCGGTTCCGGCGTGACAGCGCAGATGCAGCGCGACGGCGATCGGATCCGCCTGAGCTTTCCGTTCCATGCTCCGACGCCTGCTGCCATCTTCCGGCGTGCCGGTACGCTTTGGATGGTGTTCGATACGCGCGGCGCAATCACATTGCCCCAGCTCGGCACGGAGTCCGGTGGCATGATCCGGCACGCGCTCGGGACGGCATTGCCTGACGGGTATGTCGTGCGATTGATGCTGGACCGGCCGCGCATGGTGTCTGCGACGACCGATAACGGTGTTTGGACGATCACGATCGGTGACAACATCGCGGAAACGAGCGCGCCGCTCTCGATCGATCGGAGCCTCGTCACCGCGGCGCGACCCAGCATCGCGATCCCGCTGGAAAAAGCCCACGAATTGCACCGCATCGCAGACCCGGACATGGGGGATAGCATCCTCGTGGTGACGGCGCCGGGGCCGGCGCGGGGCTTCATCAAGCCCCAGGAATTTGTGGAGTTCCGTGCGCTCGCGTCCACCCACGGCGTTGCGGTCCAGCCGCTCGCAGACGATGTGCAGGTCGAGCTTGCTCCCGACAAACTGGTGGTGGTGCGGCCGGGCGGCCTGACCGTGTCGGGGCCTGGAGCCGCAGCGCGGTCGTCAAGCGCCAAACGCGCCATTCTGCTCGACGCGCAGGCCTGGGGTTTCGACCGGCAAGCCAATCTTGTCGAGCGGCAGAACAGGCTGGTCGGTGCGGCCGCCGATGCCGGCGAGACCAAGCGCAATGCGCCACGGCTCGAACTTGCCCGCTTCTATCTCGCGCGCGAAATGTATCCCGAGGCCAAGGCTGTGCTTGATGTCGCGCTGTCCGAGGAGCGGCCGTCGCGAGAAGACCCGTCGGCCCTGATGCTGCGCGCCATCGCGCTGTTGATGCTCGACCGTCCCGAGGCCGCTCTGAAGGAGATCGACCACCCGATGCTGGGCGACCAGCTCGACACACCCTTGTGGCGCGCATTCGCGCACGCTCGCATGGGCAAGTGGGAAGAAGCGCACCGCGGATTCAAGACTGCCGAAGGCCTGAGGACGACGCTGCCGGTCGAACTGCAACGCATCGCATTGCGAGAGGCGCTGCGGACGGCGATCGAGCTGCGCGATTACGAGACCGCGCAACATCTCTTCAGCGAATTTCAAACCATCGGTATTTCGCCGGAGATGCAGCCTTCGTTGTCCATCCTGCAAGGACGGCTCGCTCAGGGCCTCGGCAATACTCCGGAAGCGCTGCGCAGCTATCGGCAAGCCGCGGAGTCCGACGATCGGCCATCGGCTGCGCAGGGCAAGTTCCGCGATCTGACGCTGCGTTACGACACCGGGGATATCAAGCGCGCTGAGCTGATCGGAGAGCTCGAGGTTCTCAGCACGGTCTGGCGCGGCGACGAGACGGAAGTCGAAGCGCTGCACAAGCTGGCGAAGCTTTACACCGAAGAGGAGCGCTATCGCGACGCCTTTCATGTGATGCGGTCCGCCCTCAAGGCTCATCCGGAGGCGCAGATCAGCCGACGCATTTATGATGAAGCGGCGGCGACGTTCGATACGCTGTTCCTCGCGGGCAGGGCCGACGCGTTGCCGGCCATCGAGGCATTGAGCCTGTTCTATGATTTCCGCGAGCTCACGCCGATCGGCCGGCGCGGCGACGAGATGATCCGCCGCCTGGCCGATCGTCTGGTTGCAGTCGATCTCCTGCCGCAGGCGGCGGAGCTGCTGCAGCACCAGATCGACAATCGTCTGCAAGGGTCGGCCCGCGCCCAGGTCGCAACGCGGCTCGCCGTCATCTATCTGATGGACCACAAGCCCGAGCGCGCGCAGGCGGTGCTGCACTCAACGCGTGCCGCCGAACTCAATTCCGACCTGAGACAGCTGCGGATGATGCTCGAGGCCCGCGCCTTGTCCGATATCGGCCGCCATGATGTCGCGCTCGAGCTGACCGAAAACGTCTCGGGCCGGGAGGCGGTCCGGCTGCGCGCCGATATCCTCTGGTCGGCGAAACGGTTCGGCGAGTCTGCCGAGCAGATCGAGCGCATGTATGGCGATCGCTGGAGGGATTTTGCGCCGCTGACCGATGGCGAACGCGCCGACCTCCTGCGCGCAGCGATCGGATATTCGCTCAGTGGCGACACCATCGGTACCGGGCGCCTGAAGGAACGCTACCAGACGAAGATGATCGAAAGCCCGGACAAGCGCGCGTTCGAGGTCGCGACTGATCCATACGCCGCGAAGGGGCCCGAATTCCGGGAGCTTGCGAGCGCGGTGACTGCCTTCGCTTCGCTTGAAGCGTTTCTGCGCGACATGCGCCGGCGTTATCCGGAGATCGGCACCTTGTCGGCCGGCGAGACGCAACCCCAGCCTCAAAAGCAGACGCAGCGGCGCGCGGCCCCCACCGCGCTGGCCGCGACGGAGCAATCGCGCTGACGCGATTTCGGTTGAGCTCCGAATCGCATCGCTCATTTCTGTCATGCCCCGCGAAAGGGGCATCCAGTAACTCTTGAAGCAGTTATGTTCACTGGATCGCCCGCTTTCGCGGGCGATGACGGCGAGGAGAGCGGCTGCTTCTGTGAAGACCGGATGTGCTTTTAGGCGAGGCCCGCTCGGCCTATGTTCCGTAACTCTGAACGAGACTTCCCGCGACCAGCGTCCAGCCGTCGACCAGGACGAAGAAGATCAGCTTGAAGGGCAGGGACACCACGACTGGTGGCAGCATCATCATGCCCATCGACATCAGCACGGACGCGACCACGAGGTCGATGATCAGGAACGGCAGAAACAAAAGGAAGCCGATCTCGAAGGCGCGTTTGAGCTCCGAGATCATGAAGGCCGGGATCAGGATGCGCAGCGAGACTTCCTCGGGTGTCGCGGGACGCGGTTCGCGCGACAGGTCGAGGAATAGCGACAGGTCCTTCTCGCGCACATTCTTCAGCATGAAGGTCTTGAACGGGCCGGACGAACGCTCGAAGGCCTGCTCGGTCGTGATCTCGTTATTCAGCAACGGCCGGATGCCGACGTCATAGGCATTCTGGAAGGCCGGGCCCATGATGAAGGCGGTGAGGAAGAGGGCGAGGGCCACGATCACCGCATTGGGCGGAGCGGTGCCTGTGCCGAGCGCGGTGCGCAGGAGCGACAGAACCACGACGATCCGCGTGAACGACGTCATCATCACGAGGATCGACGGTGCAAGCGAAAGCACCGTGATCAGCGCGATGAGCTGGATCACGCGTTCGGTAAGGCCGGCGCCCTGGCCGAGATTGATGCTGATGTCCTGCGCGCCGGCAGGACTTGCCAGGATGCACAGACCGAGACTTGCGAGACTTACAAGGAGCGCGGCTCCCGTCAAAAGACGGACGCAAGCCGCGTTCGGTCTTGTCAGGAAGACGATCCCGACGGACGGCCGAGCAGATTAGCCATTTCCTGCTCGATGCTGCCGAAGACATCGTCCGGCTTGCTGTCGGCCCTGGAGTCAGCCGCGGCCGGCTCCGGCTCGATCGTGACGATCGGCGCGGTTGCGGGTATGGCCGGCTGCACCGGATCCTGAGCAGCGGCGGGCGGTGCGATCGGCGGCGCCACCGCAGGCGCGACTCGCGCAGGCGCCGCTGGCCGTGCGGTCGCCGCCGGTGCCGGAGCGGGTGCCGGTCCGGGACGGCGCAAGGCCGCCTCGAGGCGTGACGCCATGTCCGCGAGATTCTGGTCAGGGGCCGCGGCTGCGGCCGGGGCGGGAGCAGGTGAGGGCTTGGGCCGCGGCGCTTCGGCGGCCGGCGCTGGCCGCGCGGCGGGTGTCGGGAGCGGCGGCGCGGCGACGACCGGTTCTGCCGGGCGGACTGACAGCTCAGCGGCCAAGCCTGCAAGCGCGTCGGCCGAGCGGGAACGCTTGGCGGGCGCTGGAGCTGCCGCCACCGGCGCTGCGGGCTCAGCCGGGAGTGGCCATTGAGTCGCGTCTTGCGCTGCGCGGGCGGGGCGTGGAGCCGAATCGGGTTGCAATGGCCAGGCGGTTTCTTCGGCTGGCGAGGTGCGGGGCAGGCTGTCTGCAGCCGAGGGGGTTCGCGCGGCTGTCGTCTCGCGGGCGTTCTGACCCCGGACGATGTTGGCCTCGACGACGATGTCGGTCGGGCCCCCGATCATGAGCAGGTGCTCGATATTGTCTCTGCGGATCAGGACGAGCTTTCGCCGGCCGTCGACGGCTCCGGCCTCGATGACGGCGAGCCGCGGCGCACGGCCCCGCGTGTTCGTGCCGCCGAGCGCACCGGAACCGAAGCGGCGGATCAGCCAGGCGGTGACGCCGATCAACGCGAACACCACCACAAATGCGATGAAAAAGCGGACGGGCAACGATGTTCCTTCGCCGAAAAGGCTATCCATCGATCCTACCGGCCTCCCTGCTGAATGGACGAAACCAGCTGTTTCGGTCCCTCGTTAAGGTTTCGGCAACGCTTTGCCGCCCCAGATACTAACAAAGTCTAAACCACTTCAGCCCGTCCTTATAACGATTCTGCGGGCGCTGCAGGGCGAGACTTCATCATTTGGTAAATCCGCCATCCGGGGCCAAAGCATGACGGTGGCTTCTTTAACCGAACATTAACCATACACCCGGCAAAGATTGCCGGTCTTTGTCATGGTCGAAGAAGCCCGATGCCGATTTCCGGATTGCCGATCCTCGACATGCTCCGCACCAAGATGCACTGGCATCAGGAGCGCCAGCGGCTCCTCGCGGAAAACATCGCCAATGCCGATACGCCGAATTTCCGGCCCAACGACCTGACGCCACCGAATTTCGATCGGAACCGCCCCTTGGTCCATGGCGTCGCGCTGCAGCGCACGAGCGCGGGCCATGTGGCGTCCAGTCTGGGCGGCGGACCGGCGGCCTTCGAAAGCAAGCGGGGCGGTTCACAGACGCGGCCGAGCGGTAACGCCGTAAGCCTGGAAGACGAGATGCTGAAGGTCGCGCAGAACCAGATGGATTATCAGGCGGCGGCGAGCCTCTATACGAAGAGCCTCGGCCTCGTGAAAAGCGCGCTCGGCAAGCGCTAGGAGGCCATCATGGAATTCATCAAATCGATCGCCATCGCCGCTTCCGGTTTGCGCGCGCAGGCGGGCCGCATGCGGATCCTCGCTGAGAATATCGCCAATGCCGACTCGACGTCCCACAGTCCGGGCGCCGATCCCTATCGCCGCAAGATCCCGACCTTCCGCAGCGAGCTGGACCGCTCGCTCGACGCCCGCGTCGTCGCCCTCGGCCGCGTGCATCCGGACATGACGGCGTTCCAGACCAAGCACCAGCCCGGCCACCCGGCGGCAGACCCGACCGGTCATGTCAAATATCCGAATGTGAACCCGCTCGTGGAAATGACCGACATGCGCGAGGCGCAGCGTTCCTACGAAGCCAATATCAATGTCATCGGCGCGACGCGCCGCATGCTCCAGCGCACCATCGATATCCTGAGAGCGTGAGGGAGGCGGCATCATGCAAACCGCAGCAGGCGCAGCCAGGGCCTATGCCGCACTCGCGAAACTCGCCAATCCGGTGGAAGGCGCCGGCAAGGTCCAGGATGCAGGCGGGCAGAACTTCGGGGCGGTTCTGAAGGACGCGATGGCTCAGGTCACGCAGGCCGCCCAGGCATCCGACACCCAGGCCCAGTCTTTGGCGGTCGGAAAGGCCAATGTGGTCGACGTCGTGACCGCGGTCGCCGAATCCGAAACAGCCATCGAAACCCTTGTGGCCGTCCGTGATCGCGTGATCGCCGCTTACGAGGAAATCATGCGCATGCCGATCTGATCGGCCTTGCGCACCATCCGCCCGCAAAGAGCATCACGAGAAGAACAATGACAGGGCCCGAAGTTCTCGATGTGGCGCGCGATGCCATTCTGACATTGGTGCTGGTGGCAAGCCCGTTGATGCTGATCGGCCTTGCGGTCGGCGTCACCATCTCGCTGTTCCAGGCGCTGACGCAGATTCAGGAAATGACCCTCGTCTTCGTGCCCAAGATCCTCGCGATCTTCGTCGCCATGCTGATTGCGCTTCCCTTCATGGCCGACTCGCTGCAAGGGCATATGATGCGAATCTCGGCGCGGATCGTGAACGGCGGAGGGTGAAGGCGATCGGGCAAGTCCCCATCGTCTCGCCGCACCAGCGGTAGAAACAACATGCGGGTCGAACTTGCCTTTCTCCCCGTTCTCGCCGCGACCTTCATGCTGGTTTTCGCCCGCATCGGCACCATGGTGATGATGCTGCCGGGACTCGGCGAGATGAGCATGCCGGTTCGTGTGCGGCTCACCGTCGCGCTTGTGCTGAGCGCAATGTTCCTGCCGCTGCACCGCAATGCCTACACCATCGACCTGAAGGAATTCGGCCCGGTGCTTCTCATGCTGGGCCACGAAATCCTGATCGGCGCGATCCTCGGCCTCGTGGCGCGGCTCTCGGTCTCCGCCCTGCAGGTGGCGGGCACCGTGATCGCCCAGCAGATCGGGCTCGGCTTTGTCACGGCGGTTGATCCGACGCAGGGGCAGCAGAACGTCATTGTCGGCAACTTCCTTGCGATGCTCGGGCTCACGCTGATCTTCGCGACGGACCTGCATTACCTCGTCATTGCCGCCCTGAATGACAGCTATCGCATCTTTGCGCCGGGGGCTGCGATCATGGTCGGCGATGTCGCCAAGCTGATGACCGACACCGTTGCCGGCGCGTTCAAGGTCGGCATCCAGCTCAGCGCGCCGTTCCTGGTCTTCGGGCTTCTGTTCAATCTCGGCCTTGGCGTTCTGTCGCGCTTGATGCCGCAGATGCAGGTCTTCTTCGTGGGCATGCCACTGTCGATCATGCTCGGCCTGATGATACTGCTCATCGTGGTCTCCGCGATGATGGGCACGTTCCTGCAATTCATCGGCGCGATCCTGCGCCAGATCGCTCCCTATTCGTGAGCAGGCGCCATGGCCGAGCAGAGCGAAGACAACGAGAAATCAGAAGACCCGACACAGAAAAGGCTCGACGAAGCGCTGCAACGCGGCGACGTTGCCAAGAGCCAGGAGGTGTCGACCTGGTTCGTGCTGGCCGGCGGCACATTGATGCTGATGGTTTTCTCCGGCTCGATGGGGACCGGGCTGAAATCGACCTTCACCGGGCTGATCGCCAATGCGCATCAGATCCCGACCGATGGCGCGAGCCTCGTCCGCTTGTCCAGCCGGATCGGCGTCGAGGTGCTGGCTGCGGTCGCCATTCCGGTGTTGCTGGTCGCGCTGTTCGCGGTAGGCGGCAACGTGATCCAGCATCGCCTCGTGTGGTCGGCCGAAAGCCTCAAGCCGAAATTCTCCAAGATCTCGCCGGTCTCGGGATTGAAGCGGCTGTTCTCGAAAGTCGCGCTCGTCAATTTTGCGAAGGGCATCGCCAAGATCGCCTTGCTCGGCACCGTGATGGCGATGCTGCTGTGGCCCGAGCGCGATCGCCTCGACACGCTGGTGACGCTCGATGTCGCCGCGATCCTGCCTTTTGTCTCGGTCTTCGCTCTGAAGATGCTCGGCTTCGTCGTCGTCATCATGGCATTCATCGCCGCGGCCGATTTCTTCTTCCAGTACCGGCAATGGTTCGAGAAGCAGAAGATGTCGCTTCAGGAGATCAAGGAGGAGTTCAAGCAGACCGACGGCGATCCGATGGTGAAGGCGCGCATTCGCCGGATCCGCGAGGGCCGTATGCGCAAGCGAATGATGGCGGCGGTCCCGGAAGCTTCGGTGGTGATCATGAACCCGACCCACTACGCGGTTGCGCTGAAATACGACCGCGGCGATAACGCTCCAGTCTGCGTCGCCAAGGGTCTCGACGCCATCGCGCTCAAGATCAGGGAAGTCGCCGAAGCGCATAACGTCCCGGTGGTCGAGAACCCGCCGCTCGCGCGCGCCTTGCATGCCAGTGTCGAGATTGATCAGGAGATTCCGGCCGACCATTATCGGGCGGTCGCGGAAGTCATCGGCTATGTGATGCGGCTGCGCCGCGGGCTGGGGCATTGATCATGCGGCGCCTCGGCACGGCCTTGTCGGCCATTCGGGGAGCCGGGAACCCGGCGCTTCGTGCGCCGGATATCCTGAATTATTCGGCCCATCGCCGCCCGGCCGGCGGCGAAGACCTCTTGCGGATCACCTTGCGGTTGAGGCATCAGCAATCATGACGTCAACTGATTTGGGCGAGATGAAGCTTCACCGTTCACAGCGCGGAGGCAGTATCGGGCTCGTCTTGCTCATCGCGGTCCTGCTTGTCGGCGCAGCGATCGGGCTGTTGCAGGTGGGGCGCGGGAATACCGCTCTTTATATCCTGATCCTGCTTGCGATCCTTGGCACCGTCGGAGTGTTCTCGCTGTTCGCGCTGGCCTCCGGGATCATGCGCTTCGGAGCCCGGGAGCGCGACGATTCCGACATCAAGAGCCTCGTGGACGGAGCATTCGACGGGATTCTGGTCACCGATGCCGGCGGCCGGGTCCTCTATGCCAACCAGGCCTATCTGAGCCTGATCGGCGCCACGAGCCCGAGGGATGTGCGGCCGATCGAGCGGGTGTTCCTTGGCGATCCCGATGTCTCGGAAGCGGTTTATCGCCTGCTCAAGGCGGCCCGCGAGGGCCGGCGCCTTCAGGAGGAAGTGCGGGTCGGCGGCAGCCGCGGCGAGCCGGCGCGCTGGCTGCGCCTGCGCGTTCGTCCCGGCAGCGACAAGCGCCGGACGCGGACCACGGTCTGGAGCGTCGCCGATGTCACGCGAGACCGCGAGAAGCAGGAAAACGTCTTCCAGGAATTGCAACACGCGATCGATTACCTCGATCACGCGCCGGCGGGCTTTTTCTCGGCGGATGCCGCGGGCAACATCGTCTATCTGAATGCGACGCTCGCAAGCTGGCTCGACCAGGATCTGGCGGAAGTCGGCTCCGGAGGGCTCCGGCTCTCCGATATCGTGCCGGGCGAGGGTGCTTCGCTCCTCAACATTCCGGCGATGCCGGGCGAGGTGAAGACCGAGGTTCTCGATCTCGATTTCAAGACCCGCGGCGGCCGCTCCATTCCGGTGCGGCTGTTCCACAAGGTCGCGTTCGGTGCCGATGGCACCCCCGGACCCTCGCGTACGCTGGTGCTGAATAGAGCCCGCGGCGAGAACGAGGATGCGCAGCGCGCCGCCGAAGTGCGCTTCATGCGGTTCTTCAACAACACACCGATGGCGATCGCGACCGTCGACCGGTCCGGCCGAGTGGTGCGCTCGAATGCCCTGTTCGCGCGCATGTTCAAGGACATCGCGGACGCCCATCGCAACATCCTGAGCACGGTTGCCGAACGCGAGCGCGGTGCGCTCCAACAGGCGCTCGCCCACGCAAGCGAGGGCCAGGGCGATATCCCGCCGGTGGAAGCGGCGCTGTCGGTCGGATCGGACCGGTTCGCCACCTTCTTCGTGACGGCGATCGATGACGACGCCGACCGCGAGTCCGAGGCGGCGATCATCTATGCGCTCGACAATACCGAGCGGCGCGCGCTGGAAAACCAGATCAAACAGCAGCAAAAGATGGATACCGTCGGCCAGCTCGCGGGCGGTATCGCGCACGACTTCAACAACGTCCTGTCGGCGATCATGATGGCGACGGATTTCCTGCTCGGCGCGCATAAGCCGACCGATCCGTCATTCGCCGACATCATGCAGATCAAGCAGAATGCCAACCGCGCGGCCTCGCTGGTGCGGCAATTGCTGGCCTTCTCGCGCCGGCAGACGCTCCGTCCGCAGGTGCTCGATCTCGGCGAGTCGCTGTCCGATCTGACGATCCTGCTGCGCCGGCTGATCGGCGAGAAGGTCAAGCTCGAGGTTGTTCACGGCCGCGATCTGTGGGCGGTGAAGGCGGACCTGTCGCAATTCGAACAGGTTATCGTCAATCTCGCGGTCAACGCACGCGATGCCATGCCTGATGGCGGCAGCCTGACCGTCCGCACGGCGAATGTGTCCGCGGGCGATCCGCGGCTGACCTCGCACAAGGGAATGCCCGATGGCGATTACGTGCTGGTGGAGGTTGCCGATAGCGGGACCGGGATGTCGCCCGAGGTGATGGCGCAGATTTTCGAGCCGTTCTTTTCCACGAAGGAAGTCGGAAAGGGCACCGGCCTCGGTCTGTCGACGGTCTACGGCATCATCAAACAGACCGGCGGCTTCATCTATGTTGATTCCGAACTGGGGAAGGGATCGACATTCCGGATCTTCCTGCCGCGCCACATTGCCGAGAAGGAAGAGCCGGCAACCGCCGAAAAGCCGGCCGTCGCTGCGGCCGCCGCGGGCAGCCCGGCCGAAGCGGCGCAGGCGGATCTGACCGGTCGCGGCACGGTGCTTCTGGTCGAGGACGAGGAGGGGCTTCGCGCCCTCAATGCAAGAGGGCTGGCGTCCCGTGGCTATACGGTGCTGACCGCCTCGAACGGCGTCGAAGCGCTTGAGGAGCTCGAGAAGAACGAGGGCAAGGTCGATCTCGTGGTGTCGGACGTCGTGATGCCGGAAATGGACGGCCCGACGCTGCTCAAGGAGATGCGCAAGAAGAATCCGAACCTGAAAATGATCTTCGTTTCAGGTTATGCCGAGGATGCCTTCCAGAAGAACCTGCCGCCGGGCGGCCAGTTTGCCTTCCTGCCGAAGCCGTTCACCCTCAAGCAGCTGGTCGAGCAAGTGAAGCAGACGCTTTCGCAGTGACAAGGGTGGCGCGGCACCGGTCGCGCCATCGATTCTCTCAGCCCAGCGCTTAGCGCATCTCGAACAGCTCCATCTGGAAGCGCTTTGCAACGTCCATTCCCGCTTTGGCGAAGTCGCGCCGGAGCGCTTCGCGAAAGCCCGCCGGACCGCAGAACCAGATGCTGGCCTCCCGCCAGTTCGGCACCGTTGCGCGGATGCGTTCGCCATTGAGCCGGCCGTCGCGGCTGTCGTGAAGAACGTGCAGGCGAATACCGGCCGCCGCGGCGTCGGCGGTGAGCCTTGCGATGGCCTCCTCGCTGTAGTCGGCCGTGGGGTGGAACAGATCGACCTCCTGCAGGCGTGACGGCCGCGGCTTTGTCTTTCGCTCGCGCGCCAACGCCTTCATGCGCGCGATGAAAGGCGTGATGCCGATGCCGGCGCCGACCCAGATCTGGTGCGGGCAATCATCCTCGAAGGTGAAGCAGCCATAGGGCCCCTCGACCGTCACCCGTTCGCCGACATAGCGTCGCTCGCGCAGCGTTCTTGTGTAGTCGCCGAGCTCCTTGGTGATGAAGGTCAGCGTGTGATCGGCCGGATCCCAGGCGCACGCAATGGTGTAGGGGTGCGGTCCGTCGGCGGGATCGCCGGTCACGAAGGCAAACTGACCCGGCTTGTGCCCCGGCCAGCTCCTGGGGATATCGATATCGCCTTCGATGACGCGAAGCTCCGGGTAATAGTGCAGGCGCGCGATCGTCCCTTCGACCGTGCGGTCCGCGCCGACGCGTCGCAACAGGACGAGAATCGCCGCGACCGTTCCGGAAGCGAGCAGCACCGCCATCACGACGCCGAGCGGCGTTGCCCAGGAGCCGAATTGCAGCAGCACCACCGCGTGGAAGACCAGCACGAGATAGACGACCGCTACAAGCCGGTGCGTCTTGTAGAAGAAGCGATAGGGGATGGCGCGGATCAGCGCGACGGCGATCAAAAGCACCGCGGCATAAAAAGCCCATTCGCCGAGGTCTTCGGCAAAGCCCCGCTGCGACCGCAACAGCTGCTCGATCGCATTTTGAGCCGGGACACGCGCGCCGCGGACCGGCCGCTCCAGCAGCCCCCAGCCGACCAGCCATTTCGGTCCTTGCGTCCACAGCCAGTGTGTGATCGCCAGCACAAGGCCGCCGATGCCGAGCCATTTGTGCAGGCGGTACATCTTGTCGAGGCCGCCAAGCCACCGCTCCGGCCAGCGCGGGCGCAGCGCGAGGATCATCGCAAGGCTCATGCAGCCCATGGCCAGTATGCCGGTAAGCTGCACCATCGGGCTGCGCATGGCGAAGATGCCGGCGGGTGGCAACGCTGGCGGATCGACGATCAGGCAGAGCGCGGTGAGGAGGGCCAGAAAGCCCCAGAAGGCAAGTTTGATGCGGCCCATCGGGGGCCCTTTCTCCCCTTGCGCCCCTGCAAAAGAATTCCCCGCGCGGCAGCCATTGTCTGCCGATGCGCGCGCGCGTCATTGATTTCGCTCAAGCGATGAGTGCCGTCCGCTCAAACACGGCGCGGGCAGCGTCGCTTAAGACAGCCGCCCGGCGACTGGCTCGCAGGAGGCGATCACCAACCGTTATAGGCAGGGCCCCAGCGTCCGGCCCTGCGGCAGACGAAGCCGATATAGTCGCCGTACCAGGGGTGCACGCTCGTGATCACAGCGTATTTGCCGTATTGCATGCAATGCGCGCCCGCTAGTTGCAGGGCGTGTTCGTCGGCGCCGGGCCGATAGGGGATGATGCCGCCCGTATCGTTGCCCTTGACCCCCCAGCCGCCCCAGAAGAACACCTGCACCACGATCCCTGCGGCAAGCGCGCGCATTGCGGGCCTGTTCAATCGCGGCATCTGCATCAGTATTTCCCCCAGCTGCGGGCGTGTGTCACACCGGCCATCCCCTTTACGGCATGTATTATGTCAAGGACAGGCGCGGCGCTCCAGTGCCGGCGCGCCACGGCGCGGGACTTATCTTCAGCCGGCGGGTGTCCTATATGTCGGCCCATAACTCATGGTCTGGGAGGACCTCCTTTATGTCGGGTTTCTGGAACTTTCGGTACATCCTGGGCGGCCTTGCCGTGCTGGTCGTGCTCGCCGTGACGGCGGTGGATGCCGATGCACGCCGGGGCGGCAGCTTTGGCAGCCGGGGCAGCCGCACCTACACGGCGCCGCCCGCAACCCAGACGGCACCCAATGCCGCGCCGATCAACCGTTCGATCACCCAGCCGCAGACGCCCCGTGCCGGTAGCGTGGGTCAAGGCACGGCTCCCCGGGCCGGTGGCCTGTTCAATCGCGGCGGCTTCATGGGCGGCCTGATGGCCGGCTTCCTCGGCGCGGGTCTCCTCGGCCTGTTGTTCGGCGGCGGATTCCTCAGCGGCCTGTCGTCGTTCGCCGGCGTTCTTGGCCTTTTGATCCAGATCGTGCTTGTCGTCGTGGTGGCGCGCCTGCTTTGGGCCTGGTGGCAGCGTCGCCAGCAGCCGGGTTATGCAACGGCCGGCGGCCCTTCATTACGCGATGCCAACCCCTATGAGCGGCCGAATGCACCGCAACCGGCTTACGGCGGTGGCGGCAGCGCGGCGCCGACGCTAGGGGGTGGAGACGCGATCGAGCTGACCCCGCAGGACTTCGATGTCTTCGAGAAGCGTCTGTCCGACGTGCTGGCCGCGTTCTCGAACGAGGACGTCGTGAAGTTGCGGGCATTCGCGACTCCGGAAGTCGTCAGCTATCTCGCCGAGGAGCTGAATGACAATGCGAGCCGCGGGCTTGTGAATACCGTGAGCGACGTCAAGCTGCAGCAGGGCGATCTTGCGGAAGCCTGGCGCGAGGGTGGTACCGAATACGCAACGGTCGCGATGCGTTACAGCTCGGTGGACTACACCACACAGCGCGCCACCGGGCAGTTGGTCGATGGCAGCAAGGAGCCCGTCGAGCGCACCGAATTGTGGACCTTCATGCGGTCCCACGGTGGCGACTGGATCTTGTCGGCGATCCAGGAAGCCTGATCGCGCGCAAACGAAAGGACGACGGAGCCCGGCAATGCCGGGCTCTTTTCATTTAATGACCCGCCATCCCCAGAGCACGATGGCCGCGCCGGCGATGGCGCCAAGGAAAGCGACCGGACCGGAGACCGCAAGCGCGACCAGGTGGTAACCGATGAACGCGCCGGCGATGCCGACCAGGGCGCTCGTCACCATGCCGCGTGTCGACCCGGCAATCTGGCGCGTGAGCCAGCCTGGACCCGCGATCCGGTCGAAGATCAGTCCGGCGACAATGCCGATGACGAGAATGATGGCGAGCGTCAGCGCAGGGTCGATCCGCATCGCAGGTCTCCCGAGAGGATGCCTTTAAGGTTAGGACAATCCGGTCCCCGGGCGCGCGCGGTGTCGCGCCCATCCCCGTTATTCTGCGCGTAACGCTTGCGGCGGCTTTGCGGCAAACTGCCAAATCCTGCCCGCTCCACGACATCAAATCGGCGGAAGCGCCTGTTCCTCTTGCCCGGTCCCGGGGGAGGGCCATGCGTATCCGTCTCGTCTTAGCTGCCGCAGCGCTCTTCGCTGCCATGACACTGCCGGTGGCTGCCGCAGGGCAGCGATCGGCCGGCTTCCTGTCGTCCGATGAGGTCATGACCTGGATCAATGGCTACCGGCACAAGCCGGAGCCGCACCGTTTGCCGGACGCCGTGCAGGCGATGAGCCGGTATGGCGCGTTGCGCGACCCGGATAATGCCGGCGCCTTTATCGGCTTCATATCGGGGGTGATCGGCGCCAATCCGAACATTGCCGGCGATCTGATCGCGAAGAGTTTCCCGATCAATCCGGAAGACGACTGGGCCATGGTGCGCGCGATCGCCCATTCCGGACTTCCGGACTGGAAGCATGTACTGGCCGAGCATGCGTTCCGGATGCCGGCACGCAAGGTCATGATCGCCAAATATATCGATGGCTCGTTGCCGACGCTCGGCTCGACCGTCCCGCAGAAGGCGCCCTCGGCAACGGAGAAGTTCAAGCGCCTGTTCACGCGCGACAAGCCGAAGGAGCCGATGGTGGACTGGGCGCTCGAAGCCTCGCCCGAACTTCTCGACATGCTGTGGGGCCGCTTCTTCGCGACCGGCGATTACGGTCCGATCCTTCGCATCGTCGGGATGCTGCCGTGGTCCAACGAACGCGACAGCGTCGACAAGCTCACCATCGGCGTGATGGCGAAATACACGCTCGCCAGCAATTCCGCGCGCGATCCCAAGCTGCTCGCGATGCTCAAACGCAGTGCCCGTCATCAGCCCGAGGACACCGCCAAGATCCTCAAGCAGATCACCGACGCCGCCGACACCATGCAATTGACCGCAATCCGGAAAGAGGCGCTCGCGGCGATCGAAGACCTGAAGCGCAAGGGTCCCGGCTCCAAACGCGACATGATGACGGCGGGCCGGATCGGCGAAAGCGCGATTGCGCTCGGCTGTATCGGCGCGGCGGCGACCGGCAATGTCGCGCTCGGATTGCCCTGCGTCGTTGGCGGCGCCGTCACCTCCGCGGCTCTGCGCACCTGGGCGGGGCAATAAGCGCGCATCGACCATTCGACGTATTGTGCGCGTCTTTGTCCGGAGCTCGCATCGGAACAAGGTCTGCGGCCCTGCGTTTCCGACCGGAGACGCAAAGGAACGCCGACATGATCGAGAAAACCGACCAAAATCCGCCGGATCGCCGTGCCAACAGTAGCGGCTGGATCGGTTTTGCTGCGCTGTGTGCGCTCGCCATCATCGCAGCCGCGTCACTCTTCGTTCTGTACGGCATTCCCGGCACCACTGGCGGCTCTTCGCCCAGTCAGCAGCAGACATCGGGCGCGCCCGAGCCTAATAAAGACTTCAACGACGGCCGCACCCGCCAGAATACGACCGGCTACGGCGACAAGTCCGCTCAATAAGATAACGCGACCTTAGTCAACTGGCTCTGCGTTTACATCGTCGGGTTGGCGTAATGCGCGCCAAGCCGGTGCGCGCCATAGGCGGACCCGGCGATGTCAAAATTGAACGAGAAATGCTGGCTGATCGACAGCACGTCGCGCAGGTAACGCTGCATCGCGTCGTGCCGGTAAATGCCTTGCGCCCCGTAGCAGGACCAGAGTGTTTCGATCGCCTCGCGTGCTTGCGAAACCGCAAAAGCGGATTGCGCGCGAAAGCGCAGCTTGGTTTCGAGGTCGGGTGAATCGCCCCGCGCCGCGATGTCGTGGAAGTCGATCGACGATTGCCGCAGGAACGCGCGTGCGGAATCGATCAGGCAGCGGGCGCGGGCGAGCTTGATCTGAACGGCCTGGAAGTCGGCGACCCTCGCGCCCGTATAGGTTCCGGAACGCTTTGCCATCGTTGCGAGGAAGGTTTCATACGCGCCTTCCGCTGCGCCGACAGCCGCGGGCGCGAGCGGATGGCTCGATGCTGCGACGATCGGGATGCCGTAGAGCGGTCCGCGATTGATTGCACCGCCGGGATGCGCAAAGCCGCCGCGGCATAATTGAAGCGCAAGCGCGCGCCGCTCCGGGACGAACAATTCCTTGACGGCCACATCCTTGCTGCCGGTCCCGGCCATGCCCATCGCGTACCAGGTGTCGATGATCTCGTAGTCGTCCTTCGGCACCAGGCACAGCCGCCAGTCGACAGGCGGCTTGCCGTCCTCCTCGAAGACCGAGACCGCCAGCATGTTCCAGTCGGAATTGTCGACC
>NZ_DATMRX010000191.1:0-3416 GCF_035565855.1 Pseudorhodoplanes sp.
ACCGCGCCGCAGGCTGCAACATCAGCCGTGCGGTCGCCTATTATCAGCGCGGCTTCTACAAGAAGCCGCAGATGCGATGCGGCGCGTCGTCGTCCAGCCGCACCGCCGAACCGCGCGACAACGCGCTTGCGGCACTGTCCACGCGGAGCGACGATGTGCTGAAGCCGCGCGTGGTTCACATCGAAAAGATCACACGGCTGCCGCACGCCGCGGCGCCCCATCAGACCGCGACGACCAAACAGCCGCGCGGCGCATTCGATCCGGTGCGGATAGCACCTCCGCTTCCCGAAACATCTTCCGACGCGACCGTTGCTTCGGTCGAGCACGCCCAAGCCTCACCGAGCGCAACCCAACCGGCCACGGCGGTTCTGCCGATGCCGAGGCCGCGTCCATTGCCGCGGGCCGAAACCAGCCGCACCGTGACGACAAACGGCATGGCCGTCACAACGACGCCGCAGCCGACGGAAGCCGAGCGGATCGCCGCACTGGATTCGCAATCGGTTCCCCTTCCCGCTGCGCGACCCAGCATCGCTCCGACGGCGGGAGCAAAGCCGGTCCATCGCGCAACCCGCCGCAGCGGGCGACACGCCAGACCGAAAGCGGAGGAGACGCCAGGCATCGTGTCTTTCCTGGATAAGCTCGCACCGCCGGATAAGAAATCGCGCAAAGCCAAGACACAGCCGCAGGCCGCCTCGCCCTACGCCGCGCCGGTTTACTGAAGCGCCATCGGTTGCGCTCGCCCCTGAAAGCATTGAGCGAAGCTCGACACATCAAGGCCCCGGAGCCGGATTGAACCGGAGCCGGGGCCTTTTCGATAGCGGGCTTCATCGCGAAGCCGCCGAACCGATCACTCGGGCACGTAGACCCAGAGATCGACCTGCACGCGCGCACCCGGCACCGGCAGCCAGGGCACCTCGATCGGCGACAGCGGCAGCGGCGCATGATCCATCGCCTCGTCCCACACTTCGATGGCGGCCGGCAGGTCCGCGAGGTCGGTGTGGAATTGCTGGATGCGCACGGCGTTGCGAAGCGACGTCCCGGCCGACCGGCAGATCGCTTCCGCCTGACGGATGATGGAGCGCAGCTCCGCCTTGACCGGAATGCCGTAGAACGGCTGGCGCTCATCCACCCGCGCCTCGTCGATCAGACGGCCGCCCTCCACCGCCATCATACCCGACAGGAACAGCAGATCGCCGGCCTTGATCGCCGAGACATAACCATCGAAGGCCGGCGCCTCGGGGCCCTTGATCACCTCACGCTTGGTCTTGCCCTGAGTGGCGAGCGAGATGGTGTTGATCTCGATGCGCAGATCGTTGATTGCGAAGCCGGGCTTGGCCGTCGCGATGATCGTCGTTGCCGGCGGGCTCTTGAACGTCGAAAGCCAGACTTCATTAAAGGCAGGCACATCCTCGCGATCGCTCAAATACACCTGCGCCTTGACCACGCTGTCGAGGCTTGCGCCCGCACCCTCAAGCGAAGCCTTGAGCTTGCGCTGGAGGATGAACTGGGTTTCGAGCTTGATCGGCCATTGCCGCCACAACGCACGCGGATGGCGGACCTCCGGGTCGAGCGGGCCCTCGTCGTCCCGGCTTGCCTCGGCCGTCTGTCCCGGCACGAAGCGGAAATCGCCGGCGCTGAGCGCAGGGCTATAGCCGGAGACGGCGGAAATGTCGTAGCCCGGATTAAACGTCTCATGCTTCACCTTGAGACCCGAGCCCGGCACCGCCGCCATCACCTGAAGCTCGATGCTCTGATCCGTGCGCGAAAAACGCTGGTGTAGGTTCGAGGTGGAAGGCGGAATCTTCGAGCCGAAGACCTCGTGGCGCACCTCGTGATAAGGATGCATCGCGCGCTCGGTGGTGTAGTACTGATCGACGCGCACGACATCCGGAAGGCTGGCGCCGACCTTGCCCAGCACCTCTTTCACGTTCCGATAGATGCGCCGCGCCTGGCGCTTGTACATCGTTTCGCCGTTCAGCGGCCGTTCGGTCTGCACCAGGTCCGCCGCGATGCCGTTGACGTAGTCCGTCGCAGCCTGGCCGGTGGCGAACACCCATCGGCCGGCGCGAATGCCGCGTGCAAGCTTGGCGCTCGTGTGCGGCACCGGCACGGGCAACAGCGGTTCGACGGCAACGCGATCCGACGCGGGCGCGCGTGTGGCGCGAACGGTTGAAGCTTTTGGCCGCGACGGTCGTTTCATAGCGTCATCCTCTCTGCGAAATGGATCGTCAGTGATCTTGCGACGGCGCGCATCGTGCTGACACCGGACGACTTTCGCAAGAGATAAACACCCCGCAAGAAGCGACACATCCGCCATCGGCGAAACGAAGACTCGTTCAGAAACACGAGCGCATTCCGCCACAGCAACCACAACAACAAGCGATCCGGCAGTTGCAACCACCGCGACGGTTTCCACACGGTCTGCTGGACGGCCGGCCTGGCGGGACCGAATATCGGACAGAGGATGATCGTGACGGACCGCCTTTCAGATGCCCGTCGCGTTCGATGCGGTCTTCGCCCATCAACATCCGCCGAGCTAAAACGACAGCGGATAAGAGAGCAGGAAAACGCAATGAGCATGATTGAAGACAAGATCAAGAGCATGGGCTATTCGCTGCCCGAACCTTTCAAATTCCCCAACCCCAATCGCACCGGCTGCGTGGTCGTCGGCTCGATCGTTTATGCATCGGGCCACGGTCGCGATCTCAGCGGCCCGAAGGTCAAGGCCAAGGGCAAGGTCGGCAGCGAGGTTACGGTCGAGGAAGGTTACGCAACGGCGCGCGCGGTGGCCCTCTCCATGCTTGCGAGCCTGAAGCAGGAGCTCGGCGATCTCGACCGAGTCAAGCGCGTGATCCGCCTCTATGGCATGGTCAACGTCGCACCGGGATTCGATCGGATGCCGGAGGTAATCGACGGCGCTTCGGATTTTTTCTACGAGGTGTTCGGAGCGACGTTCGGCAAGCACGCGCGCACCGCCGTTGGCATGGCCGAGCTGCCGCACGGCATTCCCGTGGAGATCAACGGCGAGTTCGAATTGAAGTCCTGATGGCGAAGCGTTCGCAACAGGCTTGCCTCGCGATCCAGCGCTCCCGAGGGATGACGAAAGGCGCTTGAAACCGGCACGCTTCCGAAGCATTTTCGGCGGCGGCGCCGGTCCTGAACGACCGGATTCCGAAACAAGCAAGGCTGGGAGCCGGGTGTATCATGGCGGAAGCGCGACCGAGTATCGTCATCGTGGGCGGCGGGATTGGCGGCCTGTTTGCGGCCAATGTGCTGATCGCGCACGGTTTCCCGGTCCAGGTCTACGAGCAGGCTCCCGAACTCGGCGAGATCGGCGCCGGCGTCTACCTGACGCCCAATAGCGTGCGGCATTTCCAGAGAATTGGGCTCGAGCCGTCGGTCGAGAAGTGGGGCGC
>NZ_DATMRX010000192.1:0-16208 GCF_035565855.1 Pseudorhodoplanes sp.
GTCGCCTACCCGGCGATGAAGGACATCGGCTATTCCGACCGCCTGTCCACCGGCGCGATCGCCTCCGGCGGCACGCTCGGCATTCTCATCCCGCCATCGACCCTGATGGTGATCTACGGCGTGATGACAGAAACCAATATCGGCAAGATGTTCGCGGCCGGCATCCTGCCCGGCATTCTCGCGACGGTCCTCCTTTGCATCGCCGTGCAATGGACGGTCTGGCGCGATCCGGACTCCGGTCCGCGCGGCGAACGCTCGACCTGGAGCCAGCGGCTGCGCGCGGCTGAGGGCGTCTGGGCGGTGGTGCTGCTGTTCGTCCTCGTGATGGGCGGCATCTATGGCGGGATATTCACGACGACGGAGGGCGCAGGCATCGGTGCGTTCGGCGCCTTCTGCATCGCGGTGTCACGCCGCGCGCTGACCTGGCGCACGCTGCTCGACGCGCTTGTCGAATCCGGGCGCACGACGGCGATGCTGTTCGTGATCCTTACCGGCGCGCTGATGTTCGCCGAATTCGTCAATTACACGACGATGCCGGACGACCTCAAGCACCTCGTCACGGCGTTCAATCTGTCGCCGATCATGGTGATCACCGCGATCTGCATCATCTACGTGCTGCTCGGCACCGCGATGGAAGAATTGTCGATGATCCTGCTCACGGTGCCGGTGTTCTTTCCGCTCGTCGTGCATCTCGGTTTCGACCCGATCTGGTTCGGCATCCTGGTCGTCGTGGTGGTGGAAATCGGGTTGATCAGCCCGCCGGTCGGCATGAACCTGTTCGTGCTGAAAGCATTGCTGCCGAATGTGTCGACCACGACGCTGTTCCTCGGCGTCTTGCCGTTTGTCATCGCGGATATCATCCGGCTCGGCATCCTGATCGCGTTCCCGTCGATCTCGCTCTGGCTGCCGAGCATGATGCGATAAGGATGACGCTGGAGCGCACCGTCGAAGCAGAATCGCATCGCTCATGTCTTGTCATGCCCCGCGAAAGCGGGGCATCCAGTAAACTCTTGAAGCAGTTGCGTTTACTGGATCGCCCGCTTTCGCGGGCGATGACAGGTGGAGAGCGGCTGCGCTGTGAAAAGGCAGTGGGCGTTATGGCAACCCGGCCTTCGCAAGGCCTTCGACGATGCGCTGAAAATCGCTCGTATTCTTGTAGGGCAAGGCGCGTTCGCGCTGCTCCAGCGAGAAATCCGGGTTGATCTTCAGGAGCTCCGCCCAGGCCGCGCGCGCCTCCTCGATCTGACCGAGATGGCCATAGGCCGCCGCAAGAAGCATGCGGCTGGAATCCGTGCCGGGATTGCGCGCGATCCTCTCCTTGAGCAACTTGATCGCGGCATCATGATCGCCCAGCGCGAAATGGGCCTGCGCCACGAAATGCAGGACGATCGGCGGAAAATGCGGATCGAGCCGCATTGCGACGGAGAACGCCTGCAGCGCTTCGGCAGGCTGGCCGGCATACATCAGCGTCAGCCCCATCGCGCTTTGTCCCTGCGCGTAGTTCGGATCGAGGCTCATCATGTCGCGCAAAGCCGCGAGTGCGCCGCTGTGATTGCGCCGCCAGAGCAAGGCGCTGCCCAGCGCCATGCGGCCGACCGGCTCGTCGGGATTGAGTTCGACCGCTCGCCGCGCCCAGCGCTCCGCGTCATCCAGAGCCTGCGCCGGGTCGGCAGTCCAGCCGCTCGCATAATCCGAGATCGAAGCCAGCGCCAATCCCGCGTGAGGCGCTGCGAAACGCGGGTCGAGTGCGATGGCGCGGCGATGCAGGGCCTTGGCCTCGATCACCGATTCACGTGTGCCGCGTGCCAGCGCCTCGCGCGCCCGAAGCCACGCCCCGTAGGCTTCGATATTCGACTTGCCGCGCCGGTGCAGGCGTTCCTGTTCGCGTTTGGTCAGTGTCACCGCCAGCACGCCAACGATCTTCTGGACCACCTCGTCCTGGGTCTCGAAGATGTCGGTGAGATCGCGATCGAAGCGCTCCGCCCAGAGATGCCCGCCGCTCGTGGCGTCGATCAGCTGCGCCGTGATGCGGACCCGGTTGCCGGCCTTCCGGATGCTGCCTTCTAGCACGAACCGCACGCCGAGATCGCTGGCGATGTCCTGCACCTTCACCGAGCGGCCCTTGTAGGCGAACGAGGAATTGCGCGCGATCACAAACAGGCCGGAAACTTTCGAGAGGTCGGTGATCAGGTCTTCGGTGATGCCATCGCTGAAGAACTCCTGCTCCGCATCGCTACTCATGTTCATGAAGGGCAGCACCGCGATGGACGGCTTGTCGGGAACAGGTGGCTGCGCCGTCGGCGCGGCCCGGACTGCAAATCCCGGCAACACGATGCGAAACACCCGGACCGGCGCTGCAATATTCTTCAGGCTCTGCTCGCCGAGGTCCTCGACGGCCATGCCCGGCGTCGGCTGGACGAAATCGCGCACGGCGCGCGAGATGTAGACGGTGCCGGGGTCCGCAAGGCCCTCCAGCCGCGCCGCCACATTCACGCCGTCGCCGTAGATGTCGCCATCCTCAACGACAACATCACCGAGATTGATGCCTATCCGGAATTCGATGCGGCGATCCTGCGGTACCTCGGTGTTGCGGTCGGCCATCCGCTGCTGCACCTCGATGGCGCAGCGGACCGCCTTCACCGGGCTCGCAAATTCCGCAGGGAACCCGTCGCCCGTCGTCTTGACGATGCGGCCCTGATGCTCGGCGATTTTCGGCTCGATCAACTCGCGCCAATGCGCGCGGAAGCGCTCGATCGTGCCCTCCTCGTCGAGCCCGATCAGACGCGAATAACCCGCGACGTCTGCGGCAAATATAGCGGCAAGCCGGCGTTCCATTCCCAATCCAGTAGCCGGGCCAATGACTGACCAAATCGCGCGCCCCGGCGCGCCACCCCGTTTAACTTGAGATATGCTTTTGTCGCCATATCTCCAGCGCCAGCGAGGCACACAATGCAGGCAGAGGCTTTGGCGGCGCAACGGACGGTCGACCTCACGCCCGAGGATATGGAGGCGCTTTCGCAGGCGGTCCGGTCGCTGGAAAATCCGAGCCTCGCGGCGCGGCTGACCAACATGGTCGGTAAGCCGGTCGAACTGATCGGCTATGCCCTGCCCGATCCGGCCTCCAAGGCGATCTCGACCGCCACCTCAAAAGCGCTCGAGATGGCGCTGAAGGTCGCGCTCAAGACCATGCGGAACGAACCGCAGGCCGGCTCGCGCCTCCTTCACAAGGCGCTGGCCACAGCCTCGGGCGCTGCGGGCGGCGCATTCGGCCTCGCGGCGCTGCCGATCGAACTGCCGGTATCCACCATCATCATGTTGCGGTCGATCGCCGAGATCGCGCGCAGCGAGGGCGAGAATCTGTCCGACCCGGAAGCGGCGCTGTCCTGCGTCGAGGTATTCGCGCTTGGCGGTCGCACCGGCTCGGACGACGCGTCTGAAAGCGGCTATTTCGCGGTCCGCGGGCTGCTCGCCAAATCCGTCACGGAAGCCGCGCGCTTTGTGACGCAGCGCGGCGTCGTGAGCGAAGGCGCACCGATCATGGTGCGGTTCCTCACCCAGGTCGCCTCGCGGTTCGGTATCGTGGTGTCACAGAAGGTCGCCGCGCAATCCTTTCCGGTGATCGGTGCGCTCGGCGGCGCCGCGGTGAATTACGCCTTCCTAGAGCATTTCCAGGATGTGGCGCGCGGCCATTTCATCGTGCGGCGGCTCGAGCGAATCTATGGCAAAGAGCGCATCGAGGCGGAATATACCCGCCTTGCGGATCGCCACTGACCGGCTTTTCGCGTTTGGCCGGGCGGCCGAAGCGGCTTTGTTCGGTGCGAGGACAGCGGGGGGCAAGGCACATGGCAGCGGCGGCGTTGCAATCCGCGCCGGCCACCTATTTCGATGGCGTGACCGCCGCGCGTCATCGGGTGATGGTCGCCTGCACCGATGTGGGGCTTGATATCACCGATCCGCACGGCACCACGCTGGCGTTCTGGCCCTATTCCCGCTTGGCGAATCTCAACGCACCGAAGCAAGTCTTTCGTCTCGGCTTGCGGGACAGCGACCGGCTCGCGCGGCTGGAGATCACCGATGAGAAAATCGCGCGCCTGATCGATGACATCTGCCCCGACATCGACCGGTCCGACGCGGCCGAACGCGACAAGCGGCGCAGCGTCCTCATCCTTTCGCTCAGTGCGATTGTATCTCTTTTGCTGGTCGCGTTCTTCGGTTTGCCGCAGATCAGCGAGCGGCTCAGCTGGGTCGTCCCCACATCGGTCGATCGAAGCCTCGGGCGTGCGGCCGACCTCCGCTTCCGGGCCATGATGGGGAAAGAGGATCGCAGCCGGCCGATTGAATGCGGCATGGACGGGATCGAGATCGAAGGCAAGAAAGTCTTCGATGCGCTGATGGACCGGATTGCGCATGCAGCGGGAGTCGATGCTCCGTTTCAGGCTGTGGTGCTCCGCCTGCCTGAGGCCAACGCCTTCGCGCTGGCCGGGGGCCATGTGTATGTGCTGCAGGGCCTGATCGACCAGGCAAAGGACGTGGACGAATTGGCCGCCATCATCGCGCACGAGCTTGGCCATGTCGCCAATCGCGACGGCATTCGCAGCGTGCTGCAGAATGCAGGCTTGTCGCTGATTTTCGGCATTGTGCTCGGCGACTTCGTGGGCGGGGCCGCAGTCGTCGCCGCCGCTCACCTTTTGCTGGAGGCGGCCTATTCGCGCGAGCAGGAATTGGCGGCGGACGATTTTGCGGTACACACGCTGAAGGCGCTTGGTGCGGATCCGCGCGCGCTCGCGACCTTTCTCGATCGCGTCGCGCGTACGCGCGAGGGATTGTCGATCCTGCTCACGCATCCATCCGTTCCCGAACGGGTGGCAAGGATCAAGGCGGTTGCGTCGCCGCAGCAAAACCCGAAGCCCCTCTTGAGCGCCGACGAATGGCAGGCGCTTCGCAGGATCTGCGCGGCTCACCCCTAGTATCGGAGGATTCGCCCGACATGCATCGTTGCGCACCATTCGCTCTCCGCCAATTGCCGCGCGCTTTCGCCCAGGTTCTCGGCCTGTGCGCCCTGTTCGCAATTCAAGGCGCACAAGACGGGCTGGCGCAGGAGCAAGGGCCACCGTCCGAAGTCATGGGCGTGCCCATTCCGGCCGGCCAGATCGACCGCGCCATTGGCGAGCTCGACAACCTCGCCGCGGAAATCATGCGCCGCAGTGGTGTGCCGGGCATGGCCGTGGCTGTAGTGCGCGACGGGATCACGGTTTACGCCAAGGGTTTCGGCGTACGCAAAGCCGGTACATCCGAGGCCGTCGACGCGGACACCGTCTTTCAGATCGCCTCGCTGTCGAAGTCGATCACCGGGACGATCGTGGCGCGCCAGGTGCAGGCCGGCGTCATCGACTGGGATACACCGGTCGTGAAGCATCTGCCCTGGTTCCGGCTGAAGGATCCGTGGGTCACATCTCATGTCACGGTTGGCGATCTGCTCAGCCATCGTTCCGGCCTGCCCGACCATGGCGGCGATGCGCTCGAGGATATCGGGTTCGACCGGAGGCAGGTGCTGGAGCGGCTGCGCTTCTTGCCGCTCGCGCCGTTCCGCATCAGCTATGCTTATACGAATTTCGGCTTGACCGCAGGGGCGGAAGCCGTCGCCGTGGCTGCGCGCAAGGACTGGGCGACGCTGAGCGACGAGGCCCTGTTCAAACCACTCGGCATGGCCTCGACCAGCATGCGGTTCTCCGATTTCGAGAAGCGTGCGAACCGCGCCGTCGGGCATGTCAGGGTCGGCGACAGGTTCGAGCCGAAATACCAGCGCAAGCCCGACGCGCAGGCCCCGGCGGGCGGCGTGAGTTCGTCGGTCAACGATCTTGCGCGATGGCTCGCGATGCTGACCGAGGGCGGCGTGTGGAATGGCGCGCAGTTCATCGAGACAAAGGCGCTGCTGCCGGCGATGTCGCCGCAAGCCTTCTCCGCCCCTCCGGCAACCTTCACCGCCCGCTCAGGCTTCTACGGCTATGGCTTCAATGTCAGCGTGACACCGGCCGGACGGACAAGCTTCAGCCATTCGGGCGCTTTCGCCATGGGCGCGGGTACGAATTTCCTCATCCTGCCGTCCGCAAGGGTCGGCATCGTCGTGCTGACCAACGCCCAGCCGACCGGCGCCGCCGAAGCCCTGGTGGCGCAATTCATCGATCTCGTGCAGTTCGGCAAGATCGAGCGGGACTGGTACCCAGCCTATAACCGCCTGGTGGCCCCGACGAATGCGCCATTCGGCAGCCTGGTTGGAAAGCTGCGCCCGAAGAACCCGGCACCGGCGGCGAGCCTCGCGCAATATGCCGGCCGCTATGCCAGCAATTATGGCGGTGAAGCGCAGGTCGTGCGGCTGGGCGACCGCCTCGCACTGCGGCTCGGACCAAGGCAGACCGAATACCCGCTGACGCATTGGGACGGCGATACCTTCACCTTCACGCCATCAGGCGAGAACGCTCCCAACGGGTCGATCTCGCTTGTCACCTTCGACGGTAAAGGCAAATCGGGCTTTCGCGATCTCACGATCGAATATCTGAATGGACAGGGACTGGGCACCTTCCGCCGCAAGTAATTGCGGCGGAGCGACTGCGCTGTACGCCCTCCCACTAGTCCAGGCTTTCGTCGCGGCACACCGACGTCATGATGATAAAAAAGTCGTTGATCTGCAGAAGATCGTGTGGATCGACGACGCCCTGGTCGCGCAGCCATTTGAGCTGCAGCTCATAGGCCAGTGTTTCGCGCGCCGCGTTACAGGGATATGGCATCGCGTGGACATTCTGAAAATGGTGGACGAGCTCATGAACGAGCTCGCTCTGATCGGCGAGTCGAGCGCTGTCCCAATTGGTGCGCAGATAGATGATGCGATCGCCCCGCCCATACAATGCCCGCACGCGCTCGCCCTGCGCACTCGGTGTCGTCGCAAGCTCGTGCAACGCGTCGGGGTTCAGGTGAACAACGCGGGGCGGCGGCGGAACCGACAGGCCCGTCTGCATCGCGATCCAGGCCGACAGAACCATGATCAACGCATCCATGACGCTTCTCCATCAGAGATGAGCCGGCGTCCTGAGAAAGCAGATTCCGGTCGTACGCTCTGTGAGACCCCTCACATTGATCCGTCAGAAAGCGAACAAGCACGGATGGGGCCACGCGCTGCATGCCGTGTCGGCAGTGGCATCGCGTTACCCATGAGTTGTCGTGACTGGCGCTTCCGCCGCACGTCGGCGATACTGCCAACACCATGCCCGCACCGACCAACAAGCCTCCGCTCCACCCGGATCGCACTCTCCTCGCGCTCGCGCATCAGCGCGGCACCGGCAGGGCCGTTTCGAAATAATTAGCCATGGCAGAAGCGAACCGCAGACCAGTCGCCATCGTGGGCGGCGGCCCGGTGGGCCTCGCGCTCGCGCTGTTGCTCGACCATCACGGCGTGGCGTCGGTGATTTTCAACAGCGAGGCCGGCACCCGCTGGCACCCCAAGGGTTCGACGCAGAATGCGCGGACGATGGAGCATTACCGCCGGCTCGGCTTTGCGCATGAACTGCGCAAGCTCGGCCTGCCGCCGGAGCATTCCGGCGACGTCGCATATTTCACGCGCTTCAATGCCTACGAGCTGGCCCGGCTGCGGATGCCCTCGGCTGCGGAGAAGGCGCGTTCGGTCGCGGCGTCCGCCAAGCTCGACCAATTTCCGGAGCCGTTGCTGCGCGCCAACCAGATGTATGTCGAAGCCTTTCTCCTCGAGGAGGCACGGCGGCGCGCGCGCATTACGTTGCGGTTCGGCTGGGAGGTGACGGCCTTCGCGCAGGATGCGGATGGCGTGACGGTTGACGCAACTGAGGCGAACGACAGCCGCGCGGAACGCTGGCGAGCGTCCTATCTCGTCGGCTGCGACGGCGGACGGTCCTTTGTGCGGCGGACGCTCGGCATTCGCTATTCCGGCGAGGAGACCTTGCGGCAGGCCTATTTCGGGGGGCGGATGTTCGCGAGCTATCTTCGCGCGCCGACGCTTTATCGCGATGTGCTGAAGGATCGCGCCTGTTTCCAGCATTGGGCGATCAATCCGGATATCCGCTCCACCATCATCGCCCTCAACGGCAAGGACGAATTCCTGTTCTGGATGCGGCCGAAGGATGCGCAGGCCGAGCCTGAGGACGATCTGGTGCGCAGAGCCGTTGCCGCCTGCTGCGGCATGGCAGTGCCGGTCGAGCCCATTGCCCATGCGCCCTGGACTGCCGGCGTCGCGCTGGTCGCGGAACGCTTCGCCGAAGGCCGCGTGCTGCTCGCAGGTGACGCCGTGCATCTGTTCACGCCAACCGGCGGCTTCGGCATGAATACCGGGATCGACGACGCGGCTAATCTCGCATGGAAGCTTGCCGCGATGGTGCAGGGATGGGGCGGCTCCAATCTCCTTGCATCCTACGAGACCGAGCGCCTTCCCATCGCGATCCGCAACACCGGCGCCGCGCGCGAACTGGCGAAGAGTATCGGCGATATCCACGTCTCGCCCGATCTCGAGGCGGACAACGCGGCGGGCGCGGCGGCGCGGCAGGAGTTGGGCGCGTTTCTCTCCACTTTCGGCGAGGAGTTTGCCTCAATCGGCGTGCAGCTCGGCGCCCGCTATGACGGCTCGCCGATCATCGCCGGCGACGAGGCCGCCCCGCCCGATTCATTTGCCAGCTACACACCGAGCACAGTGCCGGGCGGGCGGGCGCCGCATGCCTGGATCGGGAACGGCCGTGGCATCGGAGATTCCTTGTTCGACCGGCTTGGTCAGGGCTTCACGCTGCTGCGGCTTGGCGCAAACGCGCCGCACGCAGTGGATCTCGCACAGGCCGCCGACAAACTGGCCATTCCGTTCACGCAAATCGACATCGCCGACGACGACATCCGCGAGCTGTATGGACGCAATCTCGTGCTGATCCGGCCGGACCAGCATGTCGCCTGGCGCGGCAATGCGGCGCCCGCCGATGCCGAGGCGCTGCTGCGCCGGCTGACGGGAAGCTGACGCGATTGCCGAAGGGGGCGCACACACATCGCGCCTCGCGATGCATCAGAACAGCGATTGCTAGAAAAGCGATTGCTGCCGGTCGTCCTTTTTCGACTTGCGCGCAGCCTTGGCGGGCGCGGCTGCTGTCTCGGTCACCGGCGGCGGCGTGTAGCGCGCGATCAGCTCCGGCCCGTCATGGACCGCGCGATTCACCGCGGGCGACACTTCATACACCTCCAGCGCATCGTCAGGCGCCGCCGCGATCAATGCGGCCGCCATCTGCGCATCCACGCGCCTGCTGTCGAGCCACATGTCCCAGGTCTCCGGCGGCAGGATGACCGGCATCCGGTGATGGATCGACCGGATCGAAGGGCTCGCGTCGGTCGTGACGATCGCGGCGGTGTCGAGTTCCTCGCCGTTCGGTCCGATCCAGGTTTCCCACAATCCGGCAAAGGCGAGCAGACCGCCGTCCCTCCTCTGGATGAAATACGGCTGATTCGATGCGCCGTCGCGCCGCCATTCATAGAAGCCGTTCGCCGGAATGAGGCAGCGCCGGCGCTTCATCGCATTCTTGAAAGCCGGCCGCTCATTCACGGTTTCGCCGCGCGCGTTGAACAGGAGCGAGATCGTTTTCGGATCCTTGACGAAACCGGGGATCAGGCCCCAGCGCATCAGCGCGAATTGCCGTTCGCCATCCCACAGCCGCACCACCGGAATGGGCTGGCTCGGCGCCACATTGTAGCGGGCCGGGAAATCCGGCATCTCCTGATACTTGAAGATCCGCCGCATCGCTTCCGGCGCGGTGGTGATGGCATAGCGTCCGCACATGGCCGCAACATAATGCGCGCGGGCCGCGGGGGAAGCCGCCGCCGCCAGGGCTGAGGACAAATAAGGCTGGGGACAAAAGATGGACGATCGCGCCTACCCGACCCGGCCCTTCCTTGCGGTCAGCGCGGCCGTCATCCAGGATAGCAAGGTACTGATCGTCCGGCGCGGCGGGACTTTCGGGCGCGGCGTCTACACTCTGCCGGGCGGCGTGGTGGAGGCGGGCGAAACGCTGACGCAGGCCGTGATCCGGGAGGTCCGCGAGGAAACCGGCATCGCCATCGAGCCGGTGGCGCTCGCCGGTTATCGCGAGATGATCCAGCGGGACGAGGCCGGCAAGATCTCCCGGCATTTCGTGATCGTCTGCTTTGCCGCGCGCTGGATCGGCGGCGAACCAGTCCCGGAGCCCTCGGAAATCGACGAAGTCGCATGGCGGCGGCCGGAGGAACTGGACGGCCTGAAAACCACTGCCGGCCTTCGGGAGATCATCGCCGACGCAATGCAGAAACTCTGAAAGGGGCAGCAAGCCCCGTTGCCCGCACCCAAAAGGCGCCGAAATGCTGCCTTGCGCTCGCCGTGGGGTGAGCGCATATCGGCACCGCCATGATCCGCCGCCTCGTTCTCTCCGCCGTCTTGTGCCTGTCGCTGGCCGCTCCCGCGCGCGCGGTCGACAGCGGCGCGCTGTTCGAGGCTGAGCTCGAGCGGCTGTCCGAAATCCTCGGCGCCCTGCATTATCTGCGAGGCTTGTGCGGAGCAAATGACGGCCAGAAGTGGCGCAACGAGATGCGCGCCCTGCTCGACGCCGAGGCCCAGGCCCCCGAACGCCGCACCAAGCTGATGGCGAGTTTCAACCGGGGGTATAACGGATTCCAACAGACCTACCGTACCTGCACGGCGGCCGCCGACCTCGCGGTCCGGCGCTATCTCGACGAAGGCACCAAAATCTCCCGCGAAATCACCGCCCGCTTCACGAACTGACCGGCGGAGCCCTTCCTGGACATCGTCGCTGGAGGGCGCTGTGCATTCTCCGTCGAAATTAACCTTTCCTAAAGACGAGCGTTTCCACCGCCCGGCCGCGTGTTAACGTGCATGCACTTGGGGTGGGCGCCGGTGGCGCGCAGGAATCCGGTGGCAATGACGACATTGACGCGCATGTATTCGGCTCGTGAGCCGATCCCTGATCACGAGCAGAAAAGGGTCGCGCTCGGCTATGTGCACGAAGCCTGGGCGGAGGCACGGCTCGACGGCGTGGATGGCGATTGCATGGCGCAGGCCTGCCTGTTCGCGGCGCTGATCGAGTTCGTATCGACCTACGGCGAGGAAGCGGCCTCCACCTTTGCTGAAGGCCTCCCTGCCCGCATCCGCAACGGCGAGTTTTCTGTCGACCGGTCGCGGCAATAATTCAGACGCGCGGAATATTCGCGTCCGCCACGACCTTGGTCCATTTCGCGACGTCTTCGGCGACGCGATTACGGAATCCCTCCGGCGTCGTCGGCACCACATCGCTGCCGAGCTTTCGCAGCCGCTCGATCACCTCCTGCTCGGCAAGGATCGCCTTGATCTCCTGATTGACCTTGTTGACGAAGGCCGTCGGCAATCCTGCGGGGCCCGCAACACCGAGCCATGACGTCACCGAATAGCCGGGCACGCCGCCATCGGCGATCGTCGGCACCTTCGGCAGGAGGAAGAATTCCTTCGATCCGGTGACGGCGATCGGACGCAGCCGCCCGTCTGCAATGAACGGCATCAGAGCCGCCGGCGTATCGACCTGGAAATCCACGCGCTTGGCGAGAAGATCGGTGATGGCCTGCGGCGAGCCGCGATAAGGCACGTGCTGAATCTTCGCCTTCGCCATCGCGGCGAACAGTTCGAAGGCGAGATGCATACCAGTGCCGTTGCCGGCGGTGGCGCAAGTCAGCTTGCCGGGATCGGCCTGCGCCGACTTGATGACATCTTGCACGCTTTTCGCCGGATGATCCGGATAGGTCACGAGGATGAAGGGAAAGTCGGTCAGCATACTGATGAAGGAGAAGCTGTCGACCGCGTTATACGGCAACTGCTTGTAGATCGCGGCGGAGACTGCGTGGCCGCCCGGCAGGACCGTGAGCGTGGTCCCGTCCGGTGCCGAACGCGCGACGGCAGCCGCTGAAGTGGTGCCCCCTGCTCCAGGCCGCGGCTCGACCACGATCTGCCGCCCGAGACGCCGGCTGAGATGCTCGGAGATCAGCCGCGCCACGATGTCCACATTCGCGCCGGGCGTGAAGCCATGCATCATCGTGATGGTGCTGCCGCCCGATTGTGCCAGAGCGGGCATGGCGGCGAAGGCAGACAGACCAGCCAATGCGGCGCGGCGGGTGATCTCACTCGTCATTCTCGCTCGTCTCCAATTCATGGAACCCGGCCTAGTTTGGCGCGCTCTCGACGCGATATCCAGCCTCCCTGAGTATGCGTTCGCCAGACACTGCAAGCTCCGCGAGCCGGCGTTCAAGCACGTCGGTCGGGAATGTCAGCTTGCCGTCCTTCTTGCGGACCACGCCGTCGATGAGGACGGTATCCACATTTCCGGCGCCGGCAATTTCCACGATCGAGTAGATCGGATCGTAGACCGGGGCCATGTTGATGTCCTTGGCGCGCAGCATCACGATGTCGGCCTTCTTGCCGGGGGTAAGCGTGCCGATCCTGTCTTCCATCAGGAAGGCGCGCGCCCCGCCGATGGTGGCCCATTCGAGTGCCTCGCGCGAGCGCACCGGCATTGTCTTGAAAGGCGAATTGCCGCGCAGTGCGTTGTTGCGGATCTCCTTGCCGCGCGCGAACAGAAGCGCCGCCTGCATCTCGCGGAACATCTGGCCCGAGCAGAACGGCTCGACGTCGATGCCGAGCGAGGGCAAGCCACCCGCCTCGCGGAACGCGGCGACCTGCGTGTCTCCGATGTGATGGTGCAGTTCGACCAGCACAGTCGATGTCAGCGACGCGCCGCTATCGACGATCACCGTCAGGTCGGCATGGGTGTAGCTCGTGCCATGAACGAGATTGTGGTCCGGCCCGAGCAGCCCCTCTTTCGCCATGCGCGCATAGCCATCCGGCACGACGCAATGCTCGCGCGGCCGCGTGTGCGAGGACGAGACGAGGCCGAATTCGCGCGCCATGCGGATGTCGTGCTCGACCACCTCCCATGCGCCCCAGTCCGGCCCGAGGATCGCCATGGCGAGGGTGACGCGGCCGTCGTCGCTCGCAAGCCGCCCCTTGCGCAGCGCCTCGATCCGCTCGCGCGGATGCGGGATATGGGTGAAGGGCACCGCGCCCGCCTTGGTCGGCGGCTTTGCGGTGCCATGCGCGAACACCGCCCGGATGCCGCTATCGACGAGGCCATCGACGGCGCGCTCCGCCATTTCGAGGCTGGTGATGTTGTGGCACCAGTCGACCAGCGTCGTGACGCCGGCGTCGATCTGCGCCAGCGCGCCGATCAGGTTGCCGAGATAATTGTCCTCGGCGGTGTAGCGTGTGGCGAGATTGAGATGCATGTGGCGCAGGTAATCCGGCGTCATCCATTCGGCGCCGATGCCGCGCAAGGCCGTTTCCCAGGTATGCATGTGCGCATTGACGAGACCCGGCATCACGATCTTGTCGGTCGCGTCGATGACTTCGTCGGCGGCGGCATTGAGATTGCGGCCGACCGCTTCGATGCGATTGCCCGAGAAGAGGATTTCGCCGCCCTTGAAATCGCCGATCTTCGGATCGAGCGTCACCAGCCAGCCGCATTTGATCAGAACGCGCTTCATCACTTCCTTCCCAGTTCGAAAATCGTCAGGCCGCCAGCGTTTCGAGAAAGCGCACGCGCTCACCCTGCGACGGCGTCACCAACTGGCCTTCCCACATCACGCGATGGCCGCGCACCACCGTACCGACCGGCCATCCGGTGACTGCGACGCCGTGATAGGGCGTCCAGCCGGCCTTCGACGCCACCCATTCGTTTTTGATGATCTCGCGCCGCTTCAGGTCAACCACCGTCAGATCGGCGTCGTAGCCGACCGCGATGCGGCCCTTGCAGGCAATGTTGAACAGCCGCGCCGGTCCCGCGCTCGTCAGATCGACGAAGCGCAAGAGCGACAACCGCCCGGCATTGACGTGGTCGAGCATCAGCGGAACGAGCGTCTGCACGCCGGTCATGCCGGAGGGCGTCGCCGGATAGGATTTCGACTTTTCCTCGACCGTGTGCGGCGCGTGATCCGAGCCGAGCACGTCCACGACACCTCGTGCGAGCCCGTCCCACAGGCTGGCCTTGTGCGCGGCATCGCGCACCGGCGGATTCATCTGCGCACGCGTGCCGAGCCGCTGATAGCAGTCCGGCGCCTCCAGCGTGAGATGATGCGGCGTCACTTCGACCGACGCGACATCCTTGTGGTGCTGCAGGAAGTCCATCTCCTGCGCGGTCGAAATATGCAGCACATGGACGCGCGCACCGGTCTCCCGCGCGACGCGCACCAGCCGTTCGGTCGCGATCATGGCGGCTTCGGCGTCGCGCCAGACCGGATGCGACGACGCATCGCCCTCCACGCGCAGCGACTTGCGCTCGTTCAGTCGCGCTTCGTCCTCGGCGTGAAACGAGGCCCGGCGGCGGATGACCTTGAGGATATTGCGAAGGCCCTCCTCGTTCTCGACCAGCAGCGAGCCGGTGGAGGATCCCATGAACACCTTCACCCCGGCGCAGCCGGGAAGGCGCTCCCACTCGGGCAGATGCTTGTAATTGTCGTAGGTGCCACCAATGAAGAAGGCATAGTCGCAATGCATCCGGTGGTGTCCGCGCTTGACCTTGTCGGCCAATGCTTCCGGAGTGATGGTCAGCGGGTCGGTATTCGGCATCTCGAAAACGGCGGTGACGCCGCCCATCACGGCGCTCCGGGAGCCGGATTCCAGGTCCTCCTTGTGGGTGCCGCCAGGCTCGCGGAAATGCACCTGGGTGTCGATGACGCCGGGCAGGACATGCAGCCCGCGGCAGTCCACGATCTCTCCGGCGGAGTTCCCGGACAGATTGCCGATCCCTGCGATGCGGCCATTGCGCACGCCGACGTCACGGACGGCTTCGCCGTCCTGATTGACCACGATGCCGCCGCTGAAAATAGTGTCGTAGGTCTGTGTCATCGGATGTCCGGGGTGACTACATTTTCGCCTGCGTCCGGCCCTCTCGGTGAAGGCAGACGGCAGGCGCTCGACAGCGCCTTACGTTTCACCACGAATTCTGGCAAGACGGAAACGGTCGATTGCGCACCCGGGAACGATAGAAAAGAATGAAGGCGGCCCTGCTCACCGATCGCGGCGTCCTGCGCATCGCAGGCGAACCCGCGCGTCATTTTCTCAACAATCTGGTTACGGCCAATATCGAGACCCTGACGCCCGGGCATGCCCGCTATGCGGCGCTGCTGACGCCACAGGGCAAGCTGCTGGCGGACTTTTTCGTGGTTGAAGCCCCGGAAGCCGACGGCGGCGGCTTCTTCATCGACGCGCCCAAGGCTCTCGTTCCGGACTTGGCGCAGAAGCTCAAATTCTACAAGCTGCGCGCCAAGGTGGACATCGATCCGCTCGATGCGATGGCGGTGCTCGCGGTCTGGGATGGTGAAGGCACGACGGAATACGGTCTGGATTTTCGCGATCCGCGGCTTCCCGCGCTCGGCCAGCGCGTGCTCGTGCCGGGCGATGTCGCGCAGGAGGCTGCGAAGGATTTCGGGGCGGAGCTTGTGGACATCGCGGAGTACGAGGCCCATCGCATTGCACTCGGCGTGCCGCGCGGCGGTGTCGACTTCATCTATGGCGAGGTGTTTCCGCATGACGCCGACCTCGACAAGCTGGGCGGCGTGGACTTCAGGAAAGGCTGCTTCATCGGCCAGGAGGTGGTGTCGCGGGTCGAACATCGCGGGACGGCGCGCAATCGCATCGTGCCGGTGGAGTTCGAGGCTCATGCCGCCGAGGATGGCACAGTGGTCATGGCTGGCGACAAGATTGTCGGCACCATGGGATCGTCGGCCGGGCGCCTCGGGCTTGCGATGCTCAGGGTCGACCGCGTCGCCGACGCGATGGCCGCAGGCGTGCCGCTCCTTGCCGGCGGCATTCCGATGACATTGCGCAAGGGCGCCGTGGCCGATTTCCTGAAAGATGCAGGCGCCAGATGAAAGCGATCACGCATGCGGATGGGCTGACGCGCTGTCCGTGGCCGAAAGACGACCCGCTCTATGTCAGCTATCATGACAACGAATGGGGCGTGCCGGAATATGACGACCGCGCGCTGTTCGAAAAGCTGATCCTCGACGGCTTCCAGGCCGGGTTGTCGTGGATCACGATCCTGCGCAAGCGCGACAATTTCCGCAAAGCCTTCGACGATTTCAGT
>NZ_DATMRX010000193.1:0-6147 GCF_035565855.1 Pseudorhodoplanes sp.
CCGAACTGCGGCAGCGCGGCTACGACCAGAGCATGGCGATCGGAACGCTGGCCGGTTCGGGCACGCTCGGCCTTCTGATCCCGCCGTCGATCATCATGATCGTGTATGCCACCGCAACCGACCAGTCGATTGCGCGATTGTTCATCGCCGGCGTGATGCCCGGCATCATGCTGATCGTACTGTTCATGGGCTATATCGCGCTATGGGCCCTCATCAACAAAGAGCGAATGCCGCCGGCCGAACCGTCCGTTCCGCTGAAGCAGCGGATCGCAGCGTCGCGGCGGCTCATCCCGGTCACGCTGCTGATTGCCGGTGTCATCGGATCGATCTATGGCGGGCTGGCCTCGGCGACCGAAGCGGCCGTGGTCGGCGTTGCGCTATCGATCGTGTTGTCGTGGGGGACGGGGACGTTGACGCGGGACAATTTCCGCGATGCCTTGCTCGGCGCGACGCGCACGAGCTGCATGATCGCCTTCATCCTGGCCGGTGCAGCCTTTCTGACGACGGCGATGGGCTTCACCGGCATCCCGCGCAATCTCGCTGAATGGATATCGCGCCTCGGCCTCACGCAATGGCAATTGCTGACCGCGCTGACCGCCTTCTACATCGTGCTGGGCTGTTTCCTCGACGGCATTTCGATGGTGGTGCTCACCACCTCGATCATCATACCGCTGGTGGAGAAGGCGGGCTTCGATCTGATCTGGTTCGGCATCTATGTGGTTCTGGTGGTCGAGATGGCGCAGATCACGCCGCCGGTCGGGTTCAACCTCTACGTCCTGCAAAGTCTCACCGGCCGCAACATCTTCGCGATTGCCCGCGACACCATTCCGTTCTTCGTGCTGATGTGCGTAGCGGTTGCACTCATCGCCGCTTTCCCCGGCATCGCGCTCTGGTTGCCCTCGACGATGCTCGACCGGTAACCCTGCCGCGCTCTGTTCGCGCTTCAAAGCATGGCGAATTGGGTGTAGCGGATTTCAGGACCGAAGCTGAGAAGGAGAATGCGTTGCATTTCCGCGTGGAACTCGTCTTCCAGGATGAGACGCAAGACGATGTGCCGTCGATCTACCTGACGTCGGACGGCCGCGTGCTGCTGCAAGGGCGTTCGGTCTCCGAGGACGAGCGCGCCCATTTCGGCGTGCCGCCCGGCAGCGATCTGATCAGCGTCGATCGTCGTGTCATCAAGGCGATCAAGGAAATGTTGTAGGCGCGCAGCGAAGACGCGCTTCGAAGGAGAAACGCCCATGTTCCTGAAGAATTCCTGGTACGTCGCGGCCTGGGATCATGAGATCGGCGTAAAGCCGCTCGGTCGCCGGATCGTCGACGAGCCGGTCGTGCTGTTTCGCGATGCCGCCGGCAAAGTCATCGCGCTGGAAGACAAATGTCCCCACCGCAGGGTGCCGCTTTCGATGGGCAAGGTCGTCGAGGGCGATTTGTTGCAATGCCACTACCACGGGCTGCGCTTCGACCGCGGCGGAAAATGCGTGCGCATTCCCGGACAAGAGGCGATCCCGGAGGCCGCGCGGGTGAAGGCCTATCCGGTGGTCGAACGCTATCACTGGGTCTGGGTGTGGATGGGCGATCCGGCGAGAGCCGATCCCGAAACCATTCCGGATTACCACTGGCTCGATTCACCGGACTGGGGCGCCAAGGGCACCTATATTCACGTCAAGGCGAACTGGCAGCTTATCGTCGACAACCTCCTCGATCTGACGCATCTCGCCTTCGTTCATGAATCGACGATCGGGAACGCGGCGGTCGCCGAAAACGCGGAAGTGCGGGTCAAGCGCACACCGGGTGGCGTCCTCGTCACGCGCTGGATGATCGACAAGCCGGCGCCACCGACCTACGTGAAAGCGGGTGGCTTCACCGGCAATGTCGACCGCTGGCAATTCATCGATTTCCTGCCGCCGGCCTTTCTGCGGCTTTCGGTCGGTGCGACGCCGACCGGTACCGGCGCGCCGGAGGGCAAGTTCGTTGACGGCATCAACATGCGCAACCTCAATGCGATCACCCCGGAGACCGAGACGACATCGCATTATTTCTGGGCGCAGGCGCACGACTTCGACGTGAAGAACGAGAAGCTCACCCACATGATCTTCGAGCAGGTGAAGACCGCCTTCCTCGAGGACAAGGAGGTGTTCGAGGCGCAGCAGCGTGTCATCGACGCGGATGCCTCGGACTCGCAGGTCGACATCCATGCCGATGCCGGCGGGATCCAGGCGCGGCGCATCCTGGCGCGGCTTTACGACGAGGAACAGTCGGCGCGTCAGGCCGCCGAATAGGCTTCAGCCGCCCGCGGCAGGGCGGCTGACGCGCAGGCGCGTACCGATCGCGACCGTGGCGACGACGGCCACGGCGAATCCGATGGTCGTCGGATCGATCGGCTCACGCGCGAACAATGCAGCGATCAGGACGACGCAGAAGGGTTGCAAAAGGCCGATCTGCCCGATGCGCGAGATGCCGGCCATCGCCATTGCGGCATTCCAGAGGAAGAAACCGAAATATTGCGCCATCAGTCCGGCGTAAAGGATCGCGCCCCATGCCCGGAAGGAGATGGACTGTGGTTCGGCGGGCCAGGTGAGGATGAGGCAGGCGACCGAAATCGGCAGCGAGATCGCGACCGCCCAGGAGATTACCTCCCATCCCGGCATCAGACCGGACAGCTGCCCGGAATAGGTATAGCCAACGCCGCCGCAGATCACGGCGGCGAGCAACAACAGATCGCCGGCTGTCAGTGTGTAGCCGCCGCTCCGGTAAAGCGCGAAGCCCATTACAAGCGCCGATCCGATAATGGCCGCGATCCAGAATCCGGCACTCGGCCGTTCGCCTTCGATGACGGCCGCCGCGGCGATCGTCATCAGCGGCATGATGCCGAGGATGACGCCACCCTGCGAGGACGGCACGGTCACCATCGCCACGGCCGACAGTAGCGGGAAACCAAGGACGATCGTGATGGCGCAGATGAGGAGCGGCCACCATGCGCGGCGCGGTGGCAGACTTCGACGCGTGAGCACGAGCATTGCAAGTCCGGCAAAGCCCGCAATCGTCGCCCGCGCCGCGGTGAGGAGATACGGCGTCACCTCGGAAACCGCGATCCGCGAGGCCGGCAAGCTGCCAGCAAACACGATCAGGCCGAGCATGCCGAGCAGCAATCCGAGATTCTGTTTTTTCGCCGACATGAAAGGGACAAATCCAAAACCGCGACGCACGTTATGGGCGGCAGCGCTGCGCAACCACTGCGCGGCGCGCACAGGCGCAATGCGCGCGCCGCGTTGCGCGGCCAGCCTATCTCAGCATCGAGATGATCATCGCGATCACGGTCGCGGCCATCAGTGCGGTCGCCCCGCCGCCAGCAATCGCGAGGCGCCGGCTGGCGCGGAAGCGGCCCATCATCTTATGCGTGACGATCAGCATCATCATCGCCATGATCGGAACCGCGACCACACCGTTGATGATCGCGCTCCAGATCAGCATCCGGATCGGATCGAGAGGGGTGAAGGTGATGCCAAAGCCGATCAGGGTGGACGCCGCGATGATCGCATAAAAGCCGACCGCGTGCGGCACCTTGGCCTCGAGTGAGGATGGCCAGCCATAGAGTTCGGCTACCGCATAGGCCGCTGATCCCGCCAGCACGGGAATGGCGAGCAGACCGGTGCCGATGATTCCGATCGCGAACATCAGAAAGGCAAACTCGCCAGCGATCGGGCGCAGCGCATTCGCGGCGTCGGCTGCGGTTTCGATATTGGTGACGCCCTGCGCGTGCAAGGTGACGGCCGTGGTGACCATGATGAAGAAAGCGATTGCATTCGAGAAGATCATGCCGATGCTGGTATCGGCGGCAATGCGCCGGGTCTCGCCCTTGCCGCCACGCGGCAAAGTGTTCAGCGGCCGGCGCTGTCTGCGGTGGCGCTGCATCTCCTCGACCTCCTGCGAGGCCTGCCAGAAAAACAGGTAAGGGCTGATGGTGGTGCCGAGCACCGCGACAAGGAGCGCCAGATAGTCCGAGGACAAGTCGATCTTGGGAAGAATGGTGCCGATCGCAACGTCTTTCCACGGCACCTTCACCGTGAAGATGACCCCGACATAGAGAAACAGTACGAGGGTCAGCCATTTCAGGATCGGGGCGTAGCGGCGGTACGGGACAAACACCTGCAGAAGCACCGCTACCGCCGCGAAGATCAGCGCGTGTTCGTGTTTCAGGCCGCCGACCACGAGATACAGCGCTTCGCTCATGGCGGCGATGTCGGCGGCGATGTTTATCACATTGGCCACCACCAGCAGCGAAACCAGCACGTAGAGCGCGGCGGGCCCATACAGTGCTTTTGTATTTGCGGCGATCCCCTTGCCGGTCACGCGTCCGATCAGGGCGCTGACCAACTGGATCGCGATCATAAAGGGCGTCGTGAGGAAGACGGTCCAAAGCAGGCCGAAACCGAATTGTGCGCCGGCCTGTGAATAGGTCGCGATCCCCGACGGATCATCGTCGGCTGCGCCGGTGATGAGTCCGGGACCGAGCACGTTGGACTTGAAGGGTCTCACGCGCGACAGCCAGGGCGCGGTACGCTGATTCATCTCGGGATCTCGGCGCTGCGCGTGTCGTAAACGCGCATATGGTGCCGACGTGAACAATAGGCGAGGGCCCGGAGCGATTTCGCACCGGGCCCTCCAATTATATCAGACGACCTGTAAGCCGGGTTCTGTATGGCCCACCGCCGAAGCGGTGAACGTGACGGCCATTCCTCTGGGACGCCGGTTACCCGGCGCCTCTAGCAACCTACCCGAGCGGCTGGTCCGGACTGACCCGAGGACGTGGCCTCGCACCGCTCCTATTCGGTTTTGCTCCCGGTGGGGTTTACCGTGCCGTTTCCGTTGCCGGAAACGCGGTGCGCTCTTGCCGCACCGTTTCACCCTTGCCGACTCGCCGCCTCGCATGACGCGGACGGAAAGCAGGCGGTCTGCTTTTCTGTGGCACTGTCCCTGGGGTCGCCCCCGCCGGATGTTATCCGGCACCGTTTGTCCGTGGAGCCCGGACTTTCCTCTCCGCCGCCCTTTCGGGACCTGGCGGAGCGGCCGTCCAGCCGACTGACGCCGATATGGGTGGGGGCGAAACGCGGCGCCGTCAAGTCTTGCCGGTCAATCGCCGTCCCACGGCGATGCCGGTGCGGTCGAGTCACCGGCGCCTTCATGCACGGCGGGGCCATAGCGCGATGCTTCGATGAGCGAGCGAAGTGTCAGCAGCGTCGACGAGTCGAGTTTGCCGTCGCACAGCGCCGGACGGAAATGACGTTGAAACGCAGTGACGACATCGCGCGTCGCCTGGTCGAAATAGCCGTCGACCTGGATGCCGTATCCATAGTCTCGCAACGCCGACTGGAAATTCTGGACGGCGTCGCCGGAATCTCCAAACTCGAAGCTCGGTCCCGGAACGAGCGGTGCCGGTTTGACCCATAGCCCGATGCCCGCGCGATGAAGGACCATCCAGGGGAATTTCTCGCCGGGATCGCGCTTGCGCGAGGGTGCGACATCGGAATGCGCCAGGATGCGCTCGGGGCGGATGTAGCGTCGCCGCAGAATAGCCCGGCACAGCGCCGTGACGGCGGCAATCTGGCGCCTCGGGAAATCAGGATAGCCGTTGTCGTGGCCCGGATTGGCGATCTCGATCCCGATCGAGCAGGAATTGATATCGGTCTCGCCGGCCCAGCTGCCTTCGCCCGCATGCCACGCCCGGAAGGCCTCCGGCACGCATTGGATGATGCGGCCCTCCTCGGTGACGAAATAGTGGCAGGAAACTTCGTGCTCGGGAGAGCAGAGGCGCTCCAGCGCCTTACCGGAATCCGGCATGCCGGTGTAGTGCAGCAGGATCATGTCCGGCAGCCGATCGCCGACGCGCTCGCCGTAATTTGGGGAGGGCACCACCTCGTGGACGAGCATGGTGTCCGGCTCGAATGACGTCATCAGGGCACTTACTCACCTGCTAGCGTATTATTGTAACGCCACAGCCGCCGCAAGATGCGCACCCTGACACCGCAGTGGTTCGCAGAGCAGTCCGAAACACGAAGCGGCCGGTCGAGAGCTCGACCGGCCGCTGGTTACGTTAGCTTGACTCAGGCTTAGCGCGGAGCCGGGCGATTGGCACCACCACCCGGA
>NZ_DATMRX010000194.1:0-2964 GCF_035565855.1 Pseudorhodoplanes sp.
GCGGCGCACGCCCTCGACTACGACGATTCAGCATTCGGCTCGCATCCGAGCGCGGTGCTCGTCCCCGCCATCCTGGCGGAAGCGGAGGCATTGTCCCGGGAGGGCCCGGCCATGCTTGCCGCTTATATCGCCGGCTATGAAAGCTGGGCCGAACTCGCGTCACGCGAGACCGACCAACTTCATCTGAAGGGCTGGCATCCCACATCGGTCCTCGGCGTGGTGGCGTCCGCGATTGCCGCATCCGTGCTGCACCAGCTCGATGCACAGCAGACTGCCCACGCAATCGGAATCGCTGCGTCCTCGTCATGCGGCCTCATGGCCAACTTCGGTTCGATGACGAAAGCCTTGCAGGTCGGCCGCGCGGCCCAGATCGGTGTGGAGGCTGCGCGGCTCGCCGCAGCGGGATTGACCGCTACCGCCGGGATCCTGGAACAGCCAAACGGCTTCCTGCACACTTACTCGCCGAAGGGCCGAGTCGACACCGCGCACGCGCCGCGCCTGGGCATCGACTGGCACATGCGTCGCCACGGCCTCAATATCAAGCTCTACCCCATGTGCTACGGCACGCATCGATATCTCGATGCCATGCTCGATACAGTTGCTGCCGAGGCGGTTGTTCCGTCGTCCATCGCCGCTGTCGATGTCTGGTTGAACGCGGCCACCACCAGGCTGCTCAGCCAGCACCGGCCGACCACTGCGACACAGGCGCGGTTCAGCATCGAGTTCGCGGTTGCCGCAGCATCGATCGCGCGCCGTTGCAGTTTGCACGAGTTGACCGACGATTTCGTCAATCGCCCCGACGTTCAGGCCATGATCGCCCGCGTCCGCATCCATCCGCTCGATGTGCCGGATGACGGTTCGCTCTCCGGACCGCCCGCGAGGCTCGCCATCTCGCTGCACGATGGTCGAACGATCGACGCCGCTCCGGTCGCCTTCGCACGTGGCCATTTCAAACGAGCCGCCACGCGGCAACAGTTGCGCGAAAAATTCGAGGACTGCGCATCGCCTCACATGGGCTCGCAGACAGAGGATTTATTCGATGCTCTGCAACGGCTGAGCGAGGTAGGCGACGCCAACGGCCTTCCGCTCTCGTCGGCAAGGATCGTGACAGCAGGGTCAGGACAGGCACGTATAGCGCGGATCGGCATATCGTGACCGCCCACAGACCAGACGCGCCAATACGTAACACAGCAAACTATTCCATGAGAGAAGTCTCGCTCCCGTTCGCCCAGGATCAGGGCATCCAGTTTCCGATCACCCTGATGACCACCGATCACGGCAGACGCATACGAGGGCTCCGATGACCGAAAAAGACGCCGTCCTGATGGTCGAAACGGTTAACAAAGTCTGCCGCCTGACCTTGAACCGCCCCGAGCGCCGCAACGCATTGTCGCACGATCTCAGCCAGGCGATCCGTCATGCAGTGCTGCGCGCGGATGCCGATCCTGACGTTGCGCTGATCACAGTGACCGGCGCTGGCGACGCATTCTGCGCGGGAGCTGACCTGAAGGCAGCAAGCGAGGGCGACCAGAAGGGGATCCCTTTCCGTGGGCCCTTGCATGAGGCGGAGCGGAGCATCTGCGAGGTTCTCATCAATTCCCGCAAGCCATCGCTGGCGATCGTCAACGGCCCCGCTGTAGCCGGCGGCTGCGAACTCGCGCTGTCATGCGATATGCGTATCGCCGCGGACGACACGTTCCTCCAGTTGCCTGAAGCGCGACGTGGCATGGGAGCGCATTTCGCGTCCGTGGCGCTGCCGCAAATGGTGCCGTCCGGCATCGCGATGGAATGGCTTTATACAGGCCGGCGGATTCCGGTCGAGGAAGCAGCGCGGTGGGGCCTGATCAACCAGCTCGTTCCGCGAACCGAACTCGCTGAGAGAGCGGAGGCGTTTGCGGCGGAGATCGTCGCCTCGGCGCCGCTGTCGCTGATCCGTCTCAAGCTCACGTTCCGGAAGTCGCAAGGACTGCCCCTCCAGACCGGCCTCCGGCTGGATACGGGGCCGGACCCCTATGCGTCCGAAGATCGCAAGGAAGGCGCGCGAGCGTTTCTGGAACGCCGTGCGCCGGTATGGACCGGCCGCTGACAGCATCAGGACCGACACAGTCATGAGCCTGAGCGAGGACCTTCGACCGCTCTTCCAGCCACGGCATGTCGCGGTGATCGGCGCATCGCGCACGCCCGGACGCACCGGCTATAACGTCGTGTCGAACCTGCTCGCCTGTGGCTTTTCAGGGCGCATTTCGCCGATCAACCCGGCCGGCGGCGATGTGCTCGGCATCCCCTGCTACGCCTCGTTGCGCACCGCGCCGCGCGACATCGATTGCGCGATGATGGTCATCCCGGCCGATGGCGCGGTGGCGGCCATGACGGATTGCGCCGAGGCGGGTGTTCGCTCCGTCATCATCGGCGCGTCGGGCTTTGCCGAGATCGCGACCGAGGCGGGCCGCCAGCGTCAGGATGACATCGCGCGGATCGCGCGTGAGAGCGGCATCCGCGTCATTGGGCCTAACACCAACGGCATCTATAATGCGACCGATGGCATATCGCTGGGCTTCAACGCCGAGCATGCGGACCGCATTCCGCCTGGCGATATCTCGTTCGTTTCGCACAGCGGCGCCCTGTTCGGCGGCACTGTTCGTACGCTGCGGCGTCTCGGGCTGGGTTTCTCGAAATTCGTGACGGTTGGCAACGAGAGCGATCTCACCATACTGGATATCCTCGAATACCTGATCCAAGACCCGGCAACCCGCGTCATCGGAATGATCGTCGAGGGCCTGTCGGACGGCCCCCGGCTGCGGATGCTGGCGAGCCGCGCCGCCGCGGAGGAAAAGGCGATCGTCGCCTTGAAGGTCGGGCGCTCGGCCGTCGGCGCCGGCGCCGCCTTGGCGCATTCGAGCCGCCTTGCCGGCAAAGCGCGGGCTTTTGACGCGCTGTTTCACGCCAGCGGGATCGCCAGCGTGC
>NZ_DATMRX010000195.1:0-18505 GCF_035565855.1 Pseudorhodoplanes sp.
CCCTCGAACATTATCCGGGCATGGCGGAGGAAGAGATTGCGCGCCATGTCGCCGAGGCGGAACAGCGCTGGCCGCTGCTCGGGGTCACGGTCATTCACCGCTTCGGCCGCATGCAGCCCGGCGACAATATCGTGCTCGTCGTCACCGCCTCCGCGCACCGGCAGGCGGCGTTCGAAGCGGCCTCGTTCCTGATGGATTATCTGAAGACGCGCGCACCGTTCTGGAAACTCGAAGAGCGGCCGTCCGGCACCGATTGGGTCGCGGCGAAAGAGGCTGACGACGACGCGGCGGCGCGCTGGGTGAAGGAGCGGTCGTAGGCAATTTCGGTTGAGGCGGAGTCGCCTCACCGATTTCTTGTCATGCCCCGCGAAAGCGGGGCATCCAGTAAACTCTTGAAGCAGTTGTGTTGACTGGATCGGCCGCTTTCGCGGGCGATGACAGTGAGAGAGGCTCACGCCGCCTGGTCTTTGGCGTATTGCGCAACGCCGTGACCCATCGACCAGTTCTCGGGCAGCGTCTCGACCAAATTGATGAAGACATCCTCCGGGCGCAGGCCCGGATTGGCGGCGAGCTTTTCCACCACGCGGCGGTACAGCGCCTTCTTCTGCGCAAAGCTCCGCGTGTTGCTGACGGTCAGCTGCACGATCACGAGATCGTCGCTGCGCGCAACGCCGAGATAATTCGGGCTGCCCCTGAAATCGACCCCGTCATGCTCGGTGACCACCATGAAGTAGTCGTTCTCGGGGACGTTGTAGGTCTCGCGCATCGCCTCGTAGAGGCCGTCGAGAATGGCTTGCCGGTAGGCGGCCGGCTTGCCCCGGCGCAGGAAAACACGGGTGAGCGGCATGGTTCTGTCCTCCTCGGAATGAACTGGCAGAGGACTTAGCGCCGGATTGATCATTCGAAAATAATATGAAATCATATTTCAATGATATTCATTTGTTATAATAGGCCATGAAGGCGCTCGACATCGAAACCGTCCAGGCTTTTGTCCTCGTCGCCGATCTTTCGAGCTTCACCCGCGCCGCCGAGGCGATGGATTCGACGCAGGCCGCGGTGAGCCTGAAGATCAAGCGCCTCGAGGATGGGCTCGGCCGGCGGCTGTTCGAACGGACGCCTCGGCGCGTGCGTCTCACCGCCGCGGGAGAGACGTTCCTCGAGCGGGCGCGCACCCTGATTGCAGCCCACGGCAATGCGCTCGATGCCTTCTCGGTCGAGCGGCGGCGGCTGGCGGTCGGCATCAGCGATCATGCCGTCGGCGGGGAATTGCCGCTCGTGCTTCAGCGCGTGAAGCGCGCCGAGCCGGGCCTCGTGCTGGAAATGCATGTCGGCAGCTCGCGCGACCTGCTCGCGTCATTCGACAATGGCGCGCTCGATGCCGTGATCGTGCAGGGGCATGACGCCGGGCGGCGCGGTGGCGAAGTGCTGCTGTCCGAGAGTTTCGGCTGGATGGCCGCACGCGATTTCGTGCATCGCCCCGGCGAGCCGCTGCCGCTCGCAGGTCAATCCGACATTTGCGGGATGCGCAACATGGGCGTCAGCGCGCTCGACCAGTCCGGCATTCCCTGGACAGAGGTGTTCGTGGGCGGCGGCGTCGGCACCATCGCCGCCGCAGTATCGGCGGGGCTTGCGATTGCCGTGCTCGGCCGTCGCGTCGCACCGAAGGACTGCGTCGATGTCGGCCCGGCACTCGGGCTGCCGCCGCTGCCGACGCGCGAACTCGTTCTCTATGCGAGTATGTCCGATCCCGCGGCGCGGCAGTCGCTCAAGACGCTTGCGGCCGCCATCCGCTCGACGGCGGCCTGACGATCAGGCCGCGCGCGACTTCGGCTGCACTTCGGCGGTGTAGTCGTCCATCAACTGCTTGGTGATGGCGCCGGGCGTGAAGGTCCACTTGTCGATCTGCGCCACCGCCGTGACCTCGGCCGCGGTGCCGGTGATGAAGCATTCGGAGAAGCCCGTCAGTTCTTCCGGCATGATGCGCCGCTCGATCACCTCGAAGCCGCGGCGCTTGGCGAGATCGATCACCGTGCGGCGGGTGATACCATCGAGGAAGCAATCCGCCGTCGGCGTATGGATCTTGCCATCCTTGATGAAGAAGATGTTGGCGCCGGTGCATTCGGCGACCCGCCCTTCCCAGTCGAGCATCATCGCATCGGCGAAGCCGCGACGCTCGGCGCGGTGCTTCGACACCGTGCAGATCATGTAAAGGCCCGCCGCCTTTGCAAGACAGGGCGCGGTGCGCGGGTCCGGACGCCGATATTCCGCAAGGTCGAGCCTGATGCCTTTCAGCCGCTGCTCGGGATCGAAATAGCTCGGCCATTGCCAGGCGGCGATCGCGAGATGGATGACGTTGTTCTGCGCCGACACGCCGAGTTGCTCCGACCCGCGCCAGGCAATCGCGCGCACATAGGAATCCGGCATGTTGTTCTTTTCGATCACGAGGCGCTTGGCGGCGTCGATCTCGGCGACCGAATAGGGAATATCGAAATCGAGGATATTGGCCGACCTCCTCAGCCGCTCGGAATGCTCCGTGCTCTTGAAGATCACGCCGCCATAGGCGCGCTCGCCTTCGAACACCGCGCTCGCGTAATGCAGCCCGTGCGTCAGGATGTGGATCTTCGCGTCCGGACCGGAGACGAGCTTTCCGTCGAACCAGATCGCTCCCGGCAGGTCATGGAAGGACACGGACATCAGCTTCCTCCTTGGCGAAGCTCGGCCGGACACTCATCAGGCCCTTTTGCCTGATCCGTCCATTGCCATTATTGTCCGACCAGGATTGGCGCAGATGCGCCGGAACCGGCCGGCCCCATAAAGCAGGATATTTCGTTCCAGTGCCAGTTTCGGTAACAATCTTCCGAAATTATGTCAATAGTGCTGACCTAAATAACCGCAGAAACTCAGCATGCCCCTGACCTCGCTCCGCGATCGCCTTGCCATTCTCGAAGCCGCCCCCGCGCGGCCAGCCGGGGAGCCGGTCTGGGACCTGATCGAGCTCCTGTTCTTCGCCTATCGCGATTTCGTGGCGGACGCGGACGAGGCGCTGGCGAAATTCGGGTTCGGCCGCGCCCATCACCGGGTGCTGCATTTCGTGACGCGGCATCCCGGCATCAAGGTGGCCGACCTCCTCGATATCCTCAACATCACCAAGCAATCGCTTGGCCGCGTCCTGAAGCAGCTCGTCGATCAGGGCTATGTGCTGCAGAAGGAAGGCGAGAGCGACCGGCGTCAGCGCCTTCTTTATGCCACGCCGAAGGGCGAAGCGCTGGCCATGAAGCTTGCCAGCCTGCAGACCGAACGGATCGCGCGCGCTCTCACCGATATCGGTCCCGGCGCGCATGAGGATGCCCGCAAGTTCCTGATCGCGATGATCGATCATCGCGAGCGGGATCACGTGCTGCAATTAATCACGCGTGCCGACAGGCTCAGACACGCCAAGCCCTGAGGCCCGTCGATGGAGATTACCCGCGCGGCTCCGCCAAGTCCGGCCGACGATGCACCGCATCTCCTTGTGGTGGACGACGACCGGCGCATTCGCGACCTGTTGTCACGCTTTCTCGCGGCGGAAGGCTATCGCGTCACCACCGCCGACAATGCCGCCGAGGCGCGTGCGAAGTTGCACGGCCTGCATTTCGATCTCCTGATCCTCGACGTCATGATGCCTGGCGAGAGCGGCTTCGATCTGGCGAAGTCGCTGCGCTCGACATCGAGCGTGCCGATCCTGATGCTGACCGCACGCGACGAGACTGCCATGCGCATCGAAGGCCTGCAGATCGGCGCCGACGATTACGTCGCAAAGCCCTTCGAGCCGCGCGAATTGTCGCTGCGCATCAACAATATTCTCAAGCGCGCACAGCCCGCAGTTCCGGTGCCGGTGGAATCGGTGCGGTTCGGCGAATTCGTGTTTCACATCTCGCGCGGCGAACTGAAGCGCGGCGAGGACATCGTCCGCTTGACCGATCGCGAACGCGACATGCTGCGGGTGCTCGCAGCAACGCCGGGCGAGACCGTGCCGCGGCTTGCGCTCGCAGGCAACGATCCCGCGGTGAACGAGCGCGCCGTCGACGTGCAGGTGAACCGGTTGCGTCGCAAGATCGAGAAAGACCCCGCCAATCCGTTATTCGTGCAAACCGTGCGCGGCATCGGCTATCGGCTGGTGGTCTCACCCTGAGCGGAAGGCATGCAGCGCACCGGGCACGCAGCACCCTCGGCCAATCGTCCCCTTCGCGGGAATGAGCGGTGTTACGGAAGGCTGCGATGACCAGTCTCGACATCGGCCTTCAAACCATTCGCTCCGCAGCCTACCGCGTCAACTCGGCCTGGGACCGTCTCGGCCGGACCATCAAGCGCTTCATGCCGACCGGGCTCTATGCCCGTGCGCTGCTGATCATCATCGCGCCGATGGTGATCCTGCAATCGGTGGTCGCCTTCGTGTTCATGGAGCGGCACTGGAACTCGGTGACGCAGAAACTCTCCTCGGCGGTGGTGTCCGACATCGCGGCGTTGATCGATGTGTATCGCGGCTACCCGCAGGACGCGCAGAGCACGCAGATCCGGCGGATTGCGCAGGAGCGGCTCGGCCTCGTGGTCGATTTTCTGCCGGCCTCCGAAATGCCGCCGCCGGGACCGAAGCCCTTCTTCTCGCTGCTCGACCAGGCGCTGTCGGTGGAATTGCGCAAGATCAAGCGCCCGTTCTGGATCGATACGGTCGGCAAATCCGCGCTCGTCGAGATCCGCATCCAGCTCGACAATGCGGTGATGCGCGTGCTGGCGCCGCGCAGCGCCGCCTATGCGTCGAACTCGGAGATTTTCCTGTTCTGGATGGTCGGCACCTCGCTGGTGCTGCTGACGGTCGCCATCATCTTCCTGCGCAATCAGATCCGGCCGATCCTGCGTCTCGCCGATGCCGCGGAAGCGTTCGGCAAGGGCCGCGACATGCCGAATTTCCGGCCGCGGGGCGCGCGCGAGGTGCGGCGCGCAGCGGTCGCCTTCATCGAGATGAAGCTCCGTGTCGAACGCGCGATCGAGCAGCGCACGACGATGCTCGCCGGCGTCTCGCACGACCTGCGCACCATCCTCACCCGCTTCAAGCTCGAGCTGGCGATGCTCGGCAATGCACCGGAGATCGACGCGCTGAAAAAGGACGTCGAGGAAATGCAGCGCATGCTCGAGGCCTATCTCGCCTTCGCCCGCGGCGACATGGGCGAGCAGGCCTCGCCGACCGACATGGCGGCGTTCCTCGAAGAACTGAAGGACGACGCCGAACGCACCGGCCACAAGGCGAGTGTCGAATTCACCGGTCAGCCGATCGTCACCGTGAAATCGGCCGCCTTCAAGCGCTGCCTCGCCAATCTCGTCACCAACGCGGCGCGCTACGCGCATTCGATCGCGATCACCGGACATCGCGACCACCGCTGGCTCACCGTCACCATCGACGATGACGGCCCGGGCATACCGGTCGCGCAGCGCGAGGAAGTGTTCAAGCCGTTCCTGCGGCTCGACGATGCCCGCAACCAGGATCAGGGCGGCACCGGTCTCGGCCTCGCCATCGCCCGCGACATCGCCCGCTCGCATGGCGGCGACATCATGCTCGGCGATTCCCCGCTCGGCGGTCTGCGCGCGACCGTACGCGTGCCGGTGTGAATGCAAAAAGCCCCGGCGAGGGCCGGGGCTTTCGCTTTAGTCCGCTGGCGGACGAGCTTACGGGCAGAACCAGAAGCCGTTCACGACCACGCAGCCAAGCATCTGCCAGTTGGCCGGACGCGCGCCATATTGCCGCCAGCCGGGAGGGGCGACGTAATAGGTCGCACCCGGCACCCAGCGCTTGCCATGATGCCAATGCACGTGCCCGTGGCCGTGACCGTGGTGAGGCCGGCCATGGTGGCCGTGGCTGTGCGGCTTGCCGTGATGGCCGCCCTTGCCGCCGTGATGGCCGCCCTTGCCGCCATGATGGCCACCCTTGCCACCGTGACCTTTGCCGCCGCCGTGGTTTTTGACCTGGATAAGTTGCGAATCCGGAAGGCTCATCGTGTTCGGGCCGACCGGCGCTGCGGCGGCGGGAGCCATCAAGGCTGCCGAGACCACGAGCGCGGGAGCGATCTTGAGAATGAGTGACATGGTGTCTCCTGGACTGAGGGACGCATCGCCTCCGCACGGAGGGAGCAATCGCCCAGCTACAGCGTTCAAGATTAACAAAGCGTGGTCATTTCCATGCGACAGATCGCGCGGCGGCCCTGTCTCGCGCCCCGGAAAGACCATGTTGCAAAGCCATCCGACAGCACGACCCATTGGCCTAACGCTTCGCCTCCGATAGAGCATGCCCATGATCACCCAATCCATCGACCTTGCCCGCGAGACTGAAATCGGCTCGCACGGCATCTCCGACGCCGCTCTTGAGCAAGCGCTCGCGCGTTGCGAGGCCGCGCTCGAGTGGCTGCGCGCGCGTCATGCCGATAACGGCCTGCGGCTGCTGCATCTGCCGGCCGAACGGGGCGACCTCCCAGCGGTCGAGGCGGCGGCGAACGCCCTTGCCGAGGGTGCGACGGATATCGTTTTCCTCGGCACCGGCGGATCGAGCCTCGGCGGACAGACCCTCGCCCAGCTCGCCGGCTATGCGGTGCCGGGCGTCGGCTCATTGCGCGTCGGGCCGCGCATCCATTTCATGGACAACCTCGATCCCATGAGCTTCGCGCTGCTGCTGGCGCGGCTGCCGCTTGCGACATCGCGCTTCGTCGCGATCTCCAAGTCCGGCGGCACCGGCGAGACGCTGATGCAGACCGCGGCCGCGCTGTCCGTCTGCAAGGCGCAGAATGTTGCGATCGACGAAGTGTTTCTGGGGCTGAGCGAGCCGGCGAAGCCCGGCAAGCGCAATGCGCTGCGCGATCTTCTCGAACCGGAAGGCGTCGCCTTCCTCGATCACGATACTGGCGTCGGCGGGCGGTTTTCGGCGCTCACCAATGTCGGCCTGCTGCCGGCTGCGATCCTCGGCCTCGACATGGTCGCACTTCGCGAAGGCGCGGCGTCTGCTCTTGCGCCGGTGCTGGCGGGAAAGCCCGCGCGCGAAGTCCCCGCAGCGCTGGGCGCCGCCCTGTCGGTCGCGCTCGCCGAAGACAAGGGCAAGAGCATCTCCGCGGTGATGGCCTATGCCGACCGGCTGGAAAAGTTCGTCAAATGGTACGTCCAGCTCTGGGCCGAAAGCCTCGGCAAGGACGGCAAGGGCACGACGCCGCTCGGCGCGCTCGGCCCGGTCGATCAGCACAGCCAGTTGCAGCTTTTCATCGCCGGCCCGCGCGACAAGCTGTTCACGGTGATCACCACCGCCGTCGCAGGCAAGGGCCCCGCGATCGACCCCGCTCTCGCCAAGCGCGCGGGCGAACCGGATTTCGGCGGCAAGACCATCGGTGATCTCGTCGCGGCACAGGGACGCGCGACAGCCGAGACGCTGGCAAAGAACGGCTGCCCGGTGCGCACCATGCATCTCGATACGATCGACGAGAGATCGCTTGGTGAACTCCTCATGCATTTCATGCTGGAGACGATCATCGCAGCCCAGCTTCTGGGCGTCGACGCCTTCGACCAGCCCGCGGTGGAAGAAGGCAAGGTGCTGGCGAAGCGCTATCTTGCCGGGAAGGAATAACCCTGCCCTGCGGACGGTGTGCCTTCATGTCCGACGCCGCCCACACGATCGTCCCGCTCTACCAGCGCCACGCGCAGGCCTATGACCGGCTGCGCGCCCGCAATCTGTTCGAAAAATCCTGGCTCGATCGCTTCGCGGCATTGGTGCCCGCCGGCGGCTGCGTTCTCGATATCGGATGCGGCATGGGCGAGCCGATCGCGCACGACCTGATCGCACGCGGCTTCCGCGTCACCGGCATCGATTCATCGCCGGCGCTGATCGAGATCTGCCGCGGCCGTTTTCCGCGGCAGACGTGGGACGTCGCGGATATGCGCGACCTCGCGCTCGGGCGGACCTTCGACGGCCTGATCGCCTGGGACAGCTTCTTCCACCTGACGCCGGACGACCAGCGGCGCATGTTTGCGGTCTTTCAGGCGCATGCAGCTCCGGGCGCCGCGCTGATGTTCACCAGCGGTCCGGCTTTCGGTGAAGCCATCGGCACATTCGAAGGCGAGCCGCTTTACCACGCGAGCCTCGATCCGGACGAATACCGCGCGCTTCTCGCAGCGCACGGCTTCGACGTGGTGCAGCATGTCGCCGACGATCCGGCGTGCAACGGTCACACCGTCTGGCTGGCGCAGCGGACGTGACGACCTCATTCATATTGTCGCGCGAATAGCGCTACACTGAACCCATGATCCGCATCACCGACACCATCAGTCTCGACGAGGACGAGATCGAGGAGAGCTTCGTGCGCTCGTCCGGTCCCGGCGGGCAGAATGTCAACAAGCTCTCGACCGCGGTGCAGCTTCGCTTTGACGTGCGGCGTTCGCCCTCGCTGCCGAACGATGTCGCGATCCGGCTGATGAAGCTCGCGGGCAAGCGGCTCACCAAGGACGGCGTCCTCGTCATCATCGCACAGACCAACCGCACGCAGGAGCGCAACCGAGCCGAAGCGCGGGAGCGGCTGATCGAATTGATCCGCGAGGCGTCGGTGAAGCCGGTACCGCGGCGCGCCACGAAGCCGACCAAGGCCTCGAAAACCAAGCGCCTCGAAGGCAAGAAGCGCCGCTCGGACGTGAAGGACAAGCGCGGCAAGGTCCGGCTGGATTGACGGGGCGTCCGCGACGGCGATCATTCGGTCATGGATTGCTTCGTTGCGCTGCGCTCCTCGCAATGACGCGAAGCATGGGGCCGTGAGGGGGAGTAAAGCGGGGCGAAGCCGCGCCGACGAACCAATTCGTTCTTGACGTTACTAGGAATATATGTCTAATTCCGGTCACCTCGCTCAACGAGGGGCGTCAACCGGTGACGCCGATTGATGGAGCGGGGTGCGGCGCCTGCGCGCGCGGTTTCGTCGGCCGCGCTCCCGGGCTGCATGGGGGCACCGCCCGGGGTCACTAGGGACCCCTGCCGGGAGCCGGCTGACGCCATGCGCAGCTTGAGGCGCATGGAGGCAAAGCGCGGCCCCATGCAGATGAATCGCCGCGATGATGCGCCGTAAGGCGGCCGCGCGTCAGAAATGGCGTGCGGCACACCAGGAATGCCCTGCGTCTTTCGGCGCATCATTCCCCTCACCCTTCCGCAATTGCGGCGTCCCCGCGCCGGCCAAATAACAGGGGCGATGACGCTCGCGCGCGTCCACCCCCCGAATCCGGTAAAGTCCCACTATGCCCGTTCGTCAGCTTTCCGAGGCCCTGGTCAACCGCATCGCCGCTGGCGAGGTGGTGGAGCGGCCTGCCAGCGCCGTGAAGGAACTCGTCGAGAACGCCCTCGATGCCGGCGCGCGGAAAATCGAGATCGTGACCGACGGCGGCGGCCTGCGGCTGATCCGGGTCACCGACGACGGCTCCGGCATGACCAAGGCCGATCTCTGCCTTGCGGTCGAGCGCCATGCCACCTCGAAGCTCGCCGAGAACGACGACCTGATGGCGATCGCGACGCTCGGATTTCGCGGCGAGGCCTTGCCCTCGATCGGCGCGGTGTCGAAGCTCACCGTGGTGACGCGCCATGCCGGCGAGCCGCACGCCTGGGCGCTGGATGTCGAGGCCGGCTCCAAATCTGCGCCCGCTCCGGCCGCGCTCAAGTCCGGCACCCGCGTCGAGGTCCGCGACCTGTTCTATGCGACCCCGGCGCGGCTGAAATTCATGAAGAGCGAGCGGGCCGAAGGCGAAGCCGTGCGCGAGGTGGTGCGGCGGCTCGCGATGAGCCGGCCCGATGTCGCCTTCACCCTTGCCGGAGAGGAGCGCGCGCATGTCACCTGGCCGGCGGCGCTGCCGGGTCCGGCCGGACGGCTGGCGCGGCTCGGCGACATTCTCGGCGCCGATTTCCGCGACAATGCGGTGGAGGTGCGCGCCGGCCGCGAGGGCCTCTTCGTTGAGGGCTTCGCGGCGCTGCCGACCTATTCCCGCGCCAATTCGCTCGGCCAATATCTGTTCGTCAACGACCGGCCGGTGCGCGACAAGCTCCTGATCGGCGCGGTCCAGGCCGCCTATGCCGATTATCTGCCGCGCGGGCGCTATCCTGCGCTCGCCCTGTTCGTCAGCATCGATCCGCGCGAAGTCGATGTGAATGTCCATCCGGCCAAGACCGAGGTGCGGTTTCGCGATCCCGGCCTCGTGCGGAGCCTGATCCTCGGCGCTCTGCGCGAGGCGTTGACGCGGGAAGCGGGCCGCGCCGCAAGCACCGGCGGCGAAGCGACGATCAGCGCGCTGCGCCCGGCATCGTCGCCGCCACGGGGCGGATGGGACTGGCGGCGTTCGCCCGCAGCGCCCTACCCGGTGCAGTCCTTCCCGTCGCACGGCAACGCGGCGCTCGGTCTCGCGGAGGCGGCGCAGGCGGTGTTCGATGTCGGCCCCGCCGCTGCCAGCGCGCGCGTCGAGACGATCGCGCCCGCGGCCGATGCGCTCGACAAGCCGCTGGGCGCGGCGCGTGCGCAGGTGCACGACACCTACATCGTGTCACAGACCCGCGACGGACTCGTCATCGTCGATCAGCATGCCGCGCATGAGCGGCTGGTCTATGAGCGGCTGAAGGCGGCGGTGGATCGAGACGGCGTCCCGCGCCAGATCCTCCTGATCCCCGAGATCGTCGAGATGGACGAAAGCGATGTCGCACGGCTGACCGCGCGCGCGTCGGAGCTTGAGAAATACGGCCTTGTCCTGGAGAGTTTCGGACCCGGCGCGGTCGCCGTGCGCGAAACGCCGTCGCTCCTTGGCGAGATCGATGCGGCGGCGCTGGTGCGCGATCTCGCCGAGCACATGGCGGAATGGGACGACGGACTGCCGCTGGAGCGCCGGCTGATGCATGTCGCCGCCACCATGGCCTGCCATGGCTCGGTGCGCGCCGGACGCCGGCTGAAGGCGGAGGAAATGAACGCGCTGCTGCGCGAAATGGAGATCACGTCGAATTCCGGACAATGCAATCACGGCCGCCCGACCTATGTGGAGCTGAAGCTGACGGATATCGAGCGGCTGTTCGGGCGGAAGTGATTGCTCATGTCCGCGTCATCGCCATTGCGACGGGCTTTAAGCCAGCCGCAAAAACACAATCTCCGTATCGTCGTAATCCCGGCGCTCGATCTCCTCGAACCCCTCCGGCGTCACGAACGCGTTCTTTGCTTCCTCGACCACGATCAGCACGTCGTCCCTCAGCCATCCGCCGGAACGGGCCGACGCAAGCGCCTTCTCCGCGAGCCCCTTGCCATAGGGCGGATCGAGAAACACCAGCGAGAACGGCTCGTTCGGATGCACGTCACCGAGCCTCGTCGCATCGCGCCGGAAGATGCGGCTGATGCCGGCGGTGCCCATCGTTTCCACGTTCTGCCGGATCAACGCACGCGCCTCCGCGCCGTCATCCACGAACAGCGCGAACGCCGCACCGCGCGACAACGCTTCCAGTCCGAGCGCGCCGGTGCCGGCAAACAGATCGAGCACGCGCGCATCAGTGACCGGATCGCCATAGGCATGCGTCAGGATGTTGAAGATGGATTCGCGCGTGCGGTCCGAGGTCGGCCGGATGCCTTGCGATCGCGGGCCGGTGAGCGTGCGGCCGCGAAACCTGCCGCCGACGATGCGCATCAGAATGTCCGCTTCGGCCGTTTGCCGCGCTGTTCGCGCTTGACGCGGCCGGTGGCGGGGCGATCCGACGTGCGGAAACGGTCGCGCGACGGACGCGCGGCCTTACCTTTCGGCTTCGCCTCGTCCGCGCGCGGCTTGCCTGCGTGCTGCGGCTTGGTTGCGTGCGAGGGTTTCGGTGAAGCCTGCTTCGGAAGCTTTGCAGCTCTGCCGCGCTCACGCGGATGGGGCACAATGAGATCGTCGTCGGGCTCGGGTTCCGTGATGACGCTGATCGGCCCGGTGAAATCCGCCTCCGACTCTTTGGCGATACGCTCGCCGAGCTGCTCGCGCAGATGCCGCGTCCGCACTTCTTCGACCGCGCCCTCGGGAAGTTCGCCGAGCTGGAAGGGGCCGAACGAGACGCGGATCAGGCGATTCACCTTCAGCCCGAGATGCTCCAGCACATTGCGCACTTCGCGGTTCTTGCCCTCGCGGATGGCGAAGGTCAGCCAGACATTGGCGCCCTGCACGCGATCCATCGTCGCCTCGATCGCGCCGTATCGAATGCCGTCGACCGTCACGCCCTTGCGCAGCGCATCGAGCTGCGGCTGCGTCACCGTGCCATGCGCCCGCACCCGATAGCGCCGCAGCCATCCGGTGGACGGCATTTCAAGAACGCGCGCAAGCCCGCCGTCATTGGTCAGAAGGAGCAGGCCTTCGGTATTGAGATCGAGCCGCCCCACGCTGACGACGCGCGGCAGGGTCTTCGGCAGCTTCTCGAAAATGGTCGGGCGCTTTTCGGGGTCGGCATGCGTCGTCACGAGGCCGCGCGGCTTGTGATACAGGAACAGCCGTGTGCGCTCGCGCTGCGGCAGCGGCTTGCCATCCACCGCGATCTTGTCCCGCGCCGTGACGTTGAGCGCGGGCGACGAGATCACGGCGCCGTTCACCGACACGCGTCCCTGCGAGATCCAGGCTTCCGCCTCGCGCCGCGAGCACAGCCCGGCGCGGGCCATCACCTTGGCGATCCGGTCGCCCGCGACACTCGATTCTTCCTGTTGAGCCATAGGCAGTCTTATGCCGGGCATTGGCGCACGAATAAAGCGCCCATATAAGGACGCCGATGTCGCGAAGCTTCATGGACCAGGCGCTGGATCTCGCCCGGGCCGCCGCGGCGGCCGGCGAGGTTCCGGTCGGCTGCGTGGTGGTCCGCGATGGTGCCGTCATCGCAGGGGCCGCCAACCGCACGCTTACCGACCGCGACCCGACCGCCCATGCCGAAATCGTCGCGCTACGCGAGGCCGCGCGCATTCTGGATACCGAACGCCTGACCGATTGCGACCTCTACGTCACGCTCGAACCATGCGCGATGTGCGCGGGCGCCATTTCCTTCGCCCGCATCCGCCGCCTGTATTACGGCGCGGCCGATCCAAAAGGGGGCGCGGTGGACAATGGCGTGCGGTTTTTCGAAGCCGCGACCTGCCATCACCGGCCGGAGGTCTATGGCGAGATCGGGGAGCGCGAAGCCTCGGCGCTGTTGAAGGACTTTTTCGCGGCGCGGCGCTAGGCGGCCAGCAGCGTCCCGAGCTTCTCCCGCAACTCGGCCCGGACCGGCTCGGACGCGCGCAGGATCGCGCTCGCCCGCAGGAAATCGAGCGCACGGAAAACCCCGACATTCGGCCGCAGCACGATGTCGGGCGCGCCATGCTTCATCTTCTCGTCGATGATTGTCTGCGCCATGACAAGAATTGTCGCGAGATAACATTCGAACGTATCGGGCATGTCGGTGCAGTCCGCGGCCGGGGGACCTGCCACATCGACGGCAATGATGATATCGGCAATACCGCGCACGCGATCGAACGGCAGCGGATTGGTGGCGCCGCCGTCGACCATGACGCGGCCGTCCACCACGACCGGACGGCTGAGCCCCGGAATCGCCATCGAGGCCGCGATCGCAGCGCGAAGCGAGCCCGACGAAATCGCCGCCTCGCGCCGCGCATAGAGGTCCGAAGCGATGATGGTGAGCGGGATCTGCAACTCGCGGAAATCGTTCGGCACGCGATCGGGCAGGAATTGCGCGCAGAATTTCTCCGCGTCGATCAGCGCGGCACTGCGAAGTCCGGACGCGATCAGCGATCCGATGCTGCCGCCGGCGCGGGCGGCGATCAGCTTGCTGAATACGCCCGCACGATCGCGCGCCAGCGCCATGACATGCTTGCGGAGCTCCGCCCCGCTCATGCCCGCAGCATAGGGTGCGCCGATCAAGGCACCGATCGACGTACCGGCAATGGCGACCGGACGGATGCCCAACTCGTCCAGCGTTTCGAGCACGACGATGTGAGCGAGCCCGCGCGCGCCGCCACCGCCGAGGGCAAGCGCAACGGTTTTCATCGCGCGCCCGCGTCCTGCGCGAAGCGCCACGCCGTGGCTGCGAGCGGCCGGATCATCGCCGCTTTCGCCGGCGCATGCTCGCTTGTCGCGGTGCCGTCGCGAACGCGGCCGATGATGCCCTGCAGGATCGCGGCGATGCGGAAGAAATTATAGGCGAGATAGACATTCAGATGCGGCCGCGGATCGAAGCCGGTGCGCGACACATAGAGATCGACATAATCGGACAGCGACGGCAGCCCGAGGGCGGCGAGATCGAGCCCCACGAGTGATCCCGTGCCGGCACGGCTTTCCGAATGCGGCATATGCCATTGCATCAGATGATAGGTGAAATCGGCGAGCGGGTCGCCAAGCGTCGCCAATTCCCAGTCCAGCACCGCGATGATCTCGGGACGGTCCTGCGCGACCACGGTGTTGTCGAGGCGGTAATCCCCGTGCACAACGCGCACCGCCTGCTGCGGCGGCACGTTCCGCGGCAGCCATTCGATCAGCCGATCCATGTCCGCGATGGTTTCGGTCTCCGACGCGCGATATTGCTTCGACCAGCGGTCTACCTGGCGCGCGACATAGCCCTCGCCGCGTCCGAAGTCGGACAGGCCGATGGCCGACGGATCGAAGCTGTGCAGCTTCGCGATCGTGGCATTCATCGAATCGTAGACCGCAGCGCGCTCGGACGGCGTCGCGCCGGGCATGTCCGGGTCCCAGAAGACACGGCCGTCGGCAAAGCTCATCACATAAAAGGCGGTTCCGGCGATGCTGTCATCGGCGCAATAGACCAGCGCCTCGGGCACCGGAAAGCCATGCTGCGACAGCGCCGAAATGACACGGAATTCACGATCCACCGCGTGAGCCGACGGCAGCAGCTTGCCGGGTGGCTTGCGGCGCAGCACGTAGCGCCGGTGCGGCGTCTCCAGAAGATAGGTCGGGTTGGACTGGCCGCCGCGAAACTGGCGTATCGTCAGCGGGCCGGCGAAGCCAGCGATCCGGCCCTTGAGATAATCAGCAAGGCGCGCCGCATCGATCGCCAGCGCAGGCGCCACCTCCTTCGTTCCGGAAAAGGCCGCCTGCCGGTCGATGCCTGTCATGGCTCGTCAGGAACGGAAGAACTCGAGCAACGCGCGTGACGTCGCCTCCGGATTTTCCTCGGCGAGGAAATGGCCGGAGTCGATCGGCTTGCCCGACACCTCCTTCGCCCAGTCCTTCCAGATTGCGAGTGGCGAATTTTCGGCCGGAATGCCGGCGGCGCCCCACAGCGCGATCATCGGCGCAGAAATCTTGTTGCGTGCGGCGTGGTCGAACTCGTCATGGCCGAGATCGGTGGTCGCGCCGGCGCGATAATCCTCGCACGTCGCATGGATCCGCAGCGGATCGGAGAAGAAGGCGTGGTAATGCGCAAGCGCCCGCGGATCGAAGGCCGAGAGGTCCTTGGCCTTGGTCCAGCTCGCCATCTTGTAATCGAGATATTCGATCGGCGCCTTCTCGATCAGCATTTCCGGCATCGGGTATTTCTGCGCGAGAAACGGCCAGTGCCAGACCTTCATGGCGAGGGTGTGGTCCATGCGGTGCCACATCTCGAAGGTCGGAATGATGTCGAGCACCGCGAGCTTGATCAGCCGGCCCGGATGGTCGAGGGCCAAGCGATACGACACCCGGCCGCCGCGGTCATGTCCCGCGAGATAGAAGCGCGCATAGCCGAGCTTCTCCATCAGCTCGACCATGACTTTCGCCATCGAGCGCTTGTCGTAGGGCGCGTGCCCCTTGCCGGAGCGCGGCGCAGCCGACCAGCCATAGCCCGGCAGGTCGGGCAGGATCAGGCGGAATTTGGCGGCCAGCGCGGGCGCCACCTTGTGCCACATGACATTGGTTTGCGCGTAGCCGTGGAGCAGCAGTAGCGGCGGACCGTCGCCCCCGGAGCGCGCGAACATGCGGCCGGCCTGGGTGTCGATCCAGTGCGATTCAAATCCGGGATAAAGATCGGCGAGGTCGGTCATGGCCATGCCGTTCTAGCCGATGCGTCTCATGGACGCCATGCCGGAACGATGTCGGTATGCACGAAGTCGTCGCCCTTGAAGAGAAGTGGAAGATCGCGGGTCTTGGCGAGCGCGTACGAAAAGCAATCGCCAAGGTTAAGGCGCGCACGGTGTCGGCCTTTGCCATACAGATCGAAAGCGGCGACGCTTGCTTCTGCGAGAATTGGATCGACAGCAACGATTTCAATTCTGAATTCTTCAAACAATGCACTGACTTTTTGAGCTGCAGTGGTTTTTGATCGACCAGTCAGCGCCATGACGGCTTCAACATATGAGACGGCCGAGCATTGGGCGCCGTCAGTTTGATCCAGGATATTGATGAAGGTCTCACGCTCGCGTTCACGGGCGACGACCGCAAACAAAGCGGAGGTATCCACCACGATCACTTTGGAAGGCCATGCTCGTCATAGCCGATGATTTCTTCAGCAGATCGTGGATCGTCGACCGGCAGTGAATCGAAATAAGCCAAGAGCTCCGCGAGCTTCTCGCGGTCGATGCGCCCCTTTTTCGTCTTGGGTCGAAGCCGCTGCAGCTTTTCCTCGACCGCATGGTCGACCGCATCAGTAATGCTCTCGCCGGTGCGCTCGGCGAGTTCCCGGATTTTTGCTTCAGTGTCCGGCTTCTTGATAAAAATGCCCATTGCGGGCCTCGTATATACTCCAATGATCTGAGTATATATGACCGGCGCATTTGCTGCCTAGGCCTGCTCCCGCTCGATCGCCCGCCGCCCGATGTCACGCCGGCAGAAGCCGTCGGGCCAGTCGATCCGATCGACGGCCGCATAAGCCTGCCGCTGTGCCTCCGCGACATTGCGGCCGATAGCGCAGACATTCAGCACCCGGCCGCCATTGGCGAGGATGCGCCCATTCTCCGCCCTGGTTCCGGCGTGGAAGATCTGCACGCTCTCGACCTTCGCGGCTTCGTCGAGGCCGCCGATCACCGTGCCCTTCTTGTAGTCGCCCGGATAGCCTTTGGACGCCATCACGACGGTCAGTGCAGCGTCGTCATACCAGCGCAGATCGAAGGACTTGAGCACACCGTCGCGCGCAGCCATCAATGCCGGCACGAGGTCGGATTTCAGCCGCAGCATCAGCACCTGCGTCTCCGGATCGCCGAAGCGCACGTTGTATTCGATCAGCTTCGGACCATCCTTGGTGATCATGAGGCCGGCGAAGAGTACGCCCTTGTAGGGTGAACCCATGGCCGCCATGGCGCGCAGCGTCGGATCGATGATCTCCGTCATCGTGCGTCTGGTCATGTCCGGCGTCATCACCGGCGCCGGCGAATAGGCACCCATGCCGCCGGTATTCGGACCGCGGTCGTCGTCGAAGGCACGCTTGTGGTCCTGCGCGGAGGCAAGCGGGATCGCTGTGGTGCCGTCGCACAACGCAAAGAACGAGGCTTCCTCGCCGTCGAGAAATTCCTCGATCACGACCTCCGCTCCCGCTGCCCCGAGCCCGCCCTCGAACATCATGTCGATCGCCTGCAACGCCTGATCGACATTTTCCGCGACCACGACACCCTTGCCCGCGGCAAGCCCGTCCGCCTTCACCACGATCGGCGCGCCGTGCTTGCGCACATAATCCTTCGCCGGCTCCGGCGCGGTGAAACGCTCATAGGCCGCGGTTGGAATCGCATGGGCGCGGCACAGATCCTTGGTGAAGCCTTTCGAGCCTTCGAGTTGCGCTGCCGCCCTGCTCGGTCCGAATGCCTTGATCCCGGCCGCTTCAAGGTCATCGACGATCCCGGCGCAAAGCGGCGCTTCCGGCCCGACCATCACGAGGTCGATTTTCCTGTCCTTGCAGAAGGCGATCACTGTCGCATGGTCCGCAGGATCGAGCGCGACGCATTCGGCCTCCTGTGCGATCCCGGCATTGCCCGGCGCACAATAGAGGCGATCCACCAGCGGGCTCGCCGCGATCTTCCAGGCCAGCGCATGTTCGCGCCCGCCGGAACCGAGCAGAAGGATGTTCATTCGTCGCGAAAGGCCTTATTTCGAGGTCGTTTGTGTAGCATGAAGGTCTCGACCCGCAAGCGAATCGCCAAAGATGTCTGAAGCCGCCCGCATCAATGTTGTGGAATTGAGCGTCTCCGAGGTCTCGCAGGCGCTCAAACGCACGGTCGAAGACAATTTCAGCTATGTGCGCGTCCGCGGCGAAATTTCCGGCTACCGGGGGCCGCATTCGTCCGGCCACGTCTATTTCGCCCTCAAGGACGAGGGTGCGCGGCTCGACGCCGTGATCTGGAAGATGACCTTCAACCGCATGCGGTTCAAGCCCGAGGAAGGGCTGGAGGTCATCGTCACCGGGCGCATCACGACCTATCCGGGGCGCTCGAATTATCAGATCGTCATCGAGACGCTGGAGCCCGCGGGCGCCGGTGCGCTGATGATGCTGCTCGAGGAGCGCAAGAAG
>NZ_DATMRX010000196.1:0-2951 GCF_035565855.1 Pseudorhodoplanes sp.
GACGATGTCGCAGACTCGCGAATATCTGGTTAGTCGATATTGCACCGACCAGGTGGATTCGATGTCACCGATCAATCGGCTTGAGGCGACGCTTGAAGAGGTTCGCTCTAAAGTCGCAAAGCGGTTGGGTGTCACGATTGAACGTCCCACCAAGGCTCAATGCGACGGGCTCCCTCTCAAGATGGAGCCCGCGGAGACGAAAGCCAACAACGGGAGTGGCCGTTCTCACTCCCACTCAATCGTCCCCGGCGGCTTCGACGTCACGTCATACACTACGCGATTGACACCCTTCACCTCGTTGATGATGCGGGTCGCGACGTGGCCCAGAAACTTCATGTCGAACGGATAGAAATCCGCGGTCATGCCATCCGTTGAGGTGACCGCGCGCAGGCCGACGACATAGTCGTAGGTGCGATAGTCGCCCATCACGCCGACGGTCTTCACCGGCAGGATCACCGCGAAGGCCTGCCAGATGTCGTCGTAAAGGCCGTGGCGGCGGATTTCCTCGATATAGATTTCGTCGGCAAGCCGCAGGATATCGAGCTTGTCCTTGGTGACCGGCCCCGGACAGCGGATCGCAAGGCCCGGCCCCGGAAACGGATGGCGGCCGACAAAGACTTCGGGCAGACCAAGCTCGCGGCCGAGCGCGCGCACCTCGTCCTTGAACAATTCGCGCAGCGGCTCGACGAGCTTCATATTCATGCGCTCGGGCAAACCGCCGACATTGTGATGCGACTTGATGGTGACGGACGGCCCGCCGGTGAACGACACGCTTTCGATCACGTCCGGATAGAGCGTGCCTTGCGCGAGGAAATCGGCGCCACCGATCTTCTTCGCCTCGCGCTCGAACACCTCGATGAACAGCCGGCCGATAATCTTGCGCTTCTGCTCCGGGTCGTCGACGCCTTCGAGCTCCTTCAGAAACAGGTCTTCGGCTTCGACATGGATCAGCGGGATGTTGTAGGCGCCGCGGAACAGCGCGACCACCTTCTCGGCTTCGCCGAGCCGCAGCAATCCATGATCGACGAACACGCAGGTGAGCTGTTCGCCGATCGCTTCGTGAATGAGCACCGCGGCGACCGCGGAATCGACGCCGCCGGACAGACCGCAGATCACCTTGCCCTTGCCGACCTGCTTGCGAATTTTCTCGATCGCCTCGTCTTTGAAGGCGCGCATCGTCCAGTCGCCGCTGAAGCCCGCGATCCTGCGCACGAAGTTGCGGATCAGCGCCGCGCCATGCGGGGTGTGCACCACTTCGAGATGGAATTGCGCGCCGTAGAACTTGCGCCTGTCGTCGCCGATCACGGCGATCGGCGCATTCGGCGAGGTCGCAAGGACGCGGAAGCCCGCGGGCGGGACAGTCACGCGGTCGCCATGGCTCATCCAGACCGGATAGCTCTGGCCCTTCTCCCAGACGCCCTCGAACAGCGGCGAATCCTCCGTCACCGTCACTTCGGCCCGGCCGAATTCGCGATGGTGGCCGCCCTCGACCTTGCCGCCGAGCTGCTGCGCCATCGCCTGCTCGCCGTAGCAGATGCCGAGCACCGGCACGCCGGCCTCGTAGATCGCGGGCGGCGCCAGCGGCGCCCCGGCTTCATGAACGGATGCGGGACCGCCGGACAGGATCACCGCCTTCGGCTTCATCTCGCGGAAGGCCTCTTCGGCCCGATTGAAGGGGACGATTTCGGAATAGACGCCCTCCTCGCGCACCCGCCTTGCGATCAGCTGAGTGACCTGCGAGCCGAAATCGACGATGAGGAGTTTGTCGTGCTGGGGTGTCTGCGCCATGGCGGGTTCTAGAGCATGATTCCAAAAAGTGGAACCCGGTTTTCGGATGACATCATGCGTCCGTACGAGGGAGATTCACGGGCTTTGTTCCGGCTCTGCCGACGGACAGGCGTAGCGCCAAAGCCGCTCGAAATGAGCCTGTTCCGAACGATATCCACGTAAATATGGGACCTCGGCGGGCGCGGCGCCACCGGCCCGAACCGGATGACATTCCCGACCCGGTATGCTGCATGTCCCATCCGCTGATGCGACCGCTACGGGACCGAGCCGATGACGACCTCCAGACCTGCCGGCCTTGCCGACGATGCCGCAGCCCTTCTGGCCAAGCTGGGGCTACCTTTCGACCGCCACCGTGGGAGCCTGCCGACCCGCTCGCCGATCACCGGCGAAGTGATCGCCGAAATTGCCGAGACCACCCCCGAGGCCGCGCGGGACGCGATCGCCGCCGCCCACGATGCCTTCCTGTCCTGGCGCAACGTCCCGGCGCCCAAACGCGGCGAGCTGGTCCGCCTCTTCGGCGAGGAACTCCGCGCCAGCAAACAGGCGCTCGGCCGCCTCGTCTCCATCGAGGCGGGCAAGATCGTCTCCGAAGGGCTCGGCGAAGTGCAGGAGATGATCGATATCTGCGATTTCGCGGTCGGGCTGTCGCGCCAGCTCCACGGCCTGACCATCGCGACCGAGCGGCCCGAGCATCGGATGATGGAGACGTGGCACCCGCTTGGCGTCACCGGCATCATCTCCGCGTTCAACTTCCCCGTCGCGGTCTGGTCCTGGAATGCGGCGCTCGCGCTTGTCTGCGGCAACAGCATCGTCTGGAAGCCATCGGAAAGACGCCGCTGACCGCGCTCGCGACGCAGGCGCTGTTCGCGCGCGCGATGCAGCGGTTCCGCGCCGATGGCGGCACGGCACCGGATGGATTGTCATCGGTCCTGATCGGCGGGCGGGCGCTCGGGGAAGTGCTGGCAGACCATCCGCAGGTGCCGCTGGTCTCGGCGACGGGCTCGACGGCCATGGGCCGGGCAGTGGCGCCGCGGCTTGCGCAGCGCTTTGCCCGCGCCATCCTCGAACTTGGCGGCAACAATGCCGCCATCGTCTGTCCCTCGGCCGATCTCGACCTGACGCTGCGCGGCGTCGCCTTTGCCGCGATGGGCACGGCGGGCCAG
>NZ_DATMRX010000197.1:0-17061 GCF_035565855.1 Pseudorhodoplanes sp.
AGAGCAAGAAACGGGATTTTCATGGATGTAGCGGGGGCTCAGTGAAAATTCGGGTCAGTCCTGCGCGCGGGCGATGGCAATCCTGAGGCAAGGATGGGCTGTTGCAACCCCTCCCCGGGCCGCCGCGCGCGCTTTCAACAGAAGCCGCGGGACACCAGGTGATAATCGCCACCCCGGTCGCACCGCCAGCAGCGGCCGTTATACCAATAATAGCCGGTGTGCCGGCGTTCCATCTGCGCGCCCAGCGCCGCGCCTGTCGCGGCTCCGATGATCGCACCCGCCGCTGCGCCGCCACGGCCACCTGCCGCACCACCGATGATTGCGCCGGCGGCGCCGCCAAAGATCGCTCCTCCGATCAGACCCTCCTGCGCGGCGGCCTCCTGGACCGGCATCGCCAGAGCAAGTGCAAGGCAGGCCGCTCCTGTGGTCATCCGAATCATGGACGTTCTCCCGTCGATCGCGCGCCTGCGCAGCATATCATGCGCCGCGAAGCGCCTCCACAAAGCCGGGCGTCAGGCCATGCGGAGCTGCGGTTGAGCGGGATTGAACGCGGTTTCCGTTGCCTGGCGTGGATCGATCGCCTCGACGAGCTTCAGGAACGAAGGTCCCGGCAGCGGTGGAGCGAAGACAAAGCCCTGCGCGGTGCGAATCCCGCGCTCGCGCAAGGCGACCACTTGCTCGAAGGTTTCGACGCCCTCGGCGATGATGTCCATGCGCATGCTCGCGGCCAGATCGACGAGCGTCTCGATGATGGTGCTCGAATGATTGTCGCTGCCCAGCGCGTCGACGAACATCTTGTCGATCTTGATGATGTCGGCGCCGAGTTTCAGGATATAGGACAGCCCGCCATGGCCGGCGCCGACATCGTCGATCGCGATGCGCAGACCGAGATCCTGCAGGGTCGCAATGATCCGGCGCGTCTGGGCCAGATTTTCGAGGGGCTGACGCTCGGTCACTTCCAGAAAGATCTGCGAATAGCGAATGGGCGAACGTTCGAAGATCGACCGCAGCTCGCGGGCAATCGTCTCGTTCGAGAAATGCTCTGCGCTCAAGTTGAAGCCGACCTTGAGCTTGGGACGCAGCGCATAGGCCTGCCCCAGCTCCTTTACGACATGGCGCATGATGCTTTGCGTCATCGCCACGATCAGCCCGCTTGATTCCGCGAGCGGAATGAACGCGGCGGGCGGCAGCACGGTCCCATCGCTTTTCTTCCAGCGCATGAGGACCTCGGCGCCGCGAAGCCGTCCGCTGGTGATGTCGACGATCGGTTGGTAATACGGCACGAACTCGCCGCGCCGCAGCGCGCGCTCGAGATCTGCCACAGGATTGTCGCGATAGCGTACGCGCAGGATGAGCGCGACCGCGACGATGGCCAGCGCGAGGATCCCCGTCATCGCGATCGCGATCTCGCGCAAGTCCGCGATCGACACCTCGCCTCCGATCTGCGGATGCGACGTCGCCACCCGCACGCCGAAACGGTCGTTGACCTGCGCATTGCGGGTCACTGACGAAAGGCTTTCGCTATCGGTTGGGCGGGTGCCGAGTTCCGAGATCATGGTGCCGTCCAGCAGGGCGAGCTGGGCATATTCCGCTCCGACCCGTTCCCTCATGCCGAGCCGGGCGATCAGGACTTCCGGGAGGACGAGGGCGGCCAGACTCGCCGTTCCCCCGGGCCCGGCTGGCTGCCGCAACCGCACCATGCGTCCGGGCCGGCCGTCGATCTGCACCACCTCGATTTCAGCGTCCGAGCCCTGCACCTTGCGCGACGAGAGCACGCGAACGAGGCCCGGCAAGGCGACGTCGGCACAAAGCGGTTGCCCGGCGGCGCCGAGCACAGAGAATTGCTTGACCCAGGGCGACGACAGGCTGGCTTCGCCGAGCGCCGCCACCTGGTCCGCGCGACAGCCGTCGACGCCGCGTTTGGCGAGTGTGGCGAGGCCGGACAGCGCGAGGCCAAGGCGCGCATCAGCCAGATTGACCGAGCGGCGCGCGAAGGTTTCGATATCGCTTGCGCTTTGGCGAACCAGAAGGCCATCGACCCACAGGTGAAGCCCGATCATGGGTGCACCCGCGAGCAGGATGCCGACCGCGATCGCGATCAGTTTTCTGGCTCTCGATGACAACGCAAACGCCCCCACGCACACTCAACAACCCAACTTGCCCGCTTCCCGTAAAGGCGGGATTAAGCATAGGGCTCGCGTTTCGATTGGTGGTGACAGCGCTTGCGGCGCCTGAGGGTATGGTTAGGCGCATGTTAAGCGGGCCGCCCGGCGGGGCGACCGCGCCAGCAGCGCTTCAGCCGACTGGGCCAATGGGCTAGCGCTCGGGCAGCGGAATGAACTCGGTCTCGTCGCCCGGCACGATATCGAAGCGTGCGTTTTTCCAGTCCTCTTTCGCCTGCTCGATGCGCTCCTTCCGCGAGGAGACGAAATTCCACCAGATGTGGCGCGGACCATCGAGTGCCGCGCCGCCAAGGATCGCGATCCGGCTTGCGGTAACGGCGCGGATCGCGATGCGGTCGCCGGGCCGAAACACCAGAAGACGCGGTCCGGTGAATTGATCCCCCGCGATCTCGATCGTTCCGCTCACGACATAGATTGCGCGTTCTTCGTAATCGGGGTCGAGCGGGACCGTTGTGCCTGCCTGCATCACCACATCGGCGAACACCGTGTCGGACGCGGTCACGACCGGGGAGCGCGCACCGAAGGCCTGCCCTGCGACCACGCGAGCGGTGAATCCGACATCGCTGACGAGCGGGAGGTCGCCTGCGTCGCGGTGAAAGAACGATGGCGCGATCTCCTCCTTGTCGGCCGGAAGCGCGACCCAGCATTGCAGACCGTGCAGCGTGTCGCCGTCGACGCGGAGCTCCGGCGCCGTGCGTTCGGAATGCACAATGCCGCGCCCGGCCGTCATCCAGTTCACTTCGCCGGGCCGGATGGCGATGAAGGTGCCGAGACTGTCGCGGTGGGTGATCTCGCCGTCGAACAGATAGGTCACGGTGGCAAGTCCGATATGCGGATGCGGCCGCACGTCGACACCTGTCCCCGCGCGAAATTCCGCCGGGCCCATCTCGTCGAGGAACACGAACGGCCCAACCATGCGCCGCTGCGCAGAGGGCAGCGCCCGGCGAACCTCGAAATTGCCGAGATCGGTCGAGCGCGGAACGATCACGCGCTCGAGCGCATCGCAGCTCTGACGGTCACCAGGGGTCGGATCCTCACCGGGAAAAAAACTCATGGCCGCAGCATCCGTTGATCTTTGGTCGATACAGCTCGGACTTTCGCAAGTCTACACCGGGCGGCGGGTCGGACAACGAGACAATTGAACCCGCCTGCCACGAGCCATATGGTGCGCCACGCCCACATCAAGTGGCCCTGCCCACGTCTCTTCAGCCCAATCGATCAGCATGACCCTGCCCGCGCCAGTTCTTGACCCGCCCTTCAACATCACACGGGTCAGCCACGTGATTTTGACCGGCCGCGATCTCGACGCGAGCCGCCGCTTCTATTGCGACGTCCTCGGTCTCGTAGTGAGCGACCAGGACGACGACGCGCTTTATTTGCGCGGGCTGGAAGAAGCCTCCCACCATTCACTCGTCATCCGCCGGTCTGACGACAAACCGGTGTGTCAGGCGATCGGCTTTCGCGTGCTCACCGAAGGCGACCTCGATAAGGCCAAGCATTATCTCGATCAAGCCAACGTGCCGAACAGCTGGATCGAGGCGAAGCATCAGGGGCGCACGCTGCGTTTCGTCGACGGTTCGGGCTCGCCGATCGAACTCTGCACGACGATGGATATCGTGCCCCGACTGATGCAGCGCTTCGACAAATTCCACGGCGGCAGCCCGCAGCATCTCGACCATGTCCAGGTCGCAGCGTCCGATATCCAGCGCGCGTTCGATTTCTACGCCCCGCTCGGATTCCGGTTGACGGAATATACCGCACGGGACGGCACGGACGAATTGTGGGGCATCTGGCTCGCGCGGAAGGGCAATCCGCACGACATTGTCTTCAGCAACGGTCGCGGACCGCGCCTGCACCATTTCGCATACACGGTGCCGGAGGTGCGCGACCTCATCCATGCCTGCGATGTTGCCGCCAGCATGGGCTATGCCAGCCGGATGGAGCGCGGGCCCGGACGGCATGGCATCGGCAACGCGCTGTTTGTCTATTTCCGCGATCCGGATGACCATCGGATCGAGTTGTTCAATACCCATTATCAGGCCATCGATCCCGACGTTCCGCCGATCCGCTGGGACCTGACCAACACCAGCCGCTCGCAATTGTGGGGATTGCCGGCAACGCGGGGCTGGTTCTTCGAGGCGACGGAATTCGAAGGCGTCACGCCCGCCGAGCCGCTGTTGAAAGCGGACCCGGTGACGCTGGAAACATTTCTGGCGAACCAGTTTTGAGATCGGCGCACATGAGCGCCGAAACATCACGGCTGCGCAATCAATTCGTCGATGTAGCGCGGCAGCGCGAACGCCGCGCGATGCACCTGCGGCGTCCAGTATCGCGTCGGGAAGCGTTCGGCCCGCTCGTATCGTTGCGTCAGCTCCTCCACGGAGACATTGCGCAGCGCAATGTCGTCGGTGGCCCAGCCCATCGCGAGATGACCACCGGTATAGGTCGGAATGGCTGCCACATAGCAGCCGCCGTCCACAAACAGAGTGCGGAAGGCCTTGACCGAGTTTTGCACCACGCGCGGCTGCAGGAACGGCACGCCGCTCTGGGTGACCATGATCCCGCCCGGATTGAGGCATTTCCGCACGCCGCGATAGAAGGCTTCGGAAAACAGGACTTCGCCGGGCCCGTGCGGATCGGTTGAATCCACAATCACGACGTCAAACCGGCGCTCGGTTTGCTCGACGAATGACAGGCCATCCCCGATCACAAGCTCGAACCTCGGATCGCTCAGGACCGGGCGGGTGAATTCCGGGAAATAGTCTTTGGCAAAAGCCACCACCGATGCATCGATTTCGACGAGCGTCAGGCGCTGCACCGTGTCGTGCTTGAGCACCTCCTCGGCGATGCCGCAGTCTCCGCCGCCGACGATCAGAATGTTCTGCGCGCGCCCATGCGCGAGGATGGGCACATGCGACATCATCTCATGGTAGATGAATTCGTCCGCTGACGTGACTTGCGTTGCGCCGTCGAGCATCAGCACCTTTCCGAAATGCGGGCTCTCGAACAGCAACAGATGCTGATGCTCTGTTTTCGACTCGTGCAGGATGCGCGTCGCCCTGTAGGACGTGCGCAATCCGGCATCATCGAACAGCGACTCGGAAATCCAGCGATCCTCGGCCATGACGCATCCTCACGCCGGCGCGCGCGGCGCCCGCCGACGTTCATTCTAGTCGAGACGCCCCCAAATCCGCAGGCGGGCTAGACGCCCTGCCCGCGCAGGATTTCGCTCACTGCGATGCGCGTCGGCTTGAAGGCCTCGCGCAGAACCGGAATGCAGGCTTCGGGTTCTGCGGCGCCGCACATGAACACATCGAGCGCGGCGTAACGATTTTCCGGCCATGAGTGAATCGAGATGTGGCTCTCGGCCAGCACCGCGACGCCGGATACTCCGCCATTCGGCTCGAAATGATGCAGATGGATGTGCAAGAGGGTCGCCCCGGATGCGGTGACGCAGTCGCGCAGCACCGTCTCGATATGATCGATGTCATCGAGTTTCCGGGCGCCATACAGATCGATGATAAGATGCGTGCCCGCGCATCTGATCCCGTTTCGCAAAACGAAGCGGTCGTCCTGTGGTGCGGTGTTCGACGCGGCTGCGTCGATGTGCAAGTCCTTCGTTCGGGAGGTACTTGGGGCCCCCAAGCCCGTCCCCGATTGAAAGAGGGCGTTCCGGCGCATGTGCCGACCTCCTCAACCAGAGAGCGCAGCCCGAGAGTCCGGCGAACCGGCTCACGGAATGAAAAAGCCGCCCCGACAGCGCGTAAAGCGCTGAAAACAAGCGGCAGGCTTGGAATTAAGCATTTTGCCCGGCCGCTTCAAGCGAGCCGCGAACGACAAAATGCCGCAAAGCGCGGCGTGATTACCGCGCGCTCGCGCCCTGCGCTTCCACGGCCGCAAGCGCCGTCATGTTGATCACGCCACGCGCCGTGACCGACGGCGTCAGGATGTGTGCCGGCATCGCCGCGCCGATCAGAATCGGCCCGACCGCCAGTGCGTCCGCCAGCACCTTGGTCATCTGGTAGGCGATATTGGCGGCGTCGAGATTGGGCATGATCAGAACGTTGGCCTCACCCTTGAGCCGCGAATGCGGAAACACCCGCTCGCGAATGGCCGGGTTCAGCGCGGTGTCGCCATTCATCTCACCTTCGGCTTCGAGTTCCGGGTTGCGCTCCTGCAGCAGCTTCATCGCCGCACGCATCTTGGCGGCCGATGCTGTGTCGTATGAGCCGAAATCCGAGTGCGAGAGCAGCGCGATTTTCGGCTCCAGACCAAAGCGGCGGACATGCGCCGCGGCAAGCACCGCCATGTCGGCAATCGCCTCCGCGCTCGGTTCCGGGGTCACATGCGTATCGGCGAGGAAATACGCGCCCTTGTCGGTGATGACGAGCGACAAGGCCGCGAACTCGTCCACGCCCTGCGCCAGCCCGATGACGTCGCGGATGTTCTTCAGGTGCGCCATGTAGCGGCCTTCAAGCCCGCAAATCAGGGCGTCGGCAATCTTCAGGCGCACCGAGAGTGCCCCGATCACCGTCGCATTGGTCCGCACGATGGTTCGCGCAGCGTCGGGAGTGATCCCGCGCCGCCCCGCGGCTTCGACATAGGCCTGGACGAATTCGCGGTAGCGCGGGTCGTCGTCCGGATTGATCAACGTGAAATCGCGGCCGGGGCGGACCGACAATCCATAGCGTTCAAGCCGCGTCTCGACGACATTCGGACGCCCGATCAACAGCGGATGAGCGAGCCCCTCTTCGACCACGACCTGCGTCGCACGCAGCACACGTTCATCCTCGCCCTCGGCGTAGATCACCCGCTTGAGGTCTTCCTTGGCGCGGATGAAGACCGGCTTCATGATGAAGCCGGACCGGAAAACGAAACGGTTCAGACGCTCGCGATAGGCATCGAAATCCCCGAACGGCCGGGTCGCCGCGCCCGACTCGATCGCGGCCTGCGCGACGGCCGGAGCGATCCGCAGGATCAATCGCGGATCGAACGGATTGGGAATGAGCGAGCCCGGGCCGAACGTGCGCGCCTCGCCGCCCTGGGCGCGGGCGGCAACTTCGGACGGCGCTTCGCGCGCCAGCGCAGCGATTGCTTCTACCGCCGCACGTTTCATCGGCTCATTGATGGTGGTCGCACCGACATCCAGCGCGCCGCGGAAAATAAACGGGAAGCACAGCACGTTGTTGACCTGGTTCGGATAGTCCGAACGTCCGGTACAGATCATCGCGTCCGGTCTTACGGCGCGCGCTTCGTCCGGCATGATTTCGGGCGTCGGGTTGGCGAGCGCCATGATCAGCGGCCGATCCGCCATGCGCTTGACCATGTCGGGCTGCAGCACACCGCCTGCCGACACGCCGAGGAAGATGTCGGCGCCGCCGATGATGTCTCCGAGCGTCCGCGCGTCGGTGTCCTGCGCGTAGACCTCCTTCCAGCGGTCCATGAGCTTGTTGCGGCCCTTGTAGACCACGCCCTCAATGTCGGAGACGAAGATGTGCTCGCGCTTGGCACCGAGCGCGACGAGGAGATTGAGGCAGGCGAGCGCCGCAGCACCTGCGCCCGACGCAACGATTTTCACGTCCTCGATTTTCTTCCCGGCAAGATAAAGCGCATTGGTGACGGCGGCGGCGACAATGATGGCTGTGCCATGCTGGTCGTCATGGAAGACCGGAATTTTCATCCGCTCCTTCAGCCTGGCTTCCACCTCGAAGCATTCCGGCGCCTTGATGTCCTCGAGGTTGATGCCGCCGAAGGTCGGTTCCAGTGCCGAGATCACGTCGACCATGCGGTCGACTTCCGGCGCATCGATCTCGATGTCGAACACGTCGATGCCCGCGAATTTCTTGAACAGGACCGCCTTGCCTTCCATCACCGGCTTGGACGCAAGCGGCCCGATATTGCCGAGACCGAGAACCGCACTGCCGTTCGAGACGACGGCGACAAGATTCTGACGCGTCGTGAGTTCGGCCGCCTCGCGCGGATCGGCCGCGATCGCCTCGCAGGCCGCAGCGACGCCCGGCGAATAGGCCAAGGCAAGATCGTTCTGGGTGCCGAGAGGCTTGGAGGCCGCGATCTGAAGTTTTCCGGGCCTCGGAAACCGATGATAAGCGAGCGCCCGATTCTTCAGATCCTCGGACAAATTGGACATCACCGATGGCATTATTTCTTTTCCGAAGCAGAGCCGAAACCGCTGCCCTGCCTTTTAGGGAAGTTATCGAGACATTGCGAATACTACCTGAAACGGCCCGGAATCGCGCGTCACGGGCCCATGGCCCGCGACGCGGCGGAACGCAGCATCTGTGAATCGGCGGACCTCGCAGCGCTGCACGCGAGAGCTGTACGCTACCGTGCCCGCAGGGTCACTTCTGCGGCAGCGCCAGCCTGATATGCAATTCGCGCAATTGCTTCGGGGTGACCTCGGACGGCGCGCCCATGAGCAGGTCCTCGGCCCGCTGGTTCATGGGGAACAGCACCACCTCGCGGAGATTCTCCTCCCCGCAGAGCAGCATGACGATGCGATCGATGCCGGGCGCGATGCCGCCGTGCGGCGGGGCGCCGAGCGAGAGCGCGCGCAGCATGCCTCCGAACTTCGCCTCCAGCACGCTTTCGTCGTAGCCCGCGATCGCGAAGGCCTTCTTCATCACGTCGGGGCGGTGATTCCGGATCGCGCCCGACGACAGCTCCACGCCATTGCAGACGATGTCGTACTGGAACGCCTTGATGCCGAGGATCTTCTCGGTCTCGCTTGGATCGAGCGCCAGGAATTCGTTCACGGGCATGTTCGGCATTGAGAACGGATTGTGCGAGAAGTCGATCTTCTTCTCCTCCTCGCTCCATTCGTACATCGGGAAGTCGACGATCCAGCAAAACTCGAATCGGTCGGTATCGATCAACTTCAGTTCCTCGCCGACGCGGGTGCGGGCAAGGCCTGCGAATTTCACGAAGTCCTTCGGCTTGCCGGCAACGAAGAACACCGCGTCGCCGACGCCAAGCGAAAGCTGATCGGCGATCTGTTTGGTGCGCTCGGGACCGATATTCTTGGCGAGCGGACCCGCGCCGCCCTCCTCGCCCTCGCGCCAGAAGATGTAGCCGAGCCCCGGCTGCCCTTCACCTTGCGCCCATGAATTCATCCGGTCGCAGAAGGCGCGGTTGCCGCCGGTCTTCGCCGGGATCGCCCAGACTTCCACCGCCGGATCGTTCGCGATCATGTTGGCGAAAATCTTGAAGCCCGAGCCGCGGAAGGCGTCGGTGACATTCGCCATCTTGATCGGATTGCGCAGGTCCGGCTTGTCCGAGCCGTAAAGCCGCATCGCATCGGCGTAGGCGATGTGCGGGAATTTCTGCGTCACCGGCTTGCCGTTCGCAAATTCCTCGAACACCCCGCGCAGCACCGGCTCCACCGCGTTGAAGACATCGTCCTGCGTGACGAAGCTCATCTCGATATCGAGCTGATAGAATTCGCCCGGCGAGCGGTCGGCCCGCGCATCCTCGTCGCGGAAACAGGGCGCGATCTGGAAGTAGCGATCGAAGCCCGACACCATGATCAGCTGCTTGAATTGCTGCGGCGCCTGCGGCAGCGCGTAGAACTTGCCCGGATGGATGCGCGAGGGGACAAGATAGTCGCGCGCGCCTTCCGGCGACGAAGCTGTCAGGATCGGCGTCTGGAATTCGAAGAAGCCGCCCTCCTTCATGCGGCGGCGGATCGAATCGATGATCGCACCGCGCTTCATGATGTTGTTGTGCAGCCGCTCGCGGCGCAGGTCTAGGAAGCGGTAACGCAGCCGGATCTCTTCCGGATATTCCTGATCGCCGAATACCGGCATCGGCAATTCGCCGGCCGGCCCCAGCACCTCGATCTCGGTGGCGAAGACCTCGACCAGGCCGGTGGGCAGGTCCGGATTCTCGGTTCCCGCCGGGCGCGCCCGCACCTTGCCGTCGACCCGGATCACCCATTCCGAGCGCACCTTTTCCGCATCCCGGAAGGCCGGGCTGTCGGGGTCGGCGACTACCTGGGTGAGCCCGTAATGGTCGCGCAGGTCGATGAACAGCACGCCTCCATGGTCGCGGACCCTGTGGACCCAGCCGGACAGCCGCACGGCCGCGCCGATGTCGCTCTGGCGGAGCGCACCGCAGGTGTGGGAGCGGTAACGATGCATGGAAAATCTTTCGGTGACAGGGCTCTGCAAAGTGGGCTGAAGGCGCCGGAAAAGCGCATGGGGGTCGTGCTTTGTCAAGGCAAGGGAATGCCTCGACAGAACCGCCTCGATCTGCATTCTGAGGGTGGAAAAGCACCTCGACGGAATCGATGCCCAAACCAGCCAAGAACGCCGCCGCGAAGCCAAAATCCAGCGCGCAGGCGGTCCGAATGACCACGGGCCAGGCTGTGGTCAATGCTCTGCTCGCGCATGGAATCGACACGGTCTACGCCCTGCCGGGGGTGCATAACGACCATTTCTTCGACGCCCTGCATCGCGCGGGGAATCGGATTCGGGTGTTGCATACCCGCCATGAACAGGGCTGCGCCTATATGGCCCTCGGCGCGGCGCTGGCGACCGGGGCGCCGCAGGCCTATTGCGTGGTTCCTGGGCCCGGGCTCCTCAATTCCGCCGCGGCCCTCCTGACCGCCTATTCGATGAACGCCCCGGTCCTCGGCCTGATCGGGCAAATCCCGCAAAGCGCGATCGGCCGCGATCTCGGCCATTTGCACGAAATCCGGGACCAGGCCGGCATCGTGTCGCGGCTCGTCGACCACTCCGCCCGCATCCCGCGCGCCGCCGATGCGCCCCGGGTGGTCGCCCAGGCGATCCAGTCCATGTTCGTGGGCCGCCCCGGACCTGCCGTCCTTGAATGCGCGATGGATGTTTGGGGGCGCGCCGAACCCGTGGCGGACTTCGCGCCGCTCCCGGTTTTCGAGCCGCCGATCGACGACGAGGCGGTCGAGGCCGCGGCGAAGCTGCTCGGGGCCGCCAGGAATCCGATGATCGTCTGCGGCGGCGGCGCCCAGGACGCCTCCGAAGAGGTCACGCAGCTCTCTGCGATGCTCCAGGCGCCCGTGCTGGGCTATCGGCGCGGCCGCGGGGTCCTGGACAGCCGGGACCCGCTCTCGATCACCTTGCCGCTGGCGCATGAGATGTGGCCCGAAGTCGATGTCGTCATCGGCGTCGGCAGCCGGATGCTCCAGCAGCTCACCGTCTGGGGCACAGACAAGAACCTCAAGGTGATCCGCGTCGAGGCCGATCCGGATGAGCCCGAGCGCGCCGGCAAGCCCGATGTCGCTCTCATTGGAAATGCGGCCCCCGTGCTGCGCAAGCTGATCGCCGCCCTGCCCGCGCATAATGCCAAGCGGAATTCGCGCAAGGCCGAGATGCAGGAGCGGCAGGCGAAGCTCGCCAAGCGGCTCGCGAAGCTCGTGCCGCAGATGGCGATTCTCGACGCGATCCGCGCCGAATTGCCGGAAGACGGAATCTTCGTCGACGAGGTGACGCAGATCGGCTTTGCGGCGCGGCTGGCGCTGCCGGTCTACAAGCCGCGGACCTTCATCTCACCGGGATATCAGGACAATCTCGGCTGGGGCTTTGCGACCGCACTCGGCGTCCAGGACGCGCGGCGCGACGTGCCGGTGCTCTCGATCACCGGCGATGGCGGCTTTCTCTACACCGCGAGCGAACTCGCTTCCGCCGTCCACCACAAGATCCCGCTGGTCACGGTGGTGTTCAACAACAACGCATTCGGCAACGTGAAGCTGATCCAGCAGGAATGGTATGGCGGACGCACCATCGCGAGCGACCTCACCAATCCGGATTTCGTGAAATTCGCCGAAAGCTTCGGCGCCGCCGCCGAGCGCGTGGAAAACCCCGCGCAGTTGCGGGCGGCACTCAAGCGCGGGTTCAAGCGCAAGGACGGGCCGACCCTGATCGACATGCCGGTCGCGGCGATGCCCTCGCCGTGGGAGTTCATCATGATGCCGCGTGTCCGCGGGTGATCGATCCGGCATGGACCTGATCACCACCACCAACGAACTTCGCGAGGCCTGCGAACGGCTGGCGGCGCATCCATTCGTGACCGTCGACACCGAATTCCTGCGCGAGTCGACCTATTATCCGCAGCTCTGCGTCGCCCAGCTGGCAAGCCCCGACGAAGCCGTCGTGGTCGACGCGCTCGCGCCTGACATCGACCTGCAGCCGTTCTTCGACCTGATGGGCAATGAAACCGTCATCAAGGTCTTCCACGCCGCCCGTCAGGACATCGAGATCGTCTGGCATCGCGCGAACCTGATCCCGCATCCGGTGTTCGACACCCAGATCGCGGCGATGGTGCTCGGGCACGGAGACTCTGTGTCGTACGACCAGCTTGTCCAGCGCATCACCGGCGACACCCTCGACAAGTCGTCGCGCTTCACCGACTGGACGCGCCGGCCCTTGAGCAAGGCGCAGATCGAATATGCGGTGTCCGATGTCACGCATTTGCGCGACGTCTATCGCAAGCTCAAGGCCGATCTCGAAAAGCGCAATCGCATCGAGTGGATGAGCGAGGAAATGGATGTCCTCACCTCGCCCGAAACCTACCGGATGGACCCCGACAATGCGTGGCAAAGGCTGCGATCGCGGGTCCGCAAGCCGAAAGAGCTCGCCGTGCTCATGGAAATCGCGGCCTGGCGCGAACGCGAGGCCAAGGCACGCGACATCCCGCGCGGACGTGTTCTGAAAGACGAAGTCGTCGCCGACATCGCGATCCAGGCGCCGACGACGATCGAGCGGCTGTCGTCATTACGTTCTCTGCCGAAAGGCTTCGAGCGCTCCCGCTGGGGCCTCGAAATCCCGGACCTCGTCAAGCGCGGTCTGGCGCGCGATCCCAAGACATTGCCAGCGATCGAGCGCACCAAGCCGTTGCAGAACGGCACCGCCATCGTCGAGCTTCTGAAAGTTTTGCTGCGCATGACTGCGGAGAAACATGCTGTCGCAGCCAAGGTGATTGCGACGGTCGACGATCTGGAACGGATCGCGGCCGACGATCGCGCCGACGTGCCGGCCTTGAAAGGCTGGCGCCGGGAATTGTTCGGCGAGAAGGCGCTGGCGCTGAAATCCGGCAAGCTCGCACTCGCGATCGAAAAGGGACGGGTTACGGCGATCGAGCGGAGCTAGACAGTTCGCGCGGTTGACGCTCGTATCCGCAGACACGAGACCTGGACTGAAGCGCTGACTTCGCGCTGGTGGGCGGCCCTAAGCACGAGTCTTCGAAAGCGATGCATCGAATGTCGAACGATCCCAAGAACAAGCCTCCCATTGCCAAGCGCGTGCCGCACAGCTTCACCCGGCACGGGATCACGATCGAAGACCCTTATGCCTGGCTGCGCGATCCCGGTTATCCGGAGGTCAAGGACCCCGACATTCTCGCCTATCTCGACGCCGAGAACGCGTATTTCGAGTCGGTGATGGCCCCGCATCGCGATCTCGTGGACAGCGTCGTCGCGGAGATGAAGGGGCGCATAAAGGACGATGACGCCAGCGTGCCGCAGAAGGATGGCGCCTACGTCTATTGGTACGCCTTCGATGCGGGCGCGGAATATCCGAAATGGTTCCGGCGCAAGTTTGTCGGCGGTGCCGATGAAATCATCATCGACGAGCCGGCCTTGGCCGAAGGCCACGATTATTTCCGGCTCGGCGGCCACGCGGTCAGTCCGGACGGGCGCCTTCTCGCATACGCAATCGATACCAACGGCTCGGAACGCTACGTGCTGAAGGTCCGCGACCTTGCAACCGGACAGGACCTGCCCGACACCATCGAAAACTGGCGCTATGGCCTGATCTGGGCCGCGGATTCGAAAAGCTTCCTCTATACCGACGCGGACGAACACTGGCGTTCGAAGGTGGTCTGGCATCACCGCCTCGGCGATCCGCAAAGCGCCGACCGGGAGATCTACCGCGAGCCCGACCCGATGTTCACGGTCAGCCTCGGCCGCACCCAGTCGCGCCGCTTTGCGACTTTCTCCACGGGCGATCACACGACCAACGAAATCCGGCTGATCCCGCTCGCCGATTTTACCGCGGAGCCGATCCTCGTCTCGCCCCGCGTCGCCGGCCGCCTCTACGACCTCGATGAGCGCGAAGGCACGCTCTACATCCGCAGCAACGACACGCATCTGAATTTCCGTGTCGTCACGGCGTCGATCGATGCGCCGGGGCAATGGAAAGAGATCATCCCCGGCAGCGAACGCCACTACATCCTCGGGCTGACGACGTTCGAAAACCTGATGGTGATCGAGGAGCGGATCGACGGCCTGTCGCAAATCCGCCTGCGGGATTATGCGACCGGCGCCGAGCGCTATATCGCGTTCCCCGAAGCAAGCTATGTCGCGAGCCTCGGCAGCAATCCGGAATACAAGGTCGAGCGGCTGCGGCTGAACTACCAGTCGATGGTCACGCCCAACACGGTCTACGACTATCATCTCACCGATGGCCGGCTCGAAGTGCTGAAAGTACGTGACATCCCGAGCGGCTACGACGCCTCGCAATATGTCACCGAGCGGCTGCTCGCGCCGGCGCGCGACGGTGTGATGGTGCCGGTCTCGGTGGTTTACCGCCGCGATTTCGTGAAGGACGGGAAAGGTCTTCTGCATATCTATGGCTATGGCGCCTACGGCCATGCCATTCCGCCCGGCTTCTCGACCAACCGGCTGTCCCTGCTCGACCGCGGATTTGCCTGCGCCATCGCGCATATTCGCGGCGGCGACGATCTCGGCTTCGGCTGGTATCTCGACGGCAAGCTCGACAAGCGCACGAACAGCTTCAACGATTTCGTCGACGTCACGCGCCATCTGATTGCGCAGGGCTTTGCCGCGCCCGGGCGGGTCGCGGCGGCGGGCGGCTCGGCCGGCGGCGAACTCATGGGTGCGATCGTCAACCAGGCGCCCGAACTCTACGGCGCCATCGCCGCTCATGTGCCCTTCGTCGATGTGCTGAACACGATGCTGGACGAAACCTTGCCGCTCACACCCGGCGAATGGTCCGAATGGGGCAACCCGATCACCGACAAGGCCGCGTTCGAATATATTCTCAGCTACAGCCCCTACGACAACGTGTCGGCACAGGCCTATCCCGCGATGCTGGTCACCGCCGGCCTGAACGATCCGCGCGTGACCTATTGGGAGCCGGCCAAGTGGGTCGCGAAGCTGCGCGCCACCAAGACGGACAGCAACACGCTTCTCCTCAAGACCAACATGGGTGCGGGCCATGGCGGCAAGTCGGGCCGCTATACGGCGCTCGAGGAAGCGGCTGAAGAATACGTGTTCTTTCTCACCCAGCTTGGCGCTTCGCGGGCAAGCAGCTGACGCGGCGGTATCGCCCCGGTCGTTCGGATCGTCCCCGCGATCACTCTTCCACGACCACGGCCTCGCGTCCGATCAGCCGCGCCAGAGTGCGCATACGGTTCATCACCCGCTCGCCATTGAGCGCCCTGTTCGAGCCCGACAGCGTCAGCACGAGACGCCCACGCTCGACACGCAGCGGCGTTTTCGGCAACACGCCGGGCATCGAGGCCGACACCATATAGGCGACCCGCATCGTCGCACCGAGGATGCGCGCGCGGTCCAGCATCCGCGTCGAAGCCAGTTCGCGCAGCCGCGGCGACAATTCGTCGTCATGGGTGATGCCGACATGCCGGAAATAGACAGCGAGCGCGAGATAGGCACGGCCGGCATGGTCGAGCGAGACGAAATCCGCATGCGCGATCAGGTTGAGCGATTGCTCGCCGCGATAATCCGGGTGCGTGCGCCAGCTGACATCGGCGACAAGACAGGCGGCGTGGCGCAGCCTGCGCTCCTCTGCGGTTTCGTCGATGCCGCTCGAATCCATGAAGCGGTCGGTCCAGCGCACGAGTTCCTCGCCATGCTGCGGCGAGCGCGAGCGCAACAGGTTGAGATTGCGGGCCGCGGCGATCAGGGCATCCTTCTTCTTCTCGCTCTCGCTGAGGAGCGAATAGAGCAAGCCTTCGCGAACGCCGAGCGCGGACAAAACGATATTGTCGGGACGGATCTTGCGGATCAGCCGCGACAGAACCACCGCCGCATAGCCGAGCAGCGGCCGGCGCGCCGCCGAGATCACTTCGATATTGGACAGCGTTTCCGGATCGACGCGCTGCACCAGTTCGCAAAACTCCAGCGCCTCGCGCGCACGCAACGTATAGCCATGCATGACGTGCAACGGATAACCGGTCTGTGCCATGTGCAGTCCGGCGAGCGCGCGCCAGGCGCCGCCCACGGCGTAGAAATTGCGGGCTTTGCCGGATTTCAGGAATGGGACATCGGCCAGTGCGCGCTCGACGATTTTTTCGGCGCGCTTCAACGATTGACCGGCGGCGTCCTTCAGCGCGAGACCACCGAGCGGCAGCGTGACCCCGCGGCGGATCTTGTGGCCGCGCACGTCGATCAGTTCGAGCGAACCGCCGCCGAGGTCGCCGGTGATACCATCGGGATCATGGATGCCGGAGACAACGCCGAGCGCGGCAAGTTCCGCTTCACGCTTGCCGGACAGCACATCGATTTTGACGCGGCAGATGCGTTCGGCCTCGGCGATGAAGGGCGGCCCGTTCTCCGCATCGCGGCAGGCTGCGGTGGCAATGCCATAGACCTTGCCGACCTGAAGATTGTCGCACAGCGCGCGAAACCGTCGGAGCGCCGCGAGCGCTTCGGCCACGGCATCCGGCGCCAAGAGCCCCGTCGACTGCACCTGCCGCCCGAGGCCGGCCAGCACCTTCTCGTTAAAGATCGGCGACGGGCTGCGCGTCAGACCTTCATAGACCACGAGACGTACGGAGTTCGACCCGATGTCGATCACCGCCACCGGCGGGCCGTGATCGAGGCGCCCCTGCGCCATTTCAACGG
>NZ_DATMRX010000198.1:0-5408 GCF_035565855.1 Pseudorhodoplanes sp.
AACGCATCGCAGTTAAGATCAGCCCCGCCATCGAATAGGTTTGCGGAAAATTACCCCAAAGCGCCCCCGTTTGCGGATGGATATCCTCGGAAAGAAGACCGTAGCTGTTGCGGTGGCTTAATGCATCAAGAAACAATTCACGCGCCTCGTCACGGCGGCCCAGAGCCCACCAGGTGTCGATCAGCCAAAACCGACAGATCAGGAACGCAGTTTCCGGCAGCCCGAAATCGTCGCGATTGGCGTAGCGCATAACGTGTTTCTCGCGCAAAAGTTCGCGCTCGACTGCCGCTACCGTCGATACAAAACGCGGATCCGACACCTCGATCAGGCCCAGTTCGGGCAGCAGCAGTACGCTGGCATCGACGTGGTCGGTGTCCAATGCGGCGCTAAACGCCTGAAGCCTCGGATTCCAAGCCTGCTCCAGAATCGTGGCCTGGAGCTTATCGGCCGTCGCGTTCCAATAGGCTGCACGGTCGAGGAAGTTCAGTCGCCCGGCGATGGCCCCAAGCCGATTGATACCCGCCCAGCACATCGCCGCCGAATGCGTGTGTACCTGGCGGCGGCCGCGAAATTCCCACAGACCAGAATCCGGCTGCAGCGCCAATTCGGCCGCCTTCTCCCCCAACGTCTCGAGCAAGCGAAACAGCGCCTCGTCGCCGGGCCGCGGCAAGCGCAGATCGAAGAACATCGGCATCGCCGCAAGGATGATGCTGCCATAGGTGTCATTCTGGTCCTGCCGCGCCGCCGCATTGCCGATCCGCACCGGCCCGTCGCCGAGATAACCCTGCAGACGCGGCGCGGTATATTCTTCCATCGGGTCGGTCGGCACGATGGGATAGACCGGACGCAGCGGCTCGGTGTGATTGGCGGCAATGCCGAGGATGAAGGAGATGAAGTCCTCCATCGTCTGCGTCGCACCGATGCGGTTCAACGCCTTGACGACGAAATAGGCGTCGCGCAGCCAACAATAACGATAGTCCCACGTTCTCCCTGAGCCCGGCGCCTCGGGGATCGAAGTGGTGTGCGCCGCAATGATGCCACCCGTCTCCTCGAAGTTTGACAGCTTCAGCGCGATCGCGGCGCGGATGATCGGCTCCTGCCAATCGTAGGAGATCGAGAGCCGGCGCACCCAGCCCGTCCAATAGTCGCGAGTTCGGTCGCAGAATTCGCGGCACAGCGTGGTGATATCGCCAGGCACCGGCTCGTCGGCGCCCAGCACCATGCCGAGCGGGCGGTGCAATACGAACGGCGCCTCCCGGTCGATGTAGGACAACGGGGCATCGGTGGTGAGGCGGATCACGACGTTGCCGCCGGAATAACGGATGTGGTTGCTGCCGAGCGAACGCTGCGCCATCGGCTCGCCGTAGCTGTGCGTCGGGCGTAGTCGGATGGTAATCCGGGGCAAGCCCGACAGCGGCTCGATGATGCGGATCAGTTGCGGCGGGCGGAAAACCCGCTCGTAGTTGCGAAAGCGCGGCGCGAAGTCGATGATCCGCACCGCACCACCTTGGCGATCCGTGAGGACCGTCGTCACGATCGCGGTGTTGCGCTGATATTCCGACCGATACGACACCATGCCGTCGAGCACGACGTCGGAAAACCCCTTGTCCTCGTTGCCGGCGAGAAGGCGGCAGAACACCGGATCGCCGTCGAAACGAGGATAGCACCACCACACCAGCCGGCCGGTCGGCTCAACCAGCGCAGCCGTGCGGCCATTGCCGATAACGGCGAGGTCGAGCCCGCCGCCGTTCATGACGGCACAGCCACGCCCTCGGACAGGCGCTCGAGCCAGCGCCGCACATCGGCCGGCGCGTTGAAATAATCGTCGATGCCCGGAAACTTGCGGCCGACCGACATCGCCTGGCCGTTGAAGTCCGGCATCACCGCGAATGCATCCTCGTCGGTTCTGTCGTCACCGACGAAAATCGGCGCGCGGCCGCTAAACGGCGGATAGGTCATCAGATCGCGCACGGCCGTGCCTTTGTTGAAACCGGCGAATTTGATTTCAAGCACCGCCTTGCCGCCGAGAAGCTCGAATGAGGGATCGGCCCAGGCCTCGAATGCACGCCTGACATCGTGCACCAAGCCCAGGCCTTGCTTCGGAACCATTCGGTAATGCAGCGCGAGCGAATAACCCTTGTCCTCGATCACCACGCCGGAATGCGCGGCGGCGACATCTTTCAGACGCTGCTTGAAGACCGGATCGAGCGGCGGCGTCCGCCCATTGAGAATTGTCCCAGCCGCGACCGGGCGCATCTCAGCGCCGTGTCCTCCGATGGCCGGCAGGCGCAACGGCGCGAAGAACGCGTCGAGCTCCGCGATCGGGCGGCCACTCACCAACGCCAGCGCACCGCCGACCCGCTCGCGCACGCGCGCCAGCGTCGATGCCAGCGACGCCGGCACCTGCACCTGTTGCGGCGTGGGCGCGATATCGAGGAGGGTGCCGTCCACATCCAGAAGAAGAGCGAGATGGCTTAAATCACGAGGGTCCAAAGGCACTAGCAGCGTCCAATCGCGTTCCTTGATGAATGGCGTTGATGAGATCACTCCGCCACCTGAGACAGGGCGGACAAATCGTCGCCGCAACATCGCGCCGCGGCTCTTCTATGCTGCGACAACGTGAGAACCGAAGGTTTGGTTGCAGAAGCGCCGATCAAGGCAGCCATCCTCGTGATCACAAGCACGCCGATTCGAGGTTCCACTTCGTGACGAAAGTACGGCAAAGCGCGCAAATAAAAGGCTTTTTCTTTCGCATCAAAGTCGGAACATGTCCGGTCTATACCGCGTTTGGGATATCAGGGTGGCAAAAAGGGGGTAAACGATGCCGACGGCTCGTTATTTCATCGTGCGCGATCAGGACAAGTGGCTGATCAAGTTCGGCGAGGAGCAATATGGCCCCTACAAGAGCCAGAACGAGGCGATGGTTTTCGCCGTGGATGCCGCCCGCAAGCTCGGCGACTACGGCGAGAGTGCTGAGGTTTGCCTGATGGGCGAAAACGGCCATTTCCGGCCAGAATGGATATCGGGCCGCGACAACGCGGTGTCCAGCGCGTGATTGCCCGGATTAGAAGATTATTCAGCTCAAAACCGACGTGAGGAGTTGCGCCCGAGGAGCCTCTTTCTAGGGGCGCTTCATGACGGCTCTTTTGTCCCGCTCGGGTGATCCCCGCCGCTGCTCATTAAACGAACCAGCCGAAAGAAAGTGCGCTCCAACCGGAACAAAACCTTGACCGCGCCATTGGACAACCAGACGCGGTCACTCGTTGATCGCGCCGGCGCCGGGCGGCATCCCCCCTCCCCCCGACAGAAGCCGTCCGGCGCACTTATTTTCCCGTCATAACCGGTCGGATAGAGCGCACTGTCGCCGCGGCACGCGAGCCATCTCATCGGCCCAGGTCTGCTGAGGCCCAGGCCTGCTGACTGCCGGCCAAGTTCGCGGTTTCCTCGATCCAATTCTTGGTTTCACTCACCCAGGCGTCTTTCGCAAACCATTCGTGTTCCCGGCCGCAGGCGGGGCACTGGACGCGTGCAAAGAACACAGGCGCCCGCTGAAAGTCGGACGAGCGCATTTCGATTCCAGTTGGAACGTCCTGCCCAGTTCGCGGGCAGCGAATCATGATCACACCCATCGAACCCAATCTCCCTGTTCGAGATCAATTCGACGCGGTCCATAGCGCGGCTCTGCGAACGCAGTTTGACACTCTGGCGTCGGTTCTACGGCGGCGTCCCGGCTGTCACTGCGCAGCTCAAAGCCGGCTTGCAGCGCAACATCGCCGATTTGTCGTCGGCGCGGTTCACGGAATTCTAAAATCGGCCAAGCCGTTGGCAGCCCCTTAGACCATGTCGGTTCCGTGCGCAGGAACCTTCTCAGGCCTCAGCGGGTTGGAGCCCCGGAATGAAATCATACGCACCGTTGCGGTGCTCAGGGTTTCATCGAGGAAACGTTAGGGGTTGCAAGATGTCGCTTGGAACAATCCTACTCATCATTCTGATCGTGCTGTTGATCGGCTCATTCCCATCGTGGCCTTACAGCAGCGGCTGGGGTTACTACCCCGCCGGCGGCATCGGAACGATCCTGATCGTCGTTCTCATCCTGCTTTTGCTGGGGCGTATCTAGCGCGCGGAACAAAAACCGCGTGGCGGGATTGAAAGGATCGACCGGCCGCCATTTCCCCTCCCCTCGTGCTCGGCCGGCGCTATCGGGCGCAACCGACTTCGGCCGGTTGCGCCCGTAGCACTTCCAGCAGTCCACTCGCGCCGTGGTGCGTGCGCCGCTGCATTTGAAGCGATGGCCGCGCTACGCCGCAGCGTAGCGACATCGGAGGCAGGGAACTTGTTCCTTCTCCGCACGTTGGCACGGCGAATACGCGGCACGACCGCCGCGGGGAACGAGGACATCATGGCTCGTAAAAACGGTAGCAGTGTTGCCGGCGACATCGCCGAAATCGAACATGAAATCGGGCAATTGATGCGCGACATCGAAACGCGCGTGAGCCGGCTCAATGCCATGACGCGACGCGGCGCATCACAGGCCGCAAACGGTGCAAGCGAATTCGTGTCCGACACCATCTCGGACGCAGCCGAGCGGGTCCGGAACGGCGCAAATACGGTATCTGACGAGGCAGCCCGCATGGGCGGCGATGCGCTTCGCAAGATCGAGGAGGAAGTCGGTCAACGCCCCCTGCTGACGCTCGCGATCGCCGCGGGAATAGGCTTCCTCGCTGGAATGGCAGGCCGTCGCCATTAGGGAAACGGCTCATGGCCTTGCAAGACACCGTCGCGCATGCCGCACGCGGCTTTGCTGACCGGCTTCGCCGGGATGCCATCGCTTATGGGGCGTGTGCGATATGTGCGCTCGCGGCACTGATTCTTGCCACCTGCGCCGCGGTCACCGCGCTGATTCCCATGGTCGGCATCATCTATGCGCAATTGATCGTCGCCGGAGCGTTCCTCGTCATCACGGGCGGGATCGTGCTGTGGATGCAGCGTTCGGGCCGCCAGCCGGCGCAACCGCTGGCGCTCGGTGCAGCCGCGGAAACCGCACAGCGGCAAGCGCAATTCGCCCAGATCGCAATGATTATTGAAGCGGTGATGCTCGGCTACTCGCTGTCGAGGCGACGTTAAGCGCTTCAAACAGACGGCCTCGGGATTCACCCGAGGCCATCATTCCTCCAAGACAAACGCGCCAATTCTCAAGCGGCCGAGAATTTGAGCGGCTTGGCCTGCTGCACCTGCGGCAGCGCGCGCACCCTCTCCAGCACCTCGGCGGGCAGTTCGTCATCAACTGCAATCAGCGCGATCGCGTTTCCGCCGGGTGACTCGCGACCGACATGGAAGGTCGCGATATTGATGCCCGCCTCGCCCAGGGTTGAGGTAAAGCGCCCGATGAAGCCCGGCTTGTCGAGATT
>NZ_DATMRX010000199.1:0-14090 GCF_035565855.1 Pseudorhodoplanes sp.
CGCCGGATCGCCTGGCCCGTTCGACAGGAACACCCCGTCCGGCTTGAGCGCCATGATGTCCTCGGCGGATGTCGTCGCCGGCACCACCGTCACCTTGCAGCCATTTGAGGCGAGGAGGCGCAGGATGTTGCGCTTCACCCCGTAGTCGATCGCGACCACATGGAATTCCGGATTGTCGACGCGCGAATAGCCCTTGCCCCAGGCCCATTCGCCTTCATCCCAGGTGAAGCGCTGCGCACTCGTGACCATCGGCACGAGATCCATGCCGACGAGGCCCGGCCATTCGCGGGCTTCCTTCTTCAGGGCGTCGAGATCGAACTTGCCGGACGGCTCGTGCGCGATCACCGCATTCGGCATGCCCTTTTCGCGGATCAGCGCGGTGAGGGCGCGAGTATCGATCCCGGACAGCCCGACAATGCCGCGGGCGCGCAGCCATTGGTCGAGATGGCGGGTGGCGCGGTAATTCGACGGATCGGTGATGGCGCCCTGCAGGATCACCCCGCGCGCGCCGGGCGTCGCCGCCATGTTCACCGTCTCGATATCTTCATCGTTGGTGCCGACATTGCCGATATGCGGGAAGGTGAAGGTGATGATCTGGCCGGCATAGGACGGATCGGTGAGGATCTCCTCATAGCCGGTCATCGCGGTGTTGAAGCAGACTTCGCCGACGGCGGAGCCGGTGGCGCCAAGGCCATGTCCTTCGAGGACGGTGCCGTCGGCCAGCACCAAGAGCGCGGTCGCCTTAGGCTCCGCCCAGCCGGAATCGTGTAGGGTGTTCATAAGCGGCCTGAATAATCGTCCCGGCGCGCAATGCCAACCCCCGGACCGGCTGATCGAGCGGATTTCGGACCAAGAGATGCGAACTGCTTTCGTCTATGTCTGTGCGGCACTGGCCGAAATCGCCGGATGTTTCGCCTTCTGGGCGTGGCTGCGGCTCGGCCAGCCGCTCTGGTGGCTGGTTCCGGGCCTGATCTCGCTCGCCACCTTTGCCTGGCTCCTGACCCTCGTCGACGCCTCGCATGCCGGCCGCGCCTATGCGGCCTATGGCGGCATCTATATTGTCGCCTCGCTGATGTGGCTTTGGGCGATGGAGGGCGCGCGCCCCGACCGGTGGGATCTCATCGGCGCCTCGATCTGCGTCGTCGGCGCCGCCGTGATCCTGTACGGACCGCGCCCGTTGCCGACCTGATGGACCGCCGCGCTTGATTTTGCGCGCATGGGCGGTACATGCAGGCGGAACTGCGGTGCCGCCCGCTTCGGTATGACCGAGCCGCAGCGCTGAAGGAGAACAGTCCATGCTGCGCGACGACATCAACAACGCCTTGAAAGAGGCGATGAAGGCCAAGGACGAGCGCAAGATCGCGACGTTGCGCATGATCAACTCGACCTTCAAGAACGCCGATATCGAGGCCCGCGCGACCGGCAAGACGCTGTCCGATGCCGATCTTCTCCCCGTGCTGCAAAAGATGATCAAGCAGCGCCAGGAATCGAAGGAGCTCTACGAGAAGGGCGGCCGGCCCGAACTCGCGCAGCAGGAAGGCGAGGAGATCGCGATCATCTCGTCCTATCTGCCGAAGCAGATGTCGGACGCCGAGGTGACGGCCGCCATCGACGCGGCGATTGCCGAGACCGGCGCTGCGTCGATGAAGGACATGGGCAAGGTGGTCGGTGCGCTGAAAAGCAAATTCGCGGGCCAGATGGATTTTGCCAAAGCCAGTGCGTTGGTGAAGCAGAAGCTCGGCGGGTAAGCATCATTCCCGTCCTCGGTCGTCCCGGTGCAAGCGGGGCACCCAGCGTCAAGGCGCCATGCATTCGCTTGTGGCTTTCCCGATTCCCGCTGCGCGGGAATGAACGGAGATTGCGCCTGCGCGCTGGGCGCGCCCATCATCAGCCCAGCTGATCGTGCGGATCGAGCTGCTCGACTTCGCTTTTGATCCAGCGGCTGAACGCCTCGACGGCGCGCCGCCGTTCGCGCCTGGGATAAACGAGGTGATAGGCGCGGCCTGACGGCAGGGCGAGCGGCACCGGGATCACCAGCCGGCCGGTCCGCAAATCGTCATAGGCCAGGATGTCAGGGGCGAGCAGGACGCCCGCGCCCTCGGTGGCAGCGTTGAGCGCGTGATCGGGGCTGTCGAAATGCAGCCCGCGATCCGCATCGACCTTTCCGACCTTCGCCGCGCGAAACCAGTCGGCCCAGGTCGGTATGGTGACGCGCTGCGCCAGCGTGTCGTCGTGAATGAGCGGCATCCTCGCGATCGTCTGCGGGGTGAGCGGGGTGGTGTTATCGATCAGGCGCGGACTGCACACCGGCACGAGCTTCATTTCGAACAGCCTCTCGACCACCAGAGATGAATCGGATGTCGCGCCGACCGGCATGTTGCGGACCGCGATGTGTACGCCGTCGGTCGTGAAATTGGCGTTCTGGATCGAGGAGGAAATGCGGACATCGATGTCCGGATGGTCGCTCGTGAAGCGATAGAGCCGCGGCACCAGCCACTTCGACGTCAGTCCCGGCGAGGTGCTGACGACCAGCACCTGCTGGCTGACCGAACGCTTCAGATCGGCCAGCGCATCCGCGATGTGAGCGAAGCCTCTCTGGATGCCGGGATAGAGCATCTTGCCGGCCGGTGTGAGTGCGATCTGCCGCACGCCGCGTTCGAACAGCTTGACCTGCAGCACGTCTTCGAGACCGCGGAGCTGATGGCTGATCGCGCCCGGTGTGACGTTGAGCTCCTGCGCCGCCTTGGTCAGGCTCAGATGCCGCGCGGACGCTTCGAAGGCCCGGAGCGCGTTCAGCGGCGGAATTGAATGCATGAGATTATCTCACGAATAGAGCGAGTTAATATCGTTTGTAAGATAGCTAAACCGGGCCGAAATAGAAACCTGCTTCGAGAAATCCTCATTTATGGAGGCGGGTTATGAGTGACTTTGCAGAATCTGACGCTTCGGCCTTGCGCACCGCCGGCGCCGGCCGGCTGATCGATGCCCTGCGCGGCATTGTCCTGGCTCCCGTCCGGCTTCTCCGCGATCGCAGCGCCGCACGGGCGGCGAGGCGCGACCTGTACCTGTCCGATCTGAAGCTGACCGATGACATGGAGCGACAGATCACGGCGCGGCTCACGGGCAACCGCAGCTTCAGGCCGTGACGCTGCCGGCTGCTTGAGCCGTTTGCGGACGTGATCACTTGGAAAGATCCAACATGACTGAGCTGGTGTTGAACGAACGGCGCGGGGCGATTGCGCTTGTGACGCTCAATCGTCCCGAAAAACTGAATGCCCTGAACTATGCGCTGATTGACCGCCTGATGCAGATCCTCGACGCGATCGAAGACGACGGGAGCGTGCATGCGGTCGTGCTGACCGGCGCCGGCGATCGTGCGTTTTCGGCCGGTGCCGACATTCACGAGTTTTCCGAAAGCATCAGGAACGGTCCGGATGCGGCGCTGAAGGCCTTCGTCCGGCGCGGTCAGGCGATGACGTCGCGTCTGGAGTCGTTTCCAAAACCCGTGATCGCTGCGGTGAACGGGATCGCCTTTGGCGGCGGCTGCGAGATCACCGAAGCCGTTCACCTCGCGGTCGCGAGCGAGCGCGCCTCATTCGCAAAGCCGGAGATCAATATTGGAATTCCGCCGACATTCGGTGGAACGCAGCGCCTGCCGCGCCTCGCCGGGCGAAAGCGCGCGCTGGAATTTCTCCTCACCGGCGACGCGTTCACCCCGCAGCGCGCCTATGAGATCGGTCTCGTCAATCGCGTGGTCGCCCGCGAAACGCTGCTCGAGGCGTCGTTCGAGCTGGCGGAGCGCATCCTGCGCCATTCGTCGCTCGCCGCCGCGCGGATCATCGCGGCCGTGACGCGCGGCCTCAACGCCTCCATCGCGGAAGGCCTCGCGATCGAAGGCGAGCAATTCGCGCGCATGGTCCCGACCCGTGATAACCGCGAAGCGCTCGATGCCTGGATGAGCCGTCGCGCGCCGCGCTACAGCGGGTGCTGAGCCGCCGGTTTCGGGACCCCCGCCTTGTTCGCCAGGATCAGCATGAGCGGATTCTTCTGCGCCGGCCCGATCCGGTGCAGCGTGTTGCGGTCGGTATGGTCGAAGGCGGGCTCGGCGCCGTGCACCGCGAGCATCGTGTGCGTGACGTAGGACCAGGTGTCGTCGGCATTGCAGGTGATGTCGATCCGGTAGCTGTCGGTCCGGAACGCCATCTCGAGAAAATCGGTCGAGCAGATGCCGTAATCGGTCGCGCCGCGCTCCGATGAGACGGAGAATGTCCTGTCGTTCGCCTTGGCGTGGCCGCAGGCCAGCGCGACCTGACCGCGCGGGATCGCGAGCGTCTGCATGATGACGCCGGTCGCCGGCTCCCACAGCCAATAGCCGACCTGTTCGTGGAAGGTGATGTCTTCCTCGGCGGTGTTGATGTGGATGTGGTAGCGCATCCCGTAGAGCAGCTGCGGACCGTTGGTCTGCGGATCGATCGGCTGCATGTGGATCGTCTCGATGAAGACGCGCCGCTCCGGTCCGTCGGCCTTGGGGTTGAGGTCGACGCCTTTCTCCGCGCGCCACACGCCGGCCAGCGGCCGCAGCGGCCCGAGATTGGCGAGCGTGTCCGGATCGACATCCGATGGCTCGGTGAAGATGTCAGGCCGCGCGATCACCATGATCCTGTAATCCCGATTTGCATTCCGGCTTGCTAATGCGGGTTCACCCCGGCGCCGAGCTTGCGAAGCAGCAGCGCGCGGTTGGCCGTGATCTGCATCCGGCAATAATTGGCGTCGCCCGGCAAAAAGCCCGGTTCGATCTTGTCGAAGGTCGGGCACAGGGCCTCGCGCTGCGCCGCCCAGGCCTTCTCGGAATCGGCGAGTGCCTTCGTGATCTCCTTGAAGCCGCCGGCGCGCACGTGCTTGCCGGCGGTTTCCAGGATCGCATTCCAGACCGCAAGCTCGCGCGCCGCGCAGGCCCTGTTCTTGTCGGTATCGTTATTGGTCTTGGCTCGGCAGGGATCGGCGATGAGCCCGATGCAGGACGTGCCGAGCTTGCCATTTTTGTCCGCATTATTCAGGCAGTCATTGACGAGCTTGAGTCCAGCGGGAGCCGCCTGCTGCGCGTTCGCAACCTGCGGTGCCATCATGAGCAGCACCAAAAAGGCCAGACATTTCATCATCGATTGACCCTTTCACCCATAGGTCCGACAATCGGAGCGATTGTAGGAAGTTCGGGATGATTCCGTCTATGTCTTCGGCAAGATCTTCAGCACGTCTCGAGCGGGAGCTGGAAGCGCTTCGCCGAGAGCTTATGCAAACGCCGATCCTGGAAGAATCGGAGGCCGTCGTGGAGGCTGCGCAGAAGGCCGCAAGCAACACCGGCGGCGCACGCGCCGACATCGAGGATGTGCTGCGTGAATTGCAGGAGCGGCTCGAGGCGGCTGCGGACGACGCCGAGGATCTGGTGGTCGCGCATCCCTTCGCATCGGTCGCCGCCGCGTTCCTGCTCGGCGCGCTGGTTGCCGGATTGATATCACGAGCGAGATGACCATGGACCGCTTCATCCACAATCTGCGTGTGCTCTACCGGGCGGAACGGGCGATCGCCGACATCAAGCTGCGCAATGTGCTGGCGCAATCCGGGCTCAACGCCGCGGCGGTGTTGCTGGCGCTGGTCGGCCTGTTGCTGTTCGAGGTCGCGGCGTTTTTCGCGCTGCTTGAGTTTTGGAGCACGATCACATCCGCGCTCGCGCTCGGCGCCGCCAATTTCATCCTCGCAGGGCTTCTGGCGCTGATCGCCGCGCGCAAGGCGCCGGGCCGGGAGCTGGAGCTCGCCAACGAGATCGAGAGATCGGCGATGGAGGCGTTGCAGAACGACGCACGGCTGATGCAGCAGCAATTCGGCTTCGTCGGCCGTTCGTTCAAGCATCCGATCGAGAGCGCGCTGCCGCTGATCGTGCCGCTCGCCACCATGGTGATCAACGCGCTGAAAAAGCCGAAGGGCGAGGCGAAATAGCGGGCGCTCCGGCGAAGCGCGCAGCCATGACGCGGCTATCTACCGTTGGTCCCCGCGCAAGCGGGGACCAAGAGTCAAATCACGAGCAGTTCCTGGCAGTTTCTGGATTCCTGCTTGAGCGGGAATGAACGGCGTTTGAGGCGCTGCGCTCGCCAAACGCGCGGGAACGAAACCGGCGCCGTCAATCCTTGTAGGGGTTGTAGCGCGCGATCGCGTCCATCACGAGCTGCTCGGCGCCGTCGGTGTCGAGCCAGCGCACGATGGTCACCCACTTGCCCTTTTCCAGATCCTTGTAGTGCTGGAAGAAATGCGCGATCTGCTCGCACATGATGGCGGGCAGGTCCTTGTAGCTCTGCACGCCGGCATAGAATGGATGCAGGGTGTCGACCGGCACCGCGAGGATCTTCTCGTCGCCGCCGGCCTCATCTTCCATCACGAGGGCCCCGACCGGCCGGCAGCGGATGACAGCGCCGGCGACGACCGGCACCTGGCTCACCACGAGGACGTCGCAAGGGTCGCCGTCGGCCGACAGCGTATGCGGAATGAACCCGTAATTGCCGGGATAGAACATCGCGGTATGCAGGAAGCGATCGACGAACAGCGCGCCGGATTCCTTGTCGATCTCGTATTTCACCGGCACCCCGCCGAGCGGGATTTCGATCACCGCGTGAATGTCCTTCGGCGGATTGCGCCCCGACGAGATGCGGGAAATGTCCATGATGGTCTCTCGGTATCGGTCCGGGGCGGGCCTGCCCCGAACCGCAGATTACACGCTCTCGCGCCGTTTTACTCGGCCTTCGCGCCCGAGAACGCCACGACCTCCGCATAGCGCTTCATCTCGCGCTTGATGAAGTCGAGCGTATCGGCGCGGGACGTTGCCATCACCTCGACGCCCTGTTTGGTCAGCGCCTCCTTCACCTCCGGCAGGTTCAGGACTTCGACGAACACCGCGTTAAGCCGGTCGAGCACGGGCTCGGGCGTTCCGCCGGGTGCGAAATAGATGAAACCGGAATTGGACTCGAATCCCGGAAAGCCCTGTTCGCCGACCGTCGGCACGTCCGGCAATTGCGCAACGCGCTTGGGATGCGCCACCGCGATCGCGCGCAGCTTGCCGGCCTGGACGAGGGGCGCGGCGTTCGGCGTGTTGGCAAACGCCATCTGGATGTTGCCGGAGATCGCGTCGGTCAGCACCTGGCCCATGCCCTTGTAGGGGACATGCACCATATTGGTGCCGGACAGCTTCTTCAGTTCCTCGGTGCCGAGATGGAACGAGGTGCCGATGCCGACCGAGCCGTAATTGATCTGGCCGGGCTTGGCCTTCGCAAGATCGAGCAGTTCCTTCAGGTTTTTCGCCGGCACGTCGTTGTTGACCACGATGGTGTGCGGCGTGACGCCGGCATAGGTGATCGGCGCAAGATCCTTCAGCGTGTCATAGGGCAGCGACTTGAACAGGCTCGGATTGATCGAGACGGTGTTGCCTACGAGCAGGATCGTATGTCCGTCCGGCGCGGCCTTCGCCACCGCGCTGGTGCCGATCTGGGTCGCACCGCCCCCGCGGTTCTCGATGGTCAGCGGCTGGTCGAGCCGTGCGCTGACCTGGTCCGACATGCTGCGGGCGATGATGTCGGAGGTGCCGCCGGGCGCGTAGGGGATGATGACCTTGATCGGCTGGGTCGGCTTCCATGCTTGCGCGAAGGCCGGTGCGGCGATGACGAGGCTTGCGACGGCGAGGGCGGTGGTAAGTGCGGCGCGGCGGGAGAGCAAAGTCGTCATCATCGAACAACTCCTGGATCGTTGTCGCTTGAGGTGAAGCTCATCATCCATGTCCGGCGCGTCCCGCGAAGGCTAAGGACCCATAACCCCGCTCTGCGAAGGGGTCCCCTTTTGGGCGGGACGACGGCTCTCTCCTGTGAGAACCGAAATCGCCCTAGAGTATCAATTCGCGCGCGGTGCCCCGCACATCCATTTCATATTCGAGGCCGATCACAGGCGGCCGCGCATAGTACCAGACGAGGCCGCCCGTGATGGCGCCGCGCTTGGCGAGTTCTTCCCCGACAAGGTGCCCGATATTCTGCACGGTGTAGGCCTGCGCCGAGACCGCGTCCGCCCAGGTGAAGCCGAGCGTCTTGAGCCGGCGCTCCATCTCCTCGATGACGAACACCACCTTCTCGCGGAGCGCTTCGGGCGAGGTGTCGCCGTAGCGCACGATGCGGTCCTTGTAGAGTTCGGTGCCCGGCCGCACGTCGCCGCCGCCCGACAGCATGAAGGTGCGCCGCGCAGGCTTCGTGACCGGCACCGTATAGGTGAAGGCGAGCATCGAAGGCGTATCCGGGCCGTGATACATCGGGCAGACATTGGTGCGCGCCACCGGATTGACGCCGTCCTTGTAGATGCCCCAGCGCTCCAGCGTCGTCACATATTGCTTGTTGAAGTCGATGAAGCCCTGATCGGTGAATTGTCCGGGCGAACGGAGTTCGCAATGCGCGAAGGCCGTGAAGGGCCGGCCGATGGCCTTGAGATGCTCTTCGATCTTCGTGAAGGCCTCGGCGAGTGGCACAGCTTTAAGAAACCGCACGCGTTCGAGTTCGAAGCCGTCTTCGGCGGCAACTCCGCCAGAATATTGAAACACGGCTGGGATGTAGCGATACCCGCCCGCGGCGAAGACGGCAGTGCCGGACATTCAACGATCTCCTGAACCTGACAATGACAAGCAACAAGGCGCCGGCGGACCGGACCCCTCGCGAGTATAGGCAGCTTGTGTGAGATGCAGCCAGCCGCTTATGCCTCGTCCGATTGCGCATCGCGAAGGGGTGCGTTGCGGCGGGCGAATTGGCGTCAGCCGAGCTTGACGAGGTGATGTGCCGCCAGCGGTCCGCCGGGACATTGCGCGAGCTGCCCGCCGATCGCGAGCGGACCGAGATCGATGCCGAAGAAGCCGAGCCGATCGATCAGTGGGCCGATCTCGGCTTTGGCAAGGCGCGGGCATCGTCGCCCGAATAGAACAGGACGCGCCGTCCGCCCTTCGCCTTCGGCGGCTAGCCGACGCCGTAGCTCTCGTCGCGCAGCCGTTTCGCCTCAGTCAGCACGCGGCACATGCGCTTTGCCCAGGCGCGCTGGTCGATTTCATTCTCGATCAGGTCGTGGCGGATCTCGATCGCGACATGCGGCAGGCCGCGCTGCTCGCCATGCACCGGGATGGTGTGGTCGTGATCGTCGCTGACCTTGTAGGGCTCCTGATCGCCGACCACGAGGTCGTCTTCCTCGCGCAGGAGCCGGAGTACGAACGCGGCAAAGCGCGAGTCGCGATTGTAGAGAACGCCCGCATGCCAGGGGCGTTGGACGCCTTTGTAAACGGGTGTGAAGGAATGCATCGCCACCAGAAAGGCCGGCCGATCCTCGCGCGCTCTGCGGTCGAGCTCGCGCGTGATCGCATCGTGATAAGGCGCAAAGATTTCGCGCTGGCGAGCGGCGATGTCCTCGTCCGTCAGCTTCACATTGCCGGGCACCGGCGTGTTCTCGCTGATCTTTGCGATCGAAGACTCCGCCGCGAACGGCCGGTTGCAGTCGATCACCAGCCGCGAATAAGGCTGCATGATCGCGTGCGCGTCGAGTTCGTCCGCCATGAAGCGGACCACCGGCTCGATGCCGACGTCCCAGGCGATGTGCCGGCGCAGCTCGCTCTCCGACACGCCGAGATCGCCGAGCTTGCGCGGGATGCGCCGGCCCGCATGGTCGGCGACAAGGAGAAAGGGCGAGGCGCCGTCGGGGCGGAGCGTGATCGGCGGGGCGGGTTCGTCGGGAGCGAGGAGTGAGGTCATGTGAGGTGCAATTTGAACATGCTGCGGCAATATTGGCTAGGCGCGCCTTTTGTCCTTGCTGCTCGCATTCATGTAGCTGCGCAGAACGGCATTGATGCGCTTCTGGTAGCCGGCTCCCCGCTTCTTGAAAAAGTCGAGCACGTCTTCATCGAGCCGGATTGAAATCGGACGCTTTTTGCTCACGACAACGACGTCATTCGACCATGCCGCCTCGTCCGCATCGGGGTCGCCGGCGACCGAAGCCTCAATGTCTTCGTCGGTGAGCGCTTTCAATCGCTCCCAGTCCGTTTCGCTTTTCCGTCGTTCGAGCCGGCCATCCTGGTGCTCGACGATGTGAGTCCCGTCGGGAAGCGAAGCAACCAGGGTGACGATGTCTTCAGCCGCTGCTTTTTTGCCCATATCGTTCCCGCTCGCTTCTGCGCGCGACCCGCGCCGAGATGATCCGCAATTTTCCGTTTCGAATGGTGAAGACCACGGCGATCACGAGACCGCGGACCGCACCGATCGTGATAAACGTCGCTCGCTGAAGCCACCGCCGACGCGCGTGTGTGCCGTGGATCGTCGAACACGGCGACGGCATCGACGAAATCAATCCCGTGCTTGGCAATGTTCGTTTGCCGTTTGCTCTCGTCCCATTCGAAACCCTCCGCAGGATCGAGAACAAACCGGTCGCCGGACATCGTTGATCCAATGTATATACAAATGTATATGCAAAATTGCAAGCTTACCTGTGTATAAGCCGCTCGTAACGCATCGATCTGTAAGCAAAGCCCTCAGATCGTCATTTGCCCGGCTATCCTACCAAGTCCCATGCGCTTTCCGCCCCAGTTCCTGGATGAAATTCGGACCCGCCTCCCGGTCTCGGAGGTGGTGGGGCGGCGCGTGAAGCTGAAGAAGGCCGGCCGCGAATGGCGCGGCCTGTCGCCGTTCAATCAGGAGAAGACCCCCTCCTTTTTCGTCAATGATCAGAAACAGGCCTGGTTCGATTTCTCCTCCGGCAAGAACGGCTCGATCTTCGACTTCGTCATGATGACGGAGGGCGTGACGTTCCCGGAAGCTGTCGAGCGTCTCGCCACCATGGCCGGGCTGCCGCTGCCGAAAGTCTCGCGCGAGGAGGTGGTGCGTGAGGAGCGGCGCAAGTCGCTGTTCGAAGTGGTCGAGCTTGCGGCGAAATTCTTCGAAGCGCAGCTCCAGTCGCGAAGCGGCGCCAAGGCGCGCGGCTATCTCGCCGATCGCGGGCTGGGCCCGGAGACGCAGCTGCGGTTTCGGATGGGATATGCGCCGCCGGACCGCTTCGCGCTGAAGGAGCATCTCGGCGAGCAGGGCGTGCCGGTCGAGGACATGATCCAGGCCGGCCTCCTGGTCCACGGCGACGATATTCCGGTGCCGTATGATCGCTTCCGCGATCGCGTCATGTTTCCGATCGCCGACTGGCGCGGACGGCTGATTGCGTTCGGCGGCCGGGCGCTGAGCCCCGATGCGCAGGCGAAATATCTGAATTCGCCGGAGACGCAGCTCTTCCATAAAGGCTCGATCCTGTTCAACGGCGCCAAGGCGCGCGCCGCCGTGCATGACGGAAAGGCGCTGATCGTCGTCGAGGGCTATGTCGACGTGATCGCGATGGTCACGGCGGGCTTTGAAGGCGCGGTGGCGCCGCTCGGCACCGCGCTCACCGAGGAGCAGCTTGGGCTTCTCTGGAAGATCGCCGACGAGCCGATGCTGTGCTTCGACGGCGACAAGGCCGGCCGGCGCGCCGCCTATCGGGCGGTCGATCTCGCGCTCCCGAAGCTGCAGCCCGGCAAAAGTCTTCTTTTCGCAATGCTGCCCGAAGGCCAGGACCCGGACGACCTGATCCGATCCGGTGGCCGCGCCGCCATGGAAGAAGTGCTGGCGAGCGCCCGCCCGCTCGCCGACATCCTCTGGATGCGCGAGACCGAAACCGCTTCGTTCGATACGCCGGAGCGGCGCGCTGCGCTCGAGGCGCGGATCGGCGAGATCATCAATGGCATCGGTCACGAGGCGGTGCGGAAATATTACCGCCAGGATTTCGACGCCCGCATTCGCGCCCTGTTCATGCCGGCCGAGGTTGCCGGCGGCTACGAGCGCGGGCGCAATTTCCAGCCGGCGCCGCGCCGGGCCGGAGGGCGCAGCGACTGGCGTGGCGCACAGCGAAACCCGCGCGCCGTATTGGGCCCGCTATCGCCAAGGCTCGGGCAAAGCCCGCTGGTTCGGGGCTACCGGAGCGCCGTCTCCCCGCGGGAGGCGCTGATCCTGATCGCCGTGATCGAGCATCCCTGGCTGCTCGAAACCCATACCGAGGAATTTGCCGAGCTCGATCTCCTGCATCCCGACGCCGACCAGTTGCGGCGTGCGATCCTGGAAGCGGCGTCCGGCGAGGCGGTGCTCGACCCGCAGAAATTGCAGGCCAGCCTGTCCCAACGGGGCCTCGACCCGCTGATCGCGCGGGTCCGGGGGGCCATCACCCACAATTCGGACTGGCCGGCGCGCCGGGGGGCCGGGGAGGCCGATGTTGCACAATGGTGGGACCACATCGTTACCTTGCATCGCAAGACACGCACGCTAAATAGGGAGCTTAAGGACGCAGAGCGCGCGCTCGGTGACGATCCGAGCGAAGCCAATCTGGCCTGGATCCGGGACGTGCAGAACAGGCTCGCGGCGCTCGAGGGAACCGAGGCGCTGATCGAGGGATTTGGGGCCTCCTCCGGGCGCCCCGTCCGTGGTGGGTGACACGTTGAGGCCCCGGTTTGTGGGGCCTTTTTTGGCGAATGGGCTTTCAGGCGTGGGGTCAAGGGGTTACGAGGTTAATCCCCACTTAATCTGGGCCTACGAGAGTGAGTGTGTTGATTCGGCCACCCGGCCGGGGCGGGACTCGCGTAAGATGCGCTGTCGCGCCATAGGATAGGGACGGTCGAAACGGCGGACCCCCGCCGCGGGAGAGAGAGCTTCATGGCGAGCAAGAGCGCGGCCAGCAAGACATCGGCCAAGGCGAAGACGTCCATCAAGTCGACGGTGAAGTCGCTTCTCAAGGGCGCTTCCGCCAAACCCGCCGCGAGGCCGGCGCCCAAGGCCAAGGAACCGGTCAAGCCCGCCGCCGCAAAAACCGCCAAGGAGACTGCAAAACCCGTTCCCGCTTCGACCGCCTCAACAACCGCCGCTTCCGCCTCCGCTCCCAAAGTCGCTCCTGCTTCGAAAGTTTCGCCGATGCGTCCTGAAATGTCCCGTACCGCAGCCCTGAAAGCCGGCATCAAGGCCGTTTCCGAGAAGGAAGCCGTCAAAGCCAAGGCCGGCGGCAAGGACGAGCCCGAGAAGGATACCGAAGCAACGCCCGATACGCCGCTGCCGCTGCTCGATCTCTCCGACGCCGCCGTCAAGAAGATGATCAAGCAGGCCAAGAAGCGCGGCTACATCACCTATGAGCAGCTCAATGCCGTGATGCCCTCCGAGGAGGTCACCTCCGAGCAGATCGAGGACACCCTGTCGATGCTCTCCGAAATGGGCATCAACGTCATCGAGCAGGACGAGGCTGCCGACGACGACGCCGAGAAGGAGGAGGATGACGACGACGAGGGCGGCGAACTGATCGAAGTCACCGCCAAGCCCCTGATCGTCAAATCCGACAAGGAGCCCTCCGAGCGCACCGACGATCCCGTGCGCATGTATCTGCGCGAGATGGGCTCGGTCGAGCTGCTCTCGCGCGAAGGCGAAATCGCCATCGCCAAGCGCATCGAGGCCGGCCGCGAGGCGATGATCGCGGGTCTCTGCGAAAGCCCGCTGACCTTCCAAGCGATCATCATCTGGCGCGACGAACTCAACGAGGGCAAGGTCTTCCTCCGCGACATCATCGATCTCGAAGCGACCTATGCCGGTCCCGATGCCAAGCTGCCGGCGCCGGTCGGGCCCGACGGCAAGCCGCTGCCCGGCTCCGAGATGGCGCAGGAAGCCTCGCCCCCCTCGGCGCCTCCCGGCGCGACTCCGTTCAAGGCTGCGCCCGCGGGCGACGCCGAGGAGAAGGACCCCGGCGAACTCGCCGCCGAAGCCGACATGGAGGACGACGAGTTCGAGAACTCGATGTCGCTTGCCGCGATCGAACTCGAACTGAAGCCGAAGGTGCTGGAAACCTTCGACACCGTCGCCAACGAATACAAGAAGCTGCGCAAGCTGCAGGAACAGGACATCGCCAACCGCCTGCAGAACGAGTCGCTGTCGCCCTCGCAGGAGCGCAAATACAAGAAGCTGAAGGACGAGATCATCACCGCG
>NZ_DATMRX010000200.1:0-2469 GCF_035565855.1 Pseudorhodoplanes sp.
AGCGTCGCGCGCAGGAAGCGGTTGCCCGTGAGCAGCGCGAACGGCCCGATCAGTCCGCCGAGATCGCAGATATGCAGCGGCAGGCCGGTGAGCCAGTCGATGCCCGATGCGTGAAACCAGGCATTCTGGAACACCCAGAACACGATGCAGGACCAGGCGAAGCCGCGCCGGAACGCTTCTTCCGCGCCGCTGTCGCGCAGGCGCCGCGCGGCGATGATGAGGAGCGCGATGGCGAGGAGGCACACCAGCACGGAGACTGCGTGCAGCGGCGTGTATGGCTTGAAAATCGCCCACGGGCCGGGCGTGATCGCCGCGATCGTCGGCTGCATCGTGACGGCCCCCTGTCCGCGACTCAGCAGGAAGCGGGAAGCCTAGCGCCAAAGCATGGCTGTGTAGAGATGCGGGGCGCTGCGGCGGAAGCGAACGTTCCATGCGCAGGCATGCGCATCGGCATCTACAAGGTCGCGCGGTCGCTTCGCTTCAATAGTCATTTAAGTCAAGAGCAATGGGATGTGTTCGAGCGGGATTGTGTAGAGCGCGGTTTCGTTCTTTGAGCCCCGTTGCGTTGGCTAACTTGTGCGGGGACGTCTACCCGCAGCGCAAAATATCGCGGCGACTGCAGCGAACGTCAGATATATCGATTATCGTACGAGATTTTCCGCAACTTGGCTTGCCTGCCGCAGGAAGCACGGCGCAAAAGCTGTCATCTGCGCGACCAGAAAAGGGCTACTGAAATACCATGCCGGCTACCGCCGCGACGACCTCAGACGTTGCCACCCCGGTCAATCCGCGCTCGCGGGTGATCGTCGCAAGCCTCGCCGGCACCACCGTCGAGTTCTACGACTTCTACGTCTATGCGACCGCGGCGGTGCTGGTCTTCCCTCACCTGTTCTTCCCGCACGGCAACGAGACCACGGCGCTGCTCGCCTCGTTCGCGGTGTTCGGCGCCGCGATGATCGCCCGGCCGCTCGGCGCGATCTTCTTCGGCCATCTCGGCGACAAGCGCGGCCGCAAGATCACGCTGGTCGGCGCGTTGCTGACAATGGGCATCGCGACCTTCCTCATCGGGCTGCTGCCGACATTTCACGTCGCCGGCTGGATCGCGCCCGCGCTGCTGGTCGTTCTGCGCCTCGCGCAAGGATTCGCGCTGGGCGGCGAATGGAGCGGCGCCGCGCTCGTCGCCACGGAAAATGCGCCACAGGGCAAGCGCGCGATCTTCGGCACCTTCCCCCAGCTCGGCGCGCCGATCGGCTTCATCATCGCGAACGGACTCTTCCTGATCATCGCCGCGCTGTTGCCCTCCGAGGACCCGTCGCGTCCGTCCGACGCCTTCCTCACCTGGGGATGGCGCATCCCGTTTCTGTTCTCGGCGGTGATGGTCATCATCGGCCTGTGGGTGCGCCTCAATCTCGTCGAAAGCACCGCGTTCGAGAAAACCGTGAAGACCGGCCGGGTCCAAAAGGTGCCGCTCGCCGCCGCGATCAAAACCTATTGGCGCGAGCTGATCCTCGGCACCTTCTACATGCTGGCGACCTACGTTCTGTTTTACCTGATGACGACGTTTTCGCTCAGCTACGGTCGCGCGCCAGTGAACGCCGCGTTGCCCGGCCTCGGCTACGATTACGGATCGTTCGTGCTGATGATGATCGTTGGCGTGGTGTTCTTCGGCATTTTCACACTGGGGTCCGGTCCCTGGGCCGACCGGTGGGGACGCCGCGCCACGCTGATCTGGGTCACGGTCGCCATTGTCATCTTCGGCCTCCTCTGGGTGCCGATGCTGTCCGCCGGCTTCGTTGGAGTGATGGCGTGGCTGATCGTCGGGTTCGTCCTCATGGGCATGACGTTCGGTCCCATGGGCGCGCTGCTGCCCGAGCTGTTCCCCGCGAACGTCCTCTACACGGGCTCGGGCGTTTCGTACAACGTCTCGTCGATCCTTGGCGCTGCGGTCGCGCCCTTCATCGCGGTCGCGCTCTGGAGCGCCGGCGGCGGCAGCCCGTTCTGGGTCGGCATCTATCTGTCCGGGATGTCGATGCTGACCCTGATCGCGCTGCTGATGGGGAAGGAGACGAAGGACGTTGATATGGAGGTGTAGAGCGGAGGGCGACCGGCAACCGCCGTCGCGTGGGGCAAGGTGCGGGGCGCACAAAACGAAATGGCCGGGACAAGCCCGGCCATGACGGAGAGAAGTTCGCGCCCTTACTTCTGCGTCGCGATATAGGCTCGGCTCCTGCCTGAGGTTCGGCCGCACGCAGAATACAAGCCGACTCAAAACGCCTGATACGTCTGCCCGAACTTGCCGCCGACTCTGCGGAATCCCTCCGACGCGGGCGCGTAATTCTGCTGGATGTTGAGCGCCTTCGCGTATGAGCCCGCGGCCTTTTCCTTGTCGCCCAGGCGCTCATAGGCGAGACCGCGCGAGGTCCACGCGGCGAAATTCTGTTCGTCGATGCTGACCGCGTTGTCGAGATC
>NZ_DATMRX010000201.1:0-5063 GCF_035565855.1 Pseudorhodoplanes sp.
CAGCGCGATGCCAAGCGACAGCCACGAGGTCAGGCGGCCGACAAGATCGGTGAATGCATCGATCCCGCCTGCCAGCTTTTCGATGGATTGCAATCAGGCCTTCCTGATCTTGGTGTGGTAGACGGTCTCGCTGAGGTCGGCCCAATTATCGTACTTGCTCTTGTAGGCCATGTAGGATTCGTGGACCTTCCTGGTCACGGGATCTTTCGCTATGGCTTCCGCCAGAACCTTGTCGGTCGCGACCCTGAGCGCCTTGACCACGGAGTCCGGCAAGGGCTGCGCGATCACGCCCTGGTTCTTGACGAGGTCTTCGAGCGCCTCGGCGTTGTTTTTCTGGCACCAGGCTTCGCTGACGGTGTTGCAGGCCGCGCAGGCATTTTCCACGATGGCCTTGAGATCAGGCGGTAGCGAATTCCACTTCGCCTTGTTGATGGTGAGCTCAGATGCGGTCGCCATCTCGTGCCAGCCGGTGGTGTAGTAATATTTCGCGACCTTCTGCAGGCCGAGTTGTCGGTCGAGATACGGACCGACAAATTCCGCCGCGTCGATGACGCCGCGTTCAAGCGAAGGGAAGATTTCGCCCGGCGCGATCAGGCGGGAATCGACGCCGAGCTCCTTGTAAACGCGCCCCGCAAGACCGGGAATGCGCATCTTGATGCCCTGAAGATCTTCCGGCTTTTCGATCGGCTTGCGGAACCAGCCGGTCATCTGCACGCCGGTATTGCCGCAGACAAAAGGCACGAGATTGAAGCGGTCATAGACCTCGCGCCACAGCTGGAGGCCGCCGCCGTCATACATCCAGCCATTGAAGCCCTGGAAATTCAGACCGAAGGGCACCGCGGTGAAGTATTGCGCGGCGAAGCTCTTGCCCGTCCAGAAATACGAATTGGCGTAATTCATCTCGACGGTGCCGGACGACACCGCGTCAAAGCCTTCCGCTGCAGGGATCAGTTCGCCTGCGCCGAAGAACTGGATCTTGAGGCGTCCGTTCGACATTTCCTCGATGCGCTTGCAGAGATCCTTCGCGCTACCCGGCCCGGTCGAATAGAACGCGGCGTTGGGGCCGTAGAAGCTCGTCATCTTCCAATTAAAGGTGGTCTGCGCCCGCACCACCGCGGGAGCGGCTATCGTCGCCGCGCCGCCTGCCAGAGCCAGTTTTGTGAAGTCCCGACGTCGCATGACACTCTCCCGCTGATGGTTCCGAGCGTCATCTTCAAGCAAATTGCAGGCCAGCCATTGTCTGCGCCACTCGTGACGCCTTGCTTTTTGCCGTTGTGATCTGCCCAAATCTTAGGCGCAGCCTTGATCGTCAAGCAATCAGTTACGCGTGGATGCAATCAGCGTTCGCGGTGTTGTCTCGATCGATGGGAGGCTACATGGATCAGCGCATCATCAATCTCTACGATCGTTTTACACATGGTGAAATGACCCGGCGCCGTTTCCTGGACAAGCTGGCCGAACTCGCCGGGTCGGCTACTGCGGCCGCTGCATTGCTGCCGCTTCTCCAGAACGATTACGCGAAGGCTGCGATCGTTGCCGACAACGACCCCCGGCTTGTGTCCGAGCGGGTGTCGTTTGAGTCGCCGAAGGGCCGGATCAATGGATATCTCACACGCTTGAAAGGCAACGAGAAGCGCCCTGCCGTGCTCGTCGTCCACGAAAACCGCGGGCTCAACCCGCATCTCGAGGACGTTGCACGTCGTCTCGCGCTCGCGGGCTTTCTTGCCTACGCCGTTGACCTTCTTTCGCTCGTCGGCGGGACGCCGCCAGACGAGGATGACGCCCGCAACCTTCATGGCAGGTTGAATCCGGACGACGCGCTGGTTGCGCTGGTCGCCGCCGTCGATTTCCTCAAGACGTATCCAGGGTCGACCGGCAAGGTCGGCGCAGTCGGTTTCTGCTTCGGCGGGATGATGGTGAACCGGCTCGCCGCGGCGAGCCCCGAACTCGACGCCGGCGTGGCCTATTACGGACGGCAGGTGCCGGCGGTGCAGGTGCCAAACATCAAGGCGTCATTGCTGTTGCATTATGCCGAGAACGATGTCGCCGTGAATGCAGGCATTGCGGAGTATGAAGCCGCGCTCAAGGCCAACAACAAGCGCTACGCGATCCACACCTATCCGGGCACGCAGCACGCCTTCAACAACGACACGGGCGCGGCAAGGTACAACAAGGCTGCGGCCGATCTCGCCTGGCAGCGGACCATCGCGTTCTTCAACGAGACGCTGGGGACACCTCCAAAGGGTGCCTGACGCGCTTATCCCCGCGTTGCACACGCAAGCAACGGGCGGGGCGGTGGACAGCCATGGCCGCCCGCTCCGCTTCCGGCGGCATCACTTCGATCGCCGACGTTTCTCCTTTTTGGGGCCTTGCGCGACTTTTCCGATCAGCCATTTGGCATGGCGCAGCAGGCGCGCGTCGTCGTTCGGAGCCCCGACAAGCTGTACGCCGATCGGCAGGTCCTCGTCCGAGAGCAGAGGGAGTGACAGCGAAGGCAGGCCCGCCAGCGTCCAGAGCGTGCAGAACACCGGATTGCCCGTGGCGTCGATTCCCATCGGGGCAACGCCGGGCGCCGCGGGCGTGATGATCGCGTTGCAATGCTCGAAATAGCCTTCAAGCGATTGCGCCATCTCGCGCGCTTCATCGCGCGCCCGCTGATATTGCACGGCAGTGACGGCGCGCCCGTCGGCGACCAGTTTGCGCAGCACTTCGCTCACTCCATCGCCGCCGCGATCGACGATGGTGCCGAGATTGTGGGCCATCTCGGCGCTCATGATGGTGCGGTGAATATCCCAGGCATCCGCATAGAGCTCCGGCAGATCGATGCGGATGCAATTCTCACCGAGTTTGTCCGCCAGTTGCTCGAAGCCCTGCTGCGTCGCCGGCTCAGCCTTGTCCCATGCCGGCGTGCGGATGAAGGCAAAGCGCGGCTCGATCGGAAAATCCTCGGCCGCAAAAGCGCGGAAATTCGGGACCGCGAATGGCGGCCGGGTGTCAGGATCGCCCGCGTCGTAACCGGCGATGGCTTCGAGCGCCAGCGCGAGATCGGGCAGCGTGCGCGCGAACGGGCCGGCAACGTCGAGCGTCGGCGAAAGCGGCAAGACGCCGGTGCGCGGCACGAGGCCCCGCGAGGGTTTGGCGCCAAACACGCCGCAGAAAGCGGCCGGCCGTATGATCGAGCCGTTGGTCTGCGTCCCGATCGCGAGTGGCACCATGCCCGACGCCACAGCCGCAGCCGAACCGGATGAGGAGCCTCCCGGCGTGCGATCGGTGTCGTGCGGATTGCGGGTCTTGCCGGGATGGAAATAGGCGAATTCGGTCGTGACCGTCTTGCCGATGATCACCGCGCCGGCAGCCCGCAGCTTGGCGACGAGCGCGGCATCGGAGCGCGTCCGCCGGCCGGCGAACAGCGGAGAACCGAACTCGGTCGGGTAGTCCTCGGTATCGATGATGTCCTTGATCGCCACCGGAATGCCATGCAGCGGACCGAGCGGCTTGCCCTGCAATCTGTGATCGTCGAGACGACGGGCCTGCTCGATGGCATAACCGGGGTCCAGATGCACAAAGGCTCGGATCTCCGGCTCCACCGCCTCGATGCGGGCGAGGCAGGCCCGCACATATTGCTCCGCCGAAATCGCGCCGCTGGCAATCCGGGCCGCAGCATCGGTTGCAGTTAATGCTGCAAGATCACTCTCTGTCACGCTTGTCCTATCCGAAGTCGCCTGGCCGCGGTCAGCGGCCCCCGTACAGATAATTCGGCAGCCACAGCGTCATGCCCGGCCACAGATACATGATAACCATGCAGACGATCACGATCAGCATGTAGGGCATCATGCCGCCGAAGATCTGATTGAGCGTCACATGCTTGGGCGCGACGCCTTTCAGATAGAACGCGGACATCGCGACCGGCGGCGACAGGAACGCCGCTTGCAGGTTCACGAAGACCAGCGTGCCCCACAGGATCGGGTCGATGTTGAAATGCTTCAGCAGCGGCAGGAAGATCGGAACGAAAATCACGATGATTTCGGTCCATTCGAGCGGCCAGCCCAGAAGGAAGATGATCGCCTGCGACAGGATCATGAACTGGATCGGCGACAGGTTCAGTGACAGGACCCATTGCTCGACAAGGGCCTGGCCGCCAAGGATCGCAAACACGCCCGAGAACAATGCCGATCCGACGAACAGCCAGCATACCATCGCGGTGGTCTTGGCGGTGAGGAACACCGCCTCCTTGGTGCGCTTCCAGTCCAGCGTGCGGGCGTGATAGGCCAGCAAAAACGCGCCGGCGGCGCCGACGCCGGCGGATTCGGTCGCCGTGGTGATGCCGAACAGAATCACGGCCAGCACGACGACCGTCAGAATGCCGAGCGGCATGATCGACGTGGACAACAGCTTGATGATCTCCAGCCGATCGGCAGTGAGCCGCGAATAGTAACGAATTTGCCAAAGCAGACAGACCAGGGCTATGCCGGCAAACCACCAGTAAAATGCGGTTGGCGTCCCCGACGCGGCGGGCGTCGGCTCTTGCGGAACGTTCCGCATTCCCAGCTGCTGCACGCCCTCGTACGCGGCTTCTGCCTCGACCTGCTGATGGATCACGACATACCACCAGATCAGCGCCAGGGTGCCGCCGACCAGAAGGAAGGGCACCAGCGTATAGCCGAAGTTCTTGACGATCGTCAGATAGTTGATACGGCCCTTGTCGCCCTCGATTGCCAGCGCCCGCGAGGGCGAGAACAGTGCCGATATGAGGCCGACGAACATATTGTTCGAATAGGCGGCCTGGAACTTGCGCATCCAGTCCGGCACCGGCACCACGGTCTGCTCTTTCGGCAACGGCGGCGCGATCTTCGGATTAATGAGCGCCCAGCCGATGATGTAGGCCAGGTAAAGGAAGGACAGGAAGAAGCCGGGAAACATGGCCGCGGCATAGAGCTTCACCACCGACTGGCCGGCGACCGCCGCGTAGACGATGATCATCACCGACGGGGGGATCAGGATGCCGAGCGTGCCGCCGGCGGTGATGACGCCGGCCGCAAGCCGCGTGTCATAGCCCGCCTTCA
>NZ_DATMRX010000202.1:0-3351 GCF_035565855.1 Pseudorhodoplanes sp.
ACCTCGCCCGCAGCGCTGCCACGCTGCAGAAGGGCGCACCACCACGGCTCGAGCGGCTGCGCGGGCTTGGCACCGCATTTGGCCGGCCCCTCACCTGCCGCTGCGCCCGCATCCCGGTGGCCACAAGCGGAGGCGAAGGGATTCTGGTGATCGCGGTCGAGAACGCGGGCACGAATCTGTCGCTGCATGAACGCGCCCGCTATCTGATCGAGGACAGCGGCGCGGCCGCAGCCTTCTCGCCGGACGGATCGCTGCTGTGTGCGACAGAGGAGGCGTCGCGGCGCATCGGCCGCGCAACGTCGCTGAGCGATCTCAAGAGCGGCACCCCCACCCTGCGCATCGGCTGCGGTGACGATACCGTGGTCTTTGCCTTCCTGCAGGACGATGCGCAGCAGTCTGAGGGCGCCCGGTCCGATGGAGCATCCGTCGCTCCGTCCGACCTCCTTGACCTCTCTCCGATTGCCGAGGCCATCACCGCGATGGCCAGGACGCCACTGCAAATCGCGGCCGTGTCGCATGGACGTCAAAGCGAAAAGGCGCCATCGCCCGCCGCGACGGACCCCGACCCGGACATCGACCGCGTCCATCCGCAGCGCTTCGTCTGGCAGACCGATGCCGAGAACCGCTTCACCATCGCGCACGGCGAGTTTGCCGAGATTGCAGGCCCTCGTACAGCCAACTTGCTCGGTCGGTTCTGGGGGGAAATCTCCGCGAAGCTCGCACTCGATCCGGACGGCAAGATTGCGCGGGCACTGGTGTCGCGCAACACCTGGAGCGGCATCACGGTCAATTGGCCAACGGCTGACGGCGACATGATCGCCGTCACCTTGTCCGGCATCCCGACCTTCGACGCCGATCGCACATTCCGGGGCTATCGGGGACTGGGGGTGTGGCACGACGCGCGGACGAGAGAAGCCCGTGAGTCAGAGCCTGCGGCGGTCGCGCAGCCGTCCTATGAATTCGCACCAAGCGTCACCGCACCAGGTGAGGCGGCACGCTCCGCGCCTGCGCTTGATCCAACGCTAACCGAAAATCCGGTTCATCTGGTGGAGCCTCCGGCGCCCGTGTCCGATCGCAGCGATACGGTTGTCGCGATCGACGCCGCCCCCGAAGAGCCGAACGCAGCGCCTGAAGATGATCGTCCGCTGCCGACGGAGAATGTGGTTCCGTTTCCCATTGCTCCCCTCGAGCCAAAGCCCGAGACCAGAGCGCCGGGACTGAATCCGGCCGAACGCAGCGCGTTCCGCGACCTCGGCAGCCGGCTCGCCGCGCGCCTGCGCGGAGCCGACGAACTCGCGCGCGGATTGATGGAAAAGCCGAGCGAGGAGGACGAAGAGCCGGCCTATGTGCCGCCGGTGTTGATGTCCTCGCCTCAAGCCCGGCCTGATCGCGACGCTACTGCGGTCGTGCCGGAGCCGCTTGTCACCGCTGAAGATCCGCTGGGGGCGCAACGCCCCCTCCTCGACAGGTTGCCGATCGGTCTGCTGATCTATCGGGGCGCAAGTCTCATTTATGCCAATCCGGCCTTTCTTGCCTTCGCGGGACGGACTTCGCTCTCGGATCTCGCCGCCGCCGGTGGCCTTGAGGCGATGGACGTCGAGTTCGACAACTCGGCGAGCGGAGCCGGAGAGCGGCGGCTGCGCATCTTCGCCTCGCAAGGCCAGCATGCGCGTATCGGCCAGCTCGTCACCGTTGAGCTCGAGGGCGCCAAGGCTCAGATGCTGATGCTGGAGCCGGATACGCCCGCCGAGCCCCAGAATGTTGCACCGACGAATGATTTGGCGGCGCTTCTCGACATCGCCACCGACGGCATGGTCACCGTCGACGATCGGGGCATCATCGTCAGCGCCAATCCACGGGCGGAGACGCTCTTCGGATTTGAGCCGCATACCCTCGCCGGATATCCCTTTGGTGCGCTCTTCGCACCGGACAGCGAACGCATCGCGCAGGCTCGGCTGCAGCGCTTGCTCCACTCGCAGGCCATCGCCGACGAGGCCGATCAAGAGGTCATCGGCCGGCGCCGCCTCGGCGGGCTCATCTCGCTGCAAATGATTCTGGGCCGCGCCAACCCCACAGACACGCGCGTGCACGTGCTGTTCCGCGACCTGACGCGCTGGAAGGAAGCCGAACGCGAGATGCTGACGGCCCGCCAGCAGGCGGAACGGGAATCCGAAGCAAAATCGGAATTCCTCGCCAAGATCAGCCACGAGATGCGCACGCCCCTCAATTCCATCATCGGGTTTTCGGAGGTGATGACGGAAGAGCGCTTCGGCCCGGTCGGCAACGAGCGCTATCGCGATTATCTGAAGGACATCCAGGCTTCCGGCGCGCATCTCGTCTCGCTGCTGAACGACCTGCTCGATCTCTCCAAGATCGAGGCCGGCAAGATGGAGCTTAATTTCGAGCGCGTCGATCTGAACGAGGTCACGCAGCAATCGGTCGCGATGATGCAGGCGCAAGCCGGGCGTGCGCGGGTGATCGTGCGCACAGCGTTGTCGATGAACATCCCCGAGATCGTTGCCGATGCGCGGTCGGTCCGGCAGATCGTGCTGAACCTGTTGTCGAATTCGATCAAGTTCACGGCCGCCGGCGGACAGGTGATCGTATCCACGGCAATCAATGAGCGCGGCGAGGTGATGCTGCGGGTGCGCGATACCGGCATCGGCATGAGCGAGAAGGATCTTCAGACCGCGCTGCAACCCTTCCGCCAGATCACCACGTCACGGACCGACGCCACCACCGGCACCGGACTTGGACTGCCGCTGACGAAGGCCCTGGTCGAGGCCAATCGCGCCCGCTTTTCGATCAAGAGCGCGGTGAATGCCGGAACGCTGGTGGAAATCGCATTTCCGGCAGGCCGCGCACCGAGCGCATGACGGCAGCTTCCGAAGCACTCGCACACGAGGTTCTGGCGGCGCTCGACGGGACACGCCAGATCGAACCTCTCACCGCCAGACGATCCGATTTCGATCTGTCGCAGGCCTATGCGGTGGCCGCAGCGGTTCGCGCGCTTCGCATCGCGCGCGGCGAGAAGCCGGTCGGCCGCAAGATCGGTTTCACCAATCGCGATCTGTGGGCGCAATACAAGATCGACCAGCCGATCTGGGGCGATATGTATGCGCATACGGTCAGTGCGGTCGATGCTTCTCCGCGCTTCGCGTTGTCGCACTTATGCGAGCCGCAGATCGAACCGGAGATCGTGTTCGGTCTCGCGCATCCACCGCAGCCTCAAATGGACGAACGCGCGCTGCTGGAATGCATCGGTTGGGTGGCACACGGCTTCGAGATCGTGCAGTCGATCTTCCCCGGCTGGCGATTTGCCTCCGCCGACACGGTCGCGGCGTTCGGCAT
>NZ_DATMRX010000203.1:0-2202 GCF_035565855.1 Pseudorhodoplanes sp.
CAAGGCGGCAACGCGGTCCGGCTCCCGTCTGATGATCTGAAGCGCAGCCAAGGCCGCCGCCGCCATAGCCGGCGGCATCCCGACGCTGTAAACAAATCCCGGGCAGTGCGTTTTCAGAAACTCGATCAGGGGACGGCTGCCGGCGATATAGCCTCCCGTGGACACGAACGCCTTGCTGAGCGTTCCCATCCAGATTTCGACCTCGCCAGGATCGATATTCTGTTCCTCGGCGATCCCCCTGCCCCGCTCGCCCAGAACGCCGCTGGAATGTGCTTCATCGACGAGCAGCCACGCGTCGAAATGCCGTTTGATCGCGATCAGGCGCGCCAGGTCACAGACGTCGCCGTCCATGCTGTACAGCCCCTCGACCGCGATCATCGCGCGCCGAAAGCGTGACCGATTCTCGCGCACGAGAGCTTCGAGCGCATCCAGATCGTTATGCGGGAAAATCAGACAGGTGGCACCGGAGAGCTTCGCGCCTTCGATGATGCTGTTATGGGCGAAGGCGTCGGCGAATATCACGTCCTTGGACGACAGGAGAGACCCGATCACCGACACATTCGTGGCGTGTCCGCTCACGAAGCAAAGGGCATCCTGGGTATTGTGGAATTTCGCGAGCGCGGTTTCCAGCTCGCGATAGATCGCCCGCTCGCCTGCGGTCGGACGGCTGGCGCCGACCGACGTGCCATAGCGGTCGATCGCCTGCTTTGCCGCCTCGACCACGCGCGGATCACCGTTCAATCCGAGATAATCGTAGGTCGAAAAGTTGAGAGCGGTCCGGCCCCCGATCACCGTGGTATCGGCGGCGCGCCCCTCATGCGGCCGGAAGAACGGAACCTCGATCTTCAGCATGTCGGCCATGGCGCGCTGTACGCGGAGCGCCTGATATTCCGGCAGCGCAGTGAAGTCCGCGGCCTTTCGGCCGACGATGGACTGCGTGCTGCGACGCGGCTTTTCGATCTTTGCGGAAGGTGTATTCGCCGAAGCCCGCAGCTTATTCAGCAGACGGTCGGCAGCACTGCGTCGTGACTCAGTCAAATGATTCGATCCACTGCTTTTGCGCGGCGCATGACCGCAGCGCCGGTCGCGGCAATCTCGGATTCGGTCGCCGTCGCCGGTATCTCCACATGGCGCTCCGCCAAAACAGACATCTCGCCGGATATCGCTGCCTTGCTTTTGCTGCGCAGAATGCCCGTCAACCGCTGGCTAAGCTCGGAGATGGTGAGGCCCGATGTCAGAGACATCAGCGGGATGTCCAATGCCACCTGCTCTTCGAGCGACATGCGCAATTCGAGCATCATCAGCGAGTCCATGCCGAGTTCGGACAAAGGCCGGTTCCGGTCGATCTCGCCGGACGGCAGGCGCAACGTTCGTGTGATGGCGTCCCCGATCAGTTGTGCAAGCTTCTCCTGCACCTCGGCATCCGGAAGACCCCGCAACTGTTCAAGCAATTCCGCCGCGCTCTGCGATGAAGCGCCACCGCCGGCAAGATCGTCGAGGCGCAGGTTTTCGAACAGCGAGGAGCGAACGAGCTTGAGCTCCTTACGGGCCATCGCCCAGTTCATGCGCGCGAACACCACCGCAGCCGCGTTCACGTCGTAGGGGTCGCCCTGCAGCAGCGCTTGAAGCCCGGCAAGCGCCTCGGAGGCGGTCAGCATCGAACGGCCGAGCCGCTGCGACAGTGCGGCACCGGCTTGCTCATTGCGGGCAAGGTAGCCGGCATCGCTGATCGCGCCGAATCCGACCGCCAGAGCCGGCAATCGCTCGGCGCGCCGACGACGTGCCAGCCCTTCAAGATACCCGTTCGCCGCAACGTAACTCGCTTGGCCGATATTCCCGACCATGCAGGCGACGGACGAGAACAGCACGAAACAATCGAGATCGAACCGCCGGGTCAGCTTGTCGAGATTTGCGGCACCGGCGACTTTTGGCCGGAGGACAGCTTCGATCCGCGAGCGCTCGAGATTGGCGGCGAGGCCATCGTCCAACACCATTGCGGCATGGAAAACGCCTTTCAGCGGAATCCTTTCGTCGAGCGACCTGAGATAGCGTTCCAGCGCCGCAGCATCGCTGATATCGACCGCCGCGCCATGGACTTTGACCCCGCTCTTCTTGAACGCTGCAATCTGTTCCGCAACCTCTGCAGCCGGCTTGCCTGATCGGCTCACAAGCGCGAGATGGCGCGCGCCCTGAGTGACAAGC
>NZ_DATMRX010000204.1:0-35446 GCF_035565855.1 Pseudorhodoplanes sp.
GCTGCGCTTGCGGCCCTTGAAGTGGAGCTGGCAGCAGATCCATTGCTTCGATGCCCAGCGCCGCGCGGTCAACCGTCGCGCATCGTCATGGAGACGCCCGCCGCGATTGCCCATGAACAGGCCACGGGCGGAATGGGCGACAAGATCGCCGTATGGCGTAACGCGGTTGGCAAGCGGCATGGAGGCTTATAACGCGGAGCCGCACCGCGCGCTGCAATGTCAGGCGCGCTGCCAGACCGGCGGCTTGCGGATCAGCAGCGGGCCGTAGCTCGCAGCGAAGCCGGCGAAGGCCAAGACCCACAGCGTCCCCGAGCCGTGAAGAAGGCCGATGCTGCCGGTCAGCGCCGCCGCGATCCGCATCACGGCGGCGGCGAACAGGAACAGATAAATCGCCTGCGTCACCGGCGTTGCGGCAAGCGGCTGTTTGGTGTGGCCGAGACTGGCCCGCGTCATCACCGCCATGGTCATCATGCCGATTGCGCCTGCGGTCCAGGCGTGAATGCCGGCGCTGGCAGGCACAATGTCCGGCCACAGGATCGCCGCGCCGGTCAGAAGGAAGCCCGCGGGCACGAAGGCGTAGGCGACATGCAGCACCAGCACGAGGCGGTCGCGCAAGGTGCGGTCGCCGGCCCAGCGCATCAGACGGATGATGTGCATCAGGCCCGCTGCGACGAGGAGAGCGCCGCTCCAGATCGCGGCCGGCATCACCACCCAGGACAGAAGCGCAACCGCCGACACCACAAGCGTCACCAGGTCATAGCGGCCGAACGGCACCGGCAACCGGCCGGGATTTTCGCGCACCAGCCAGTTATTGGTGAAGCTCGGAATGATCCGTCCGCCAATGAGGCTGATCAGCAGGATCACCGCTGCGATGCCAAGGCGCGTGCCGTAATTGGCGGCGCCAGAGTGAATGGTTTCCGCATGAAAGGCGGCGTTGCCGAGCGCCAGCACGGCGACGACGATCAGAACGCGCAGGTTTCGCCAGTTCTTGCCGGCGATGACCTCCCGCGCCGCAACGGCAAGAAGAACAAGGAGAAAGGCCGTGTCGATCACCGCCGCGACCGGCAAGCCGATCCTGGCGGTCGCCAGCATGGCGAAGCGTCCCGCCACCCACAGCGCAAACAACGCGGCGAGCGAAGCGCCGCAGACCGGCAGCCGGCCGGTCCAGTTCGGGATCGCGGTCAGGAGGAAACCTGCGACGATCGCCGGCACATAGCCGTACAGCATTTCATGGATATGCCAGTCGAGCGGCGCGATCGCCGACGGCCATTGCCAGGTGCCAGTATGCATCGGCAACCACATCAGGATCGCCGCCGCGGCCCATATGGCCCCGCCGAGAAAGAACGGGCGGAAGCCGTAGGAAAACAGCGCCGGGCCGGCATAGCTGCGCCGGCGTTCGAGGGCGGCAGGCATCGGCATGGTCATGATCTAACGCTACGCCACAATCGGCGCGGGCGGTTGATGCAGATCATACGCCCCAAAGCAAATCGTCCCCGCCAAGGCGGGGACGATGTGAGCTTTAAGCCTGCGGCTGCGGCGCGACGTCGCCGGTCGGCGGCTCGGGCCGCGGGCGGGTCTTGCCGGCCGGCGGCACCGCGGAGGCGCGCGGCTGCGACGGCTCGGTCAGCCCCTCGCGCACCGGCGGCTTGCCGTCGAGCAGATCCTTGATCTCCTCGCCGGACAGCGTCTCGTATTCGAGGAGACCCTTCGCCAGCGTCTCGAGATCGGCGCGCTTTTCGGTGAGGATCTTGCGCGCTTCGGCGAGGCCCTCTTCCACCAGACGCCGCACTTCCGTGTCGATCTTCTTGGCGGTCTCTTCCGAGATATTCTGCGTGCGCGACACCGAATGGCCGAGGAACACCTCTTCCTGGTTCTCGCCATAGGCGACGGTGCCAAGCTCGGGCGAGAAGCCCCAGCGCGTCACCATCATGCGGGCAAGACGGGTCGCCTGTTCGATGTCGCTCTGCGCACCGGAGGTGACTTTGTCGTGACCGAAGATCATCTCTTCGGCGATACGGCCGCCCATCATGATCGCAAGCCGCGAGGTCATCTGCTCGTAGCTCATCGACAGCTTGTCGCGCTCTGGCAATTGCATGACCATGCCGAGCGCGCGTCCGCGCGGGATGATGGTTGCCTTGTGCACCGGATCGGTCGCCTTGACGTTGAGCGCGACGATGGCGTGGCCGCCCTCGTGATAGGCGGTGAGCAGCTTCTCCTCCTCGGTCATCACGAGCGACTTGCGCTCGGCGCCCATCATCACCTTGTCCTTGGCGTCCTCGAATTCGTGCTGCGTGACCATGCGCTTGTTGCGCCGGGCCGCCATCAGCGCCGCTTCGTTGACGAGGTTCATCAGGTCGGCGCCGGAGAAGCCGGGCGTGCCGCGCGCGATGGTCTTCAGGTTCACGTCGGGCGCGAGCGGCACCTTGCGCACATGCACCTTGAGGATCTGCTCGCGGCCGACCACGTCCGGGTTCGGCACGATGACCTGACGGTCGAAGCGGCCGGGACGCAGCAGCGCCGGGTCGAGAACGTCCGGACGGTTGGTGGCGGCGATCAGGATGATGCCTTCGTTCGCCTCGAAGCCGTCCATCTCGACGAGCAGCTGGTTCAGCGTCTGCTCGCGCTCGTCATTGCCGCCGCCGAGACCGGCGCCGCGATGACGGCCGACCGCATCGATTTCGTCGATGAAGATGATGCACGGCGCATTCTTCTTGGCCTGCTCGAACATGTCGCGCACGCGGCTCGCGCCGACGCCGACGAACATTTCGACGAAGTCCGAACCCGAGATGGTGAAGAACGGCACATTGGCTTCGCCCGCGACAGCGCGCGCGATCAGCGTCTTGCCGGTGCCGGGAGGGCCGACGAGCAGCACGCCGCGCGGAATGCGGCCGCCGAGCCGCTGGAATTTGGAGGGGTCGCGCAGGAATTCGACGATCTCCTGCAGATCCTGCTTGGCTTCGTCGACGCCCGCAACGTCTTCAAACGTCACACGACCATGCGCTTCGGTCAAAAGCTTGGCTCTGCTCTTGCCGAAGCCCATCGCCTTGCCGGCGCCGCCCTGCATCTGGCGCGACAGGAAAATCCACACGCCGAACAGCGCGATGAAGGGCAGCCATGTAACGAGCAGTTGCACAAACCACGGCACCTGCTCCTGCGGCGAGCGTGCGGTGATGGTGACGCCCTTGCCATAGAGGCGCTGCACCAGCGTCGGATCGTTGGGAGCATAGGTGCTGAAGGGCTTGAGGTCGGTGAAGGTGCCGTGGATCTCCTGGCCCTGGATCACGACATCACGCACGCGGCCGGCATCGACTTCGGTCAGCAGCTGCGAGAAGGAGATGTCCTGCGAGGCCTGGCGCTGGGGCGAGCCCTGGAACAGTGTGAACAGCGCGAGCACCAACAGGACGATAATCACCCACAGGGCAAAATTCCGAAGATTTGCGTTCATCACGTGTCCTTGTTGAAGCGCTCCGGCCCGTTCAGCCTGAACTCAATGGGCGGCTCGCACTCGGAAAGGCGGGAAGAGGTCAAAGCGCCCCCCGTCGCGCCAATGTATGTCTGCCGCCCCCCGGTGCCAAGGGAACGGACACGAGAAGCCGCCCGGCATCCCCGACCAGGGCTGCCGGGAATCGACCGGGCTCGCTGGCCTGCATCCTAGCGCCTTCCCGCTTCGTCAGAAGTTCCAGTCTTTCGCGTGGTTAAGGCCGGAATACGGCTGCCACCGGGCTTCTGGACGCGGGTGCGGCGCGGCGGGGCCGGTTCGACGGTCAGAGTCTGGCCTGCCGCCGTCACCATGGCGCCGGCCAGCGTTCGACGAAAGGCGACCCTTGGCGATGTCTGGGTCAGGCTTTCGAACAGCGTTTCGAGCTTGCCCAGTTCCACGGGGCCCTCGCTGCCGACCCGCGCAACGGTCTGGCCGAGCAGCCGCAGCGCAATCTCGGCGGGCAACCGCAGGAAGCGGCCCCGATCGAAGACAATCCGGTCGCGCCGGCCGCCCCTGTCCTCAAAGTTTACAGCCACGGCGTCGGCGGCGGCCTCAACGGCGCGCTGCAACGCCTCCTCCACGCGCTGCAGCCGCCGGGCTAGCGTCGCAAGGCGTTCCGCCGTCAATCCTTCGGCCGCCAGGGCCGGCATGATGCCGCGCAGGCGCGGCCGCATATAGCGGGGATCGCGATTGCTCGGGTCGTCGGCGAACGCGATCCCGGCCTTGCGCAGGGTCGCTACAAGGCGCGCCTTGGGGACGGTGAGCAGCGGACGCACGAGCCGCAGCGCCGGATCGCCCGGAAAGGGTGCAAAGTCCGTCATGCCCTGCAGACCCGATGGACCGCTGCCGCGCATCAGACGAAACAGCACGGTTTCCGCCTGGTCGTCCTGCGTATGCGCCGTCGCGACAAGGCGTGCGCCTGCCCGCTTCGCCGCGTCTGCAATCAGCCGGTAGCGCGCATTGCGGGCGGCCTCCTGGATGCCTGTCTTCGGCTTGACGCCGCGCCAGTGCAACGTGCGATGCGCAATGCCGAGACTTGCGGCGAAGCGCTTCACCTGTTGCGCCTCGCGCCGCGATTCCGGCCGCAGACCATGATCGACCGTCACGGCAAACAGCGCAGGCCCCTGCTTTCGCGCCGCGCGCCAGCGGGAGACGAGCCAGAGGAGAGCCGTGGAGTCCGGACCGCCGGACACTGCGATCACGATGGCGGGCTGATCCGCGAGTGGCGCGAACAGGCGGCGCGCTTGCGCACTCGAAACCGGCTGCGCGTCAGCAGCCGGCACGCTTCTGTTCCCGCTCGACCGCCTGCTTCACGGCGACCGACGAACGCGGATATTTGCGAACAACTTCAGCGAAGGAAGCGCAGGCCATTTCCTTCTGCCGGATCGCCGCGAGCGACTGGCCAAGCCGCAGCAAGGCGTCCGGCGCGCGCGCCGCGGTTTCGTATTTCGTGGTGACGACAAGATAGGCTTCGGCGGCGTCCTGATATTGCCGGCGGTTGAACAGGCTCTCGCCAAGAAAATAATTCGCATCGGCGGCCAATCGATCGGACGGGAAGCGCTGCAGCAATTCGCGGAAGGTCTGCTCGGCACCGGCGAAGTCGCGTTGCCGGATCTGTCCGATGCCGAGATCGTAATATTCCTTCGCGGAATTGCCGGCCGGCTGCACCGCGGCAACGCCGGTGCCGCTCATCTGCCGCTGCGGCGGAGGCGGCAGAGCGATGCCGCGCTGCGACGGGTCGAGGTCGATGGGCGCGCCGGGCGCATCGTTTTCGCTGAGCGGCGGCGCGGATGGCTGACCGGGCGGAAGCGCACCCAGCGGACGCGGTGCTCCGGGCGCGGCCGGATTGGCATTCGGATCGAAGGCATCGCCCCGCCGCCCGCCAGGAGCCGGAACGGCAGCGACATTCGGAGTGTGCGCGTAACGCGGGTCGACCGCAGGCGCACGCGGATCGACGCCATAGCGCGCATCGGGATAACGCGGATCGGCGCCCTGATCCATCGGCGGCAGGTCCGCCTCGCTGCGCCGGCCTGGCATCGGCTGTTGCTGGATCTGAGGCTGCGGCTGCTGCACCGGCGGACGCTGCGGCTGCGCGACGCGCGCAGGATCGGACACTGCACCGCCGGCGCGCAATTGCTGTTCGAGCTGCTGGTTGCGGAACTGCAATTGCTCGATCTGTCCGGTGAGCTGACGCACCTGATTTTCGAGCGCTTCAAGCCGCAGCACGAGATCGGACGCCGACATCTGCGCGGCCGCCGGCATGGCGCCCGCGAGCGAGAACGAAAACACGAGAACAAGCCAATGCGGCTTCAGGCGCATGAGACAAACTCTACAACGGGGGGAGATTTTCCTGCTTCCCAGCATAGCCGCCGGCGCGTCGAAATTATGACTAATTCCTTTCACCTTCCGTTAACCAGCGATCATGCTGCGGGCTTTGCCTCCACCTTCGGCTTCTTGCGCGATGCCAGCCATTCCTCGAAGCGCTGCACCATCACGAACATCGACGGCACGAACAACACCGCAAAGCATGTCGAGGCGATCATGCCGGTGAACACGGTGAGACCGATCGACTTGCGTGCGCTGGCGCCGGCGCCGGTCGCCATCACCAGCGGGACCATGGCGATGATGAAGGCGAAGGATGTCATCAGGATCGCGCGGAAGCGGGCCTGAGCGCCGTCGATTGCGGATTCCAGGATGGACTTGCCCGCCATCCGGTGTTCGCGCGCGACCTCGACGATCAGGATCGCGTTCTTGGCCGCAAGCGCGATCAGCAGCACGAGACCGATCTGGGTGTACAGATTGTTGTCGACCTTCAGGCCCTTGAGCGCAAGCACCGGGCCCACCAGCGCCAGCGGCACCGACAGGATGATCGATACCGGGGCGTACCAGCTCTCATATTGCCCGGCGAGCACGAGATAGACGAGCAGCATGGCGAGCGCGAAGACGATGTACATCTGGCTGCCGACCGCTTTTTCCTGATACGACATCGCCGTCCATTCGAAGCCGGCGCCGCGCGGCAGCGTGCGTTCGGCGATCTGCTCCATCAGCGAAATCGCCTCGCCCGAGGAGAAGCCCTGCGCCGGCAGGCCGATCACGGTCGCGGCCGGATAGAGATTGTACAGGGTGATCAGCGAGGGACCGACGGTCGGAGTGATTTTCACCAGCGTACCGATCGGCACCATGTCGCCCTTGGTGCTGCGCACCGAAAGCTGATTGATGTCTTCGGGCTTCACGCGGAATTGCGAATCCGCCTGCACATAGACCTGGAAGGTGCGCCCGAATTTATTGAATTGCGCGACATAGCTCGAACCGAGATAGCTCGCGATCGACTGGAAGATCTGGTCCACCGGCACGAACAGCGTTTGCGCCTTCACGCGGTCCACCTCGACGAGCAACTGTGGGACGTCGGCGCGAAACGACGTCTGCACCCGCTGCAACCCGCTCTGCGTTCGCGCGTTGCTCACGATCTGATTGGTGATGGCCTGCAGCTTGCTGAAGTCATACGAGCCGTCGCGCAACTGCACCATCATGGTGAAGCCGCCCGCGTTGCCGATGCCCTGAATGGGCGGCGGCGGGAATACGCTGACCTTCGCCTCCATGATCTGATCGAATTCGGCCGACAGCTTGGTGAAGAGCGGCAGCAACTGCTCGCTCTTGCCGCGATCGTCCCAGTCCTTGAGAATGATGTAGACGACGCCGGAATTGGCGAGCGTCGCGTTGTTGTCGAGCGCGGAGACGCCGGCGATGGTGAGCGTCGAATCCACGCCCGGCGTCTTACGTGCGATCTCGGCGGCGCGTTGCAGCACCGCATTGGTGCGCTCGAGCGAGGCGCCGTCGGGCAATTGCACCGTCGCCAGCAGATAGCCCTGATCCTCGATCGGCAGGAATCCGGTCGGAATGCGCGACAGCCCGTAGCCAGCGGCGCCGACGACGAGCAGCGCGACCGCAAACGCAATTCCGGCGCGGCGCACCAACGCCCCGATCAGCCGCACATAGCCGCGCTCTGCCGCCTGATAGACCCGGTTGAAGGCCCTGTAGGCCACATTGCGCTGTTCCTCCGGCACCACGGGCCGCAGCCACAACGCGCATTGCGTCGGCTTGAGCGTTGCCGCGTTGATGGCGCTGAGCAAGGCGGTGGCGGCAATCACCAGCGCGAATTGCGCGTACATTTGCCCGGTGAGACCGGGCAGGAAGGCGGCCGGGATGAACACCGACATCAGCACCAGCGTGATGCCGATGATCGGGCCGAACAGCTGGTTCATCGCCGTGATCGCGGCGTCGTGGCCATTCATCCCTCGCTCGATATTGTGCGCGGCGCCCTCCACCACGACGATCGCGTCGTCAACCACAATGCCGATCGCGAGCACGATGGCGAACAGCGTCGACAGGTTCACGGTGAAGCCGAGCGCCCACATCGCGGCGAACGCGCCGATGATGGTGACCGGGACCGTCGTCGCCGGCACCAGCGTCGCGCGCCAATCCTGCAGGAAGATCAGGATCACGATCAGCACCAGCACCGCCGCTTCGATCAGCGTGTGATAGACCTCGTTGATCGAGGCGTTCACGAATTTCGTGGTGTCGAACGGGATCTGATAGGCGACGCCGCTCGGGAATGCGCGCGCCAGTTCGGCCATCTTGTCGGCGACGAGCTTCTTGACCTGAAGCGCATTGGCGCCCGGCGTCTGGAAAATGCCGAGCGCCGCCGCCGGCTGGCCGTCCTGCGTGAAGATCTGGCTGTAGGTCTGCGCGCCCAGTTCGACGCGCCCGATATCCCTCACCCGGATGAGCTGGCCGCCGGCACCATCGCCCGTCTTGACCACGACATTCTCATATTGCTCGACCTCGCTGAGGCGGCCCATGATGTCGACGGTGTACTGGAAGTTCTGCCCGGCGGGGACCGGCGGGATGCCGATCTGTCCGGCGGTGACCTGCTGGTTCTGCGACCGCAATGCAGAGATGACATCCTGCGGCGTCAGTCCGAACGCATAGAGCTTGTTCGGGTCCATCCACACGCGCATCGAATACTGGCCGGCACCGAACACCGTGACGTTGCCGACGCCGTCGATGCGCGCCAGTTCGTCGCGCAGACTGATGGTGCCGTAATTGGCGAGGAACAGGCTGTCGCGGCTCTTGTCCGGCGATGTCAGCGTCACGAATGCCAGCACCGAGGTGGATTTCTTCTGCACCGTGACGCCCTGCGCCTGCACCGCGTCGGGCAATTGCGACAATGCGCTCGAGACGCGGTTCTGAACCAGGATCTGCGCGAGGTTCAGATCGGTGCCGATCTTGAACGTGACGATGAGGTTGTAGGTGCCGTCGGCCGCGCTCGTGGACTGCATGTACAGCATGTCCTCGACGCCATTGACCTGCTGCTCGATCGGCAGCGCCACCGTATCGACGACGACGCGCGCGCTCGCGCCCGGATACATCGTGGTCACCTGCACGGTGGGCGGGGTGACATTGGGATATTGCGCGACGGGCAGATTGATCAGCGCCACGAGACCAACCACGATCATCAGGATCGCGATGACATTGGCGAGGACGGGACGCTCGATGAAGAATTTTGAGATCAACGCAGCGGCCCCCGATCAGGTCTGCGACGGAGCTTTGAGCGTTTCCAGCTTCGGATCGACCTTCTGACCCGGCACCGCCCGCAACACACCGTCGACGATGACGCGATCGTCAGACTTCAGCCCGTTGAGGATGACGCGCATGGTGCCGACGACCTGGCCGGCCTCGATCTTGCGCTGCTCGACAACGTTGTCGGCGTTGAGAACGAGGACATAGCGGCCGCCCTGATCCGCGCCGATCGCAACGTCGGGCACGAGAAGGCGTTCTTGCCCCGGACCCGGCACGCGAACCCGCACGAAATAGCCGGGCAGCAGCGCCGCATTCGGATTGGGCAGGATGCCGCGTACCGCGAGCGTACCGGTGCCCGGCGTCACCGTCGGGGCAGCATAATCAAGATGACCCGAATACGGATAGCCGGTGTCGGTCTGCAGGCCGACCTCGACCGGAATGTTGCTCACGTCGTTCGTGGTCTGGCCCATCTTGGCGCGCTCGGCACGGATGCGCTGGACGTCCTGCTCGCTGACGTTGAAGTTCACCCAGATCGGATCGACCTGAACGATGGTCGCGAGCTTGGTCGGCGTATTGTTGGCGCCGACATATTCCCCGACCGAGACAAGACGCGCGCTGACGACGCCGTCGAACGGCGCGGAGACCTCGGTGTAACCGTAATTGATCTTGGCGACCTCGGCATTGGCCTCCTGCGCTTCGAGATTGGCCTTGTCGCTGTCGCGCTGCGCAAGCGCCTTGTCGTAATTCGCCTGCGTCGACACCTGCCGCTTGACGAGGTCAGCCTGCCGTTCGAATTCGGCCTGCGAATTGGCAAGCTGCGCCTTGGCGCCGTCGACGGCAGCAATGGCCTGATCCAGTTTCGCCTTGTAGGGCTCGGGCTCGATCTGGAACAGGGGCGTACCCTTCTTCACGAACGCGCCGTCGGTGTACTGGATCGCGGTGACGAAGCCCGGAATGCGCGCGACCAGATCGACAGAGTTCACGGCCGCCAGCGTGCCGGTCTCCTCAAGATAGCCGATGACATTCGTGCGCACCGGATTGGCGACAATCACCTGCGGCGGCGGCGGCGGCACATATTTGTTGGACTCCTCGCAACCGGCGACAAGCGCGGCGGCGGCGATGCCGAGGAATGGGATGAGTCGGGATCGTGCAGACATGATGGTTAGAATTCCGCGCCACCGGAGGTTTGGCAAGCATCAACTGACTGAAATCGGCGTGTCCAAGGGCACCGCCAACTCGTATCCCTCAAAGCAAAACCGGCGGCCTGCCGGACGCCGGTTTGCAGAGATAGCGTGATCCTGGGATTACGAGCTCGCGTTCAGAACGGTCACCGCGCGACGATTCTGCGACCAGCATGAAATGTCGTCGCAGACTGCGACCGGCCGCTCCTTGCCATAGGAGATCGTACGCATGCGCTGCGGGTTGACGCCGCGCGAGGACAGATATTCGCGCACCGTCTGCGCGCGCCGTGCGCCGAGCGCGATGTTGTATTCGCGGGTACCGCGTTCGTCGGCGTGACCCTCGATGGTGAAGGTGTATTGCGTATAGCGGTTCAGCCACTGCGCCTGGTTGTCGAGCGTGGCGCGCGCCTGCGGAGTGAGGGTCGACTGATCGGATTCGAAGAACACGCGATCGCCGACATTGACCACGAAGTCCTGCTGGCTGCCCGGTGTGGCAGCTCCAGCCGCCCCGACCTGATCGCCCGGCTTGTTGGCGCACGCGGACACGGCCAGCGCGGCCGCCAACACAAGCGTCAGCCCCATCACGCGCACCAATCCATGCAGGTCAAAACGACGCAGGGATTGTCTCACAGCAATCATCCCGGTGACTCCATTCACTCCGTACCGGAAAGCTCTAAGGCCGGATCGTTAAGCGAACCTTCCGTCAACCTTGACTGCACCTTACAAAGCGCCCCGAATTGCGGCGGATCGCCGCAAACCATTGTTAATGGTTAGCACGCGCTTAATGGGCAAAATGCGGCGAATCGAGTCCCAAAATTCAGGCAGTGGACAATCGCGCGGCACGCACCGGCACCGGTCGCGCCGCGCGCCATCATGACAGAAGCGGCGACCAGGCCGGATCCGAGGCGAAGCTCGGCGTCGGGATGCGCTGTTCGTTCCGGCCGGTGATGTCCACCGAATAAAGCGAAGGGCCGCCCTGCCCGCCGCCTTCGCGGAAGAACATGATCACCCGCCCGTTGGGCGCGAATGTCGGTCCCTCGTTGTGGAACCCTTCGGTCAGGATGCGTTCGCCGGAGCCGTCGGTGCGCATGATGCCGATCGCGAAGCGGCCGCCGCCCTGCTTGGTGAAGGCGATGGTGTCGCCGCGCGGCGACCAGACCGGGGTCGAGTAAGACCCCTCGCCGAAACTGATGCGCTGCGCCTGACCGCCCGTGGACGGCATCACGTAAATCTGCTGCGAGCCGCCGCGATCGGATTCGAAGCAGATCTGCGAGCCGTCCGGCGAATAGGACGGCGCGGTGTCGATCGCCGGCGATTGCGTCAGCCGCGTCGTGGCGCGCGAGCGCAAATCCATCACGAACAGATTCGAGTTCGAGCCCTGTTGCAGGCTCATGATCACGCGCTGACCATCCGGCGAGAAGCGCGGCGAGAAGGTCATGCCCGGGAAGTTGCCGACGATTTCGCGCTGGTTGGTATCGATGTTGAGCAGATAGACGCGCGGATCGCCCTGCCCGAACGACATGTAGGTGATTTCCTGGGTCGACGGCGAGAAGCGCGGCGTCAGCACCAGATCCTCGCCGCGGGTGAGGTAGCGCACATTGGCGCCGTCCTGATCCATCAGCGCGAGACGCTTGACGCGGCGGTCCTTGGGCCCGCTTTCGTCGACGAACACGATGCGGGTGTCGAAATAGCCCTCGTCACCGGTCAGCCGCTTGTAGATTGCATCGGAGATGATGTGCGCGATGCGCCGCCAGTTTTCCGGCGTCGTGGTGTATTGCTGGCCGGCCTGTTGCACGCCGCCGAATACGTCATAGAGGCGAAAGCGGGCATGCAGACGCCCGTCACCCTGCCGCACAACCTGTCCGGCGACCAGCGCCTGCGCCTTGATCGCGCGCCAATCCGCATAATTCGGCGGCACGTCGACGCCTTTCAGCCGCTCGATGAAGGCGGCCGGATCGATCGGCGCGAACAGCCCGGAGCGCCGCAGATTGTTGGTGATGATCGCCGACACGTTGCGCGCGGTTTCGGCATCCGACGCGCTGCCGCCGAAGAAGTCGGGAATTGCAATCGGCATCGGCTGGAAATTGCCTTCGGTGATCTGCAGGCGCACCTGCGCGCGAAGGTCGGGCACGCCGAGGGTCGCGGCACCGAGCGCGCCGGCGCCCAGCGCGAGCGCATGGCGACGCGTAATCCCCAGAGGAGGAAGCGGTTTCTTCTCAATCATGATCGCTCAAAGTCCAAACATGGTGCGTTCGTCGAAATCGATGTCGATCTCGCGCCAGACGTCGTAGGTTTCGCGCCGGAGCATGTTGAAGGGCTGGCTGACCATCACGGCGCGCACGGCGCTGTCGCGGAACGCCTCGAAGGCCGCTCCGCTGCCGCGCGTCAAGACCTGCGGCGGCCCGGCCAGACGCCCGTCCGGATTAAGCCGGATCACCATCCGGATCACGATCTTCTCCGCGGCCGGCGGCACCGACCAGTTCTGTCGCAGCCGCGCGCGCAGGGCATCGAGTTCGTTCTGTGACAGCGTCGCCGCGCTGCCGGACGGCACGCCGAGCGAAGCGGTGCGGTTGATCGTGTCGCCTGTTGCCGCCTGACGCGTCGGATCGCGCTTGTCGAGGAGGGCTGCGATCCGCTGCGGATTGAATTCGGGCTGCTTTTTCGGCGCCGGCTTTTTCGGCGGGGTCGGAACTGCCTTCTGCGCCTGCTTCGGTTCTTCTTTCTTCTTCGCGTCGTCCTTCTTCAGGGCTTCGGCGATCGGATCGGTTTTCGGCTCAGGCTTCGGCTCGGGCTTGGCCTCCGCCTTTTCGGCGGGCTTGGGCGGCTCCGGTTTCGGCTCGGGCTTGGCTTCGGTCTTCTCGACCGGCTTCGGCGGCGTCTGCTCGTTCTTGGTCGCGTTGATTTCTTTTTTCTCGGTGACCTTGGCGGTGTGGTCCTCGACCAGCTTCTTCTCGCCTTGCTTCTCGACGAGCGGCTTCGGCGCTTCCTGGGCTTTCGCGGTCTTCGAGCCCGCCGTGAGCTGGCTGAATTCGGTCGGCGAGATGATGTCCACGGGTAGCGAGTCCGATGGCATCGACTCCAGAGGCGAGGTCGTGAACGTCAGCAGCGCCCAGAGCAGCGCCGTTGCATGCACAACACTCGATATGGCGAGCCCCGTTCTCATCGCTTCGCGATTCAGGTCCCCTGCTCGACCTCGGTGACGAGCGCAACACGGCGGAAGCCCGCCGCCGACAGCCGGCCCATCACCCGCATCACTGTACCGTAGTTTACGTTCTTGTCGCCACGCACATAGATCCGCTCATCGGCACCACCGCGGGCGTCGGTGATCGCCTTCAGCTTGGGAACGAGTTCCTCGACCTTGATCTCCGAATTCATCAGATAGACTTCACCCTTGGTGTTGACCGTCACCGTGAGGGGTTCCTTGTCCTGGTCGAGGCTCTTGGCCTGGGTCTGCGGCAAATCGATCTGCACGCCGACGGTGAGCAGCGGGGCCGACACCATGAAGATGATCAGCAGCACGAGCATGACGTCGACCATCGGGGTGACGTTGATCTCGGCCATGACCGGCTTGCGGGTATGGCGCCGTCGGCCGCCGCCCTGCACGCCCGCTCCGCCGCCATTGCCCATCGCCATCGGTCAGGCCCCGCGCTCGTCGATCTGACGCGACAATATGGCGGAGAACTCGTCGGCGAAGCCCTCCAGCCGGTGCGCCTGCTTGTTCACCTCGGCCACGAACTTGTTATAGAAAATCGTCGCGGGAATGGCGGCAACAAGGCCGATTGCGGTGGCAAACAGCGCTTCGGCGATACCGGGCGCGACCACCGCGAGCGAAGTGTTCTTCGAAGCCGCGATCGACTGGAAGCTGTTCATGATGCCCCAGACGGTCCCGAACAGGCCGACGAAGGGCCCGGCCGAGCCGACCGTCGCGAGCACCAGAAGCCGCCGCTCCAGGCGGTCAATCTCGCGGGTGATGGTCACGTCCATCACCTTGTCGATGCGCTGCTGCAGGCCTGCGAACGAGCGGGCATGCCCTTCGAAACTGCGCTTCCACTCGCGCATCGCCGCAACGAACAATGCTGCCATCGAATGCGTCGGCTTGGCGGACAGGGAGCGATAAAGCTCCTCCAGCGACTGACCGGACCAGAAGGCCTGCTCGAAGCGGTCCATGGCACGCTTGGTGCGCGAGAACAGCAGGAACTTGTCGATCGCGATCGCCCAGACCCAGATCGAGCAGGCGAGCAGCCCGATCATGACGGCCTTCACGACCCAATGCGCCTGCAGGAACAGACCGAGGATGGATAAATCGGCGGTGACCGGCAAAGCCGACTGCGCCACGTCGGCTGGGTTCATGGATTATCACTCCGGTTCGCGTGCAATCACGTTCGGCGGCCCAACTAAAGTCCGCTCCACGCCGGACCAAACCGGATGATCCGGACGACACCCACGATATGGCGGGCGCGCCACGCAGATCCGATTGTCACGAAGACATCGCCGTCCACCACCCGGCGGATCGACGAAATCCCTGTGAAACTTGGCCAAACTAGGGCGCTTGCCGGGCCTCCTTGCCCGCTAACCAGCGCCTATTGTGGTTAAGGTTTGGTTACGGGTTTGATTTGAATTGATTCGGGCGCCGGCGGGCCCTCCCCGCGGTTGTTGGAGACCCCTGCATGGCGAAATGGCTTGTCCTCGCAGCCAACCTCTTGCCACTCGCCGGCGTGTGGCTCTGGGACTGGGACGCCTTCCAGGTGCTCATTCTGTACTGGGCGGAAACGGTGATCGTCGCCTTCTGGACGCTCGCCGCCATCGCTACCTATCCGGATCCGAACGAGACGTCGTCCCGGCGCATGATCACGAATCCCGGCAGCACGGCGTTTTTCACGCTGCATGCCGGGATATTCATCGGAGTTCATCTGCTTTTTCTGGTCGTGATGTTCGCAGGCGACTGGAAGGGCCGCATCGGCCGGCCGCTTGCGTTTGTCGATGCGCTGTTCATCGAGTCGGGTGCGTGGGTCGCGCTGGTTTTCGCATTCCTCGCCGGTTTCATCGGCTTCGTCACGGCAACACCGACACCGACCGTGGTGGCGCCGCTGCTCCGCAGGCTTGGCGTCAGGCCGCCCGCACCCCCTGCGCCCCTTTTCAGCGAACGTGAATCGCTCCCGCCGATCGTCCTCGGCCTCTACACGCGCATCGCCGTGATGCAGGTCGGGATCATCTTCGGCGCATGGTTTGCGCAGAGCCTCGGCAGCAGGGCGCCGCTGATCATCGTCATCGTGCTGAAATCCCTGATCGAATTGCGCGGCTGGACGCTGTGGAAAACAGCGGAGGACGGCGGGATCGCGAGCGGCGAGCGCCCATCACGATAAGCAAAGCCCCAATGCAAAACGCCCGCCGGGGGGAGCCGGCGGGCGCTTCGACGTAACGATACGCGAGACTGTTACGTCTGAGGCGATTGCGATGGCGGCGTGATGTCGTGCCGGCCACGCCGCTCGGCCATGAACTGATCAAATTCGGCCTTGTCCTTGGCTTCGCGCAGACGGACCAGGAATTCCTGGAACTCGCGCTGCTCGTCTTCGAGCCGGCGCAGGGTTTCCGCACGATATTCGTCGAAGGCGCGGTTGCCGGAGGACGGAGGCGACCAGAAGCCGCCGTTGTGGCTGCCCTGCATGCGGGTGCGCATCTGGTCCATCTTCTCTTGCATGCGGGACATTTTGCCCTGCCAGCGTTCCATGCCGTACCGACCGCAAGCCATCCGACCGCTCCATACCGTGAAGGCCAGGAGGGCGAGACCAATCGGCCACCACACGACGAAGCCGAGGACCGTCAGAAGGATCCATCCGCCCCTGCCGTAATCGTCGATCTTGTCCGTGAGTGTCATCGCGTTGTTCATCGCATCCTCATGGCTCAGATGTGAATGTTAATAACATTTACATAGCCACCCTGGGACGTGCCGTCAAGACTTGCGCTTCACGGATGCGTCATTTCGGGCCGGCTCAAAGCGTCTGCGGGCTCACCGCCCGTGAAGTCCGAGACCACTCAGATAGACAAGGACCCCGGCTTCCAACAGGTCCTCGGGCGACATTGGCAGTGTCCGTTGCGACCCATCGCCCCGCGCGAACAGTGAAGCGATGCCGTGCGACAGCGCCCAGATATGCAGCGCCATCATCAATGCAGGCGGGCGTTCGCCCGCAGGCAGCAGCGCGGTCAGCGCCTCGCAGGCGCGCCGCACGATTGCGAAGGCGCGGTCGCCGGCCTCGCGCAGCTCGGCGCTGGCGTTCGGCGGAATGCCGGCTTCGAACATTGCCGAATAGAAGGCGGGTTCCGACCGCGCGAAAGCGAGATAGGCCTTGCCGAGGCGCTCGAACGCGGTCTGCGGGTCGGGCTTGCCGTCGTCCCAGGCTTTCGCAAGCCGGTCGGCGAATTCGTCGAAGCCGCGGCGCGCGACATCGGACAGGAGTTCGTCGCGGTCGCGGTAATGCCGGTACGGGGCCGCCGGGCTCACGCCCGCCCAGCGGGCCGCGTCGGCAAAGGTGAAACCCGCCGGCCCCTTTTGCGCAATGAGATCGAGGGCCGCTCGAACCAGCGCTTCCTTCAGGTTGCCGTGGTGGTAGCCGCGCTCGGAGCCGCGTTTCCAGACCATGTGAAGCGCATTAACATGCGTCGCGGGCCTGCGTCGATGGCTGCGTCGCGCGCCGCCTCGGTTGATCGGCCGCCGGCCTGAGACCGGGTCGCTGTCCTACCCTCACGTTGCAGCATCGCGACGCGCGGTCGATCCCAACGCGCCGTCACGATGAAGGCGATGCAGCGTCCTGGTCCGCTTTCATTGCGATGCGCAACGGCTTCGGGATCGGCCTTGCCCGCCCGCCGGAAATGAAGGCGACGCGCACATCGGCCTGCACCAGAAGCTCGTCGCCGCGCATCACCCGCTGACGGATGGTGACGGATGCGCCCTTCACCTCGTTCGGCTCGCTGATCACCGTCAGGATATCGTCCATGCGCGCCGGCTTGAGAAAATCGAGCGTCATCGAGCGCACCACGAAAGCAAAGCCCGGCGCCTCCTGCTCGGTTTCCTCGAACAGCGCGCGATGATCGGCGCCGATCAGGCGCAGGTAATTGGTCCGCCCGCGCTCCATGTAGCGCAGATAATTGGCGTGATAGACGATCCCGGTGAAATCGGTGTCTTCGTAATAGACGCGCACGATGAAGGTGTGGCGGCCGTCACGCAATTCGCCGTCGAGAGGAACCGAAGTCATTTTGCAAAACCATCCGTTCGTCCGTGTCTAGACACGGGAGCCGTGGTTTCGCAAGCCTACCAATGCTGCCCTTGGATAATGGCATCGAGCCGCGCCTTCAGTTCGTCCGGCGCGGTGTAGTACCAGACCCCGCCGAGCAATTCCTTGAAGCGCGCGTTTCGTTTCGCCTCGGCTTCGATCATGTCGATCGTCTCAAGCGTGATCAGATCCTCCAGCGGCCCTGCCGCGAGATAGGAGAGCATGTTCGGATTGGTTTCGAGCTTCAGCACTTCGAGAATGATCGCGAGCGCCCGCTCGGGATCGTTCGCGCGCAGCTCGCCCTCGTAATCGCGCAGCGTCGACCAGTTGCGATCGCGATCCTTGCTCGGACATTCGTTCTGCGCGATCCAGACGCGGGCAATCTCGGCCGGCGACAAGCGTTCGAAATCGATCGCCGGATTGCGCTCCTCCTGCGCATCACGGGCCGCCCACCAGCCGGTCTTGTCGGAGATCGACGCAAGCCGAGCTTCCAGGGCTTGGTCCTCGGTCCACCAGACAACGCTGCCCAGCAGCCAGCGGAGTTGCGGATTGTCCGGCGCCTCGCGCTCAAGGCGATCGATCAGGGCGGAGCCGTGCGCGATCATCAGCGCGGGCACGAATTTGTCCCCGAGCTCCATGACGACGGCGGTATCGGTCTCACGACGAAGAATTTCGAGCGCAAGGTTCAGCGCGCGCTCCGGCAGCCGGTGCGGCAGGGCATCGAAATAATGGAAGGTTGCCCAAGTCCCTTCCGTCTTGTCGCGCAGTCCGACCTGCTGCAACGCGCGCCACGTGTCGGCGAGTTCGGTGAGCGGCATCGCGTCGAACAGCTTGGTCTGCTCTTCCGGCGTTTCGGCGCCGGGGATCGGCATCGTTGCCCAGTTCGCCGCGTCCTTGATGAAATCCGACATGCACGCACCCATTCATTAGCGGGCTCATTGGTCGCGCGACGCGGATTTAAGGCTCAATCCTCGGAATCGAACAATCCGAATTGCGCGGCGTCGCGGGACGGTTCGGCGAGGCCGAGGTGACGAAACGCGTGGCCGGTCAGAAGGCGGCCGCGCGGCGTGCGCTGCACGAAGCCCTTCTGGATCAGGTACGGCTCGATAATGTCCTCGATCGCGTCGCGCGGCTCCGACAAGGCCGCGGCGATGGTTTCGACGCCCACCGGACCGCCGCCGTAATGGAGCGCGATCGTGTTGAGATAGCGCCGGTCCATCGCATCGAGGCCGGCGCCGTCAACTTCAAGCGCGCCCAGCGCCTTGTCGGCGACGGCGCGATCGATCGCGGCATTGCCCTGCACGTCGGCGAAATCGCGGAGGCGGCGCAGCAGCCGTCCGGCGATGCGCGGGGTGCCGCGCGCGCGGCGTGCGATCTCGTTGGCGCCGTCCTTGGTGATGGCGACGCCAAGGACGCGCGCGCCGCGGGTCACGATCTGCTCCAGCTCCGCCTCGGTATAGAAATCGAGCCGCACCGGAATGCCGAAGCGGTCGCGCAACGGGTTGGTGAGAAGGCCCGCGCGCGTCGTCGCGCCGACCAGGGTGAATTTCGACAATTCGATCTTCACCGAACGCGCCGCAGGTCCCTCGCCGATGATCAGGTCGAGCTGGAAATCCTCCATCGCGGGATAGAGGATTTCCTCGACCTGCGGATTGAGCCGGTGAATTTCGTCGATGAAGAGAACGTCGCGCTCTTCGAGATTGGTGAGAAGCGCCGCGAGATCGCCGGCCTTCGAGATCACCGGGCCCGAGGTCGCGCGGAAATTCACGCCAAGCTCGCGTGCCACGATCTGCGCCAGCGTGGTCTTGCCAAGGCCGGGGGGACCCACGAACAACACATGGTCCAGCGCCTCGCCGCGCGCGCGCGCCGCCTTGATGAAGACTTCGAGATTGGCTCTGGCCTTTTCCTGTCCGATGAATTCGGACAGCTTCTGCGGCCGCAGCGAGGCTTCGGCGAGATCGTCCTCTCTTCGCTCGGCGGACACGAGGCGGGAGGCGTTCACTTCTTGCCCCGCCAGTATTTGTTCGGGAGCAATTCGGAGATCGACATCACCGAAGGCTCCGGCCCGTTCGGCACGATGACCCGCGCCTTCGGATCGTAGTCGTGGATCAGTTCGCGGCAGGAGCCGCAGGGCGACACCACCTTGATGGTCTGGTCTTCCTCATGCGGGCGCGGGTGACGCACGGCGACGATTGTTTCGATGCCCTGATCGCCGGCTTCGGTGATCGAGCGGCCGATCGCGACCGCTTCGGCGCAGATCGCCATGCGGCCGAGATAGGCGTCGATATTCACCCCGGTGACGATGCGCCCGTCACGCGTGCGCATGGCGGCCCCGACCTCCTGCCACTCGTTGCGATAACGCGTCTTGATGGCCTCGCTCGCCGCGGCGATCAGTTCCTTGTCTTTCTCGGTCAGGCTCGACACGCTTGCACCTATTTCGCCAATTCCTTCAGCCCGAACCGGATCAGCTTCGCGGTATCGGCACCCTCGCCCGCCTCACGCGAAGCCGCAGCGATCGCGGCGGCGGCCTGCGGCTGACCATAGCCCAGATTGACCAGCGCGGAGATGGCATCGCGCATCGGCTGCGGCGCACGGTTCTCGTCCACCTCCGCCGAAAGCCGCACCACCGCGGGATCAAGATCGCTGAAGGCCGGAGTCTTGTCCTTCAGTTCGGTGACGATGCGCTCGGCGACTTTCGCGCCGACACCGGGCGTGCGCGCAATCGCCGCCTTGTCGCGCAGCGCGATCGCATTCGCCAGCTCGGACGGCTTGAGCGTGCCAAGCACCGCGAGCGCCACCTTCGCGCCGACCCCCTGCACAGTCTGCAGGAGCCGGAACCATTCCCGCTCCAGATCGCTCGCAAAGCCGAACAGCCGGATCATGTCCTCGCGAACATGGGTCTCGATCGCCAGCGTCGCCGCCTCGCCCTGCGCCGGCAGCGATTGCAGGGTGCGGACGGAACAATGCACCTGATAGCCGACGCCATGGACGTCGACGATCACGTAATCTTCACCGTAGGAATCGATAACGCCTTTGAGCTTGCCAATCATTGCCGGGCTGGGTGCGAATCGTGCTCCTCCATTAAAGCATGGATTTCCGTCACCCCTCAGGACCGGTTTCATGACCGATTTTGCAGCGCTTTTCAAAGAACCCTGGTCGAAACTCGATCCGGATACCGCCGCCATTCTCAACCGCATCTACACGACGGCGGGCGGCGAGGCGCCGATCTTCACGCGCAGCCCGGCGGGCGCCCGCGAGCTGATCAACCGTTTCCTGCCATTTTATGTCTCGGCCGGAGCGCCCGCGATCCCGCATATCGAGGAACGCCGCATTGCGGCGGCGAGCGGCAATATCCGCATTCGCCTCTACGATCCGGGTGCTTCGGGACCGGGAGCCGCCATCGTGTTTCTGCATGGCGGGGGCTTCGTGACCTGCGACATCGACGTCTATGACGGCGTCGCCCGGCAGCTTGCCAAGCGTTCCGGTCTGCGCGTCGTAAGCGTGGATTACGCGCTCGCGCCGGAACATCCCTTTCCGGTTCCGCTCGACGATTGCATCGCCGCGATCCGCTGGGTTGCCACGCGTGGCGGAGAATGGGGCATCGATCCGATGCGGATTGCGGTGGCGGGAGATTCCGCCGGCGCCAATCTCACGCTCGCATCGGTCATCGCGCTGCGCGACGCCGGCGCATCTGTCGTGCGCGGCGCGGCGCTGATCTATGGCTGCTATGCGCCGGATCTCGACACCGTATCAGAGAACGCCTACGGCGGCGGACCCTATCTGATCTCGAAACCGGAGATGGCCTGGTACTGGAATCATTATCTGTCGAAACCGGGCGACCGGAAGAATCCGCTGGCCGCGCCGCTCAATGCCGACCTTCGCGGGCTGCCGCCGCTGTTCGTCACGGCGAGCGAATTCGATCCGCTGCGCAACGACTCCGAGATGCTGTCCGAAAAGCTGAAAGCGGCCGGGGCGCCGTTCGAATTCCGGCTTTGGCTCGGCACCATCCACGCCGCGGTGAACCTGATGGGCTGGATACCGGCCATGGGCCCGCGCGTCGATGAGGTTTGCGCCTTCCTGCGGAGGGTCACCGCATAGCTGCGACGCGCGGCTTACGTCAGCCGGCGGCGATCTTCAGCGCTGCGCTCTGCCGGTGATGCGCATGGGTCACCGCGATCGCCAGCGCATCGGCGGCGTCGTCGCTGCGCGGATCGGCCTTCGGCAAGAGCACGCCAATCATCATGCGGATTTGCGTCTTTTCAGCATGACCGGCGCCGACGACGGTTTTCTTGACGAGGTTCGGCGCATATTCGGCAACCGACAGCCCCGCTCGCGCCGGGATCAGCATGGCGATACCGCGCGCCTGGCCGAGCTTCAGCGTCGACGCGCCGTCCCGGTTGACGAAGGTCTGTTCCACCGCCGCCTCGTCCGGCGCGAAGCGCTCGACCACCTGCACCAGCCCGTCGTGGATCGCGACCAGACGCGCGGCGAGCGTCTCGCGCTCCCTTGTCTCGACGGAGCCGCAGGCGACGAAAACCAGCCGGTTGCCCTCGCACGAAATCACGCCCCAGCCGGTGCGGCGGAGGCCCGGATCGATGCCGAGAATGCGAATCGGTCGCTGCATGCCGCGTCCCTGATAGCACGGATGCATGGATGGCCCGCGCCGACACGCATCCCCCGCAGCGGCCGGGCCTGCTATGGATCTGGCGCCAGCCGGGACCATCCGTGACCGATTTCTATGCATCAGCGGCGAGCCTGATCGCCGAGCCGCGGTTCCTCGCCGCGATTGCCGTTGCGATCATCTCAGGATTGGTCCGCGGCTTTTCCGGCTTTGGATCTGCCCTGATCTATGTGCCGCTGATCGCCGCGATCTACGAGCCGCGGATTGCAGCGCTCACGCTGCTGATCGTCGATTTCACCGCGAGCGCGCCCTACACCGTGGCGCAGACGCGCTACTGCAACTGGCGCGAGGTCGCGCCGGTATCCATCGCCGCGGTCTGCACCATTCCGCTCGGCGTCGCGGCGCTGGAATATCTCGACCCGACGATCCTGCGCTGGTTCATCGCGATTCTGGTGGGGACGTTGCTGCTGGTGCTCGCTTCGGGCTGGCGTTACCGCTCGCCGCCAACGCTGCCGGCTTCGATCGGCGTCGGGCTCGTCGCCGGTGTCGGCGCGGGCGCCGCGCAGATCGCCGGTCCCGCCGCGATCATCTACTGGCTCGGTGGACCGAACAGCGCGCAGGTGATCCGGGCGAACCTGATGGTGTATTTCGCCGTCCTCGCGATCGTATCGGCGGCGATCTATTACGTCCGCGGCCTGTTCACCGCGGATGTGCTCATCCTCTCGATCTTGCTCGGGCCGGTCTTCATCCTTGCGATGGCGATCGGCGCCCGGATGTTCCGGGGCGCGTCGGATGTCGCGTACCGGCGCGTCGCCTACGCCATCATCGCGCTGTCGGCGATCGTCAGCGTGCCGCTGTTCGACGAATTGTTCCGCTGACGGCGCCAGCTAGACGGCGGGCTTCTCGCGCTTGAAGTCGTCGCGTTCGAGGAGATGCGAGGCCGCGATCCCGAAGACGAGGCCCCAGAACGGCGCGCCGATTCGGAAGATCGGCACATCGGCGACCGTCACGATGAAGCAGATCAGCGCACCGAAGGTGAACTTGTCGCGGAACGAAATCTGAAATGAGGTTTGCAGCACGCGCAGCATGGCAAGGCCCGCGAGCGCCGCGATGAAGGCCGGCGGCGTGGCCAGCAGAAGCCGCGTGAAGAATGGCGCGGTTAAGCCGAAGCCGAGCGCCAGGATGCCGAGAAAGATCGCCGCGGTATATTGGCGAGGCTTCTCACCCGAACTTGCAAGGATCGCGTTCGAGGGTCCCGTCAGGCAGGTGGAGACGCAGCCGAAACAGGCGGTGATGATCGATCCGACCCCGCAGGCGAAGGTGATGGCATTGACCGGCGGCTTGTGGCCGCTGGCCGTGAGGATGGCGATGCCCTGCCCGTTCTGAACGACCAGCACCGTGATCGCGAGCGGCACCACCAGTTCGACCATCGCCTGCCATGAGAATTGCGGTGCGTGGAGATTGGGCCTGGCAAATTCGAACAACGTGCCGGCGGGCGGGTTGAAGCTGCCCTGCAGCCAGATCGTGATGGCGCCGGCAATCAGCGCGACGATCAGCGGAGGCGCGGCGCGTGCGAGGCGCGGCATTGCCGTCAGCGCGAAGAACGGCACCGCCATCGACAGCGCGATCCAGAAGCCGTCGCGAAAGGCGTGCACGAGATCGATCCCGAAGCGCAGGAAGACGCCCGCGACCATCGCCATGACGATGGGCATCGGAATCGCGTCCATCACGCGGCGAACGAGACCGGTCAGTCCGAGCAGCAGCATCAACAGGCCGGTGGCGAGAAACGCGCCGATCACCTCGGGGAAACTGAGATGGGTGAGCGCCGGCCCGACCAGCACGGTGCCGGGAATGGTCCAGAAGAAGGCGAGCGGCTCGCGGTAGAGGATCGAATAGGCGATCGTGATCAGCCCATTGATGAAGAAGACGCCGAAAATCCAGGACGCCAGATCGGATTCCGAAAGCCCGCCCCGCGCACCGACGGACAGAATGATGGCGACCGGCCCGGAGGCCGAGAACAGAAACGCCACGAAGGCATTGCCGGCATAGACGGCGCCGAAATCCGACCAGGGCCGGCGCGGTATGGGCCGGGCGGGCGGTTCAAGGGGCATCGTCACATTCCACTTCGTGCGCGACGGGTGTTCCGACGCGCCACCGGTCCGGCAGCAGCCTTGACCGGCAGATGGATCTTTCTCGATGGCAGGAGGACCGGGCGTCGCTCACGCGCTCATCTTCGACATGAGTTGATCGGACACCTCGAAATTGGCGTAGACATTCTGCACGTCGTCGCTCTCTTCCAGGGCCTCGATCATGCGCAGCAGCTTCTCGCCCTGCTCGTCGTTCACCGCGAGCGTATTCTGCGGCTTCCAGATCAGCGCCGATTTCCGCGGTTCGCCGAATTTCGCTTCGAGCGCCTTCGACACCTCGGCAAGCGAGTCCTGAGCCGTGTAGATTTCGTGGCCGTTTTCGCTCGACACCACGTCCTCGGCACCGGCTTCGATGGCGGCCTCGAGCATGTCGTCCGCGCTTGCCACCTTGGCGTCGAACTCGACGATGCCGACACGGTCGAACATGAAGGAGACCGCGCCGGTTTCCGCCATGTTGCCGCCGTTCTTGGTAAAGGCAGCACGGACATCGCCTGCGGTGCGGTTCCTGTTGTCGGTCAGCACCTCGACGATGACGGCAACGCCACCGGGCCCGTAGCCCTCGTAACGCACCTCGTCGTAATTCTCCGAATCGCCGCCCTGGCTCTTCTTGATGGCGCGCTCGATATTGTCTTTGGGCATATTCTCGGCACGCGCCGCGAGAATCGCCGCGCGCAAGCGCGGATTAAAGTTCGGGTCCGGCAATCCCAATTTGGCGGCGACGGTGATTTCGCGCGCCAGCTTTGAGAAGATCTTGGAGCGGGCCTTATCCTGCCGCCCCTTGCGGTGCATGATGTTCTTGAATTGGGAATGACCTGCCATGACCCTTGAGCCGCGAAAATCGTGGAGCGGCGGGGGTTATAGGACGGCGGCCGAACCGATCACAAGTCTCCGTATCGATCCCGGCAAGAGGGGCCCATGCCGCACCCGAGAAGGCCGGCAAACCGTCTTTTCGCGAATCGGCAACGGTTCCGCCGGGCCAGGAGGCCCGGCGCGCCCGGTCAGAGCACCGTCTGCAACGGCGCGGGGAAGTAGCGGTAGGCATCCCCCTGCTTCGCCACGAAGCCAAGTCCGGGCCATGGAAAGTGGTAGGAGACCATTGGGATGCGGTCCGCCGAGAGCATGTCGAACACCTTGAGCCGCGTCGCGACGCCCTGCGCCGGATCGGTGTCGTAGCTAAAGGCGGCGCGTGGCCGCTGCGTCGATACGATGTGGTGGTGGGCGACGTCGCCGGTATTGACCAGCGTCTTGCCGCCGGATGCGATCACGAATGCGGTGTGCCCGACGGTATGCCCCGGCGCCGCCATCGCCCGGATTCCCGGCACCACCTCCTGTCCGTCGGCGATGAATGTGATGCGCTCGCGGACCGGAACAAGGTTCCGGCGGGTGCCGCCGATCATCGCCTTCATCATGTCACCCGTCGCGGCCTTGGCTTCGTCGGTCCAGAAGTCGAAATCGGCCTGAGTGAGCACGATCTGTGCGTTCGGATAGTTCGGCGTGCCGTCGGCAGCGATCAGCCCCCAGCAATGATCGGGATGCGCGTGCGTCAGCGCAACCACGTCGATGTCTTTGGGATCGATCCCGGCAGCCTTGAGGTTACTGAGAAGCCGACCGCTTTTCGGACCGAACATCTTCGACCCGCCGTCGCCGGTATCGATCAGGACCAGACGGTCGCCGGTATTCACGACCAGCATGTTCTGATCCATTTCCACTGAAGCGCTCGGCAGGTAATTGTCATTCAGAATCGACGTGAAATCTGCGGCCGAGACGCCGGTGAAAATGCCGTCGCTTGGCGCACCGAGACCGAGCGGTCCGTCGGACACAATCGTGAGTTCAAACGCGCCGAGCTTGAAGCGATAGAAAGCCGGCGCCTGCGTATTGATCTGCGGCGCCCTTGCAATCGCACGCGCCGACGTGAGCACGCTTGCGGAGAGCGCGGACAAGCCGGCGATGGCGGACCGTCGTGTGATGACGTGCGATGGCATGACTGCACCCTCGTTGCTGCGTGTACGCAAGCGCGAACATAAAGCACGTCGCTTGTGTGAAGAATCGCATTTTGATGATGCGAATGATCAATTTCAGTGCGGGCAGATGACGCCTAGGGCCGGTCCCGCCCATCCGCTTCGCCGCCAAGCCATGTGTCGTTCTCCATCACCACCCGGCACGGCTCGACGGACTTGTAGCGCTCCTGGCAGGTCTTGAGCGCGGCATTGCGTGCGCGTTCCAGGCTCGGCGCGCCGAACTGGGTGAAGTGATGCCTGGCGTCCGGCGATCGCACCATGACCTTGAAGGTGGGCGCCGCGAGATAACGGTCGAGGAAACCGCGCTGACGGCTTTCGAGCCTCAGCAATTTCATCAGCTCGGCGACATTGTCGCGGTGCGCCGCCGGCAGCCCGTGAAACCGCAGAAAGGCGTCCATCTCCATCAGCCATTGCAGCTTGCCGGCCGCAGCGGTGAACAGGCTGTGCCCATCACTGCCGAACTTGTCATACATCACGAGCTTCACATCGCCGCCGCCATCCAGGAACGATGACTGCATGCGTTCGACAAGGTCCGGGCCGAAGAAGCTGTCATTGCGGGCATAGATCCAGAGATTGGGAACGCGGCTCGCTGCGCCGAAATCCTTGTAGGCATTCACGAGCACATCTTCCTTGGGACAATCCGGCATGCGCAATCCGCCGGAAATGCTGACGATGCCGCGCAGGTTCGGCAGATTGCGCGCGCCAAGCGCGACGACAGCCGCGCCCCCTGCCGATACGCCGATGGCGATCACACGGCTCGGATCGGCATCCGGCCGCTTCGATGCGGCCTCCATCGCGCCCTGCAGGTCGTCCGCGTCGGCCGTAAAGCGCGGCCCGAAGCTTGTGGTGGCGCAAGTGAGCGATGCCGCCATCGGACCGTCGGATTGGCCGAAGCCGCGCCGCATCACCACCACCGCGAGCCAGCCGCGCCGCGCGAGATCCCGTGCGGGCCCCGCATAATCCAGCGCCTTGCTCTCCAGCATGTCCGACAGATGCGATGACTTGCCGTGGGTGATGAGCGCGATCGGCAGCTTTCCGGAAAGATCGGCCCGCTTCACGACAAGGCCTTCGAGCCGCACCGTGCGATCTTCGATCGTGGTGCGGAAGAATGTCCGCTCGACGATGAATTCGTCGGCGGCTTTTTGCGCCACGGCCGAAACGGACATCGCGGCCAGCGACAGCGCGGCAAACGCCATCGCCATCAGCCGCCGCAGCTTGTGCCGGCGAGGCTCTGGCATTCCAACTGGGTCATCCGCGCGCATGGGTTGGTTCTACAGTTACGAGATTAGCCGCTTTCGTATGCGCGCGGGAGAGAGCGTGCTCACCGGATGGTCTGCTCGGCGGGGCGGGCCGCAACCCGCTCCGGCGCCGTCGGACCAACCCAGGTGTCATTCTCCATGATGACCTTGCAGGGCTCGGCAGTCTTGTGACGCTCCTGGCAATTCTTCAGCGCGGCATCCCGGGCATATTCCAGCTTGAGCGCGCCGAACTGGGTCATGAAGTTCTGACCGTCCGGAGTCGCCACCATCACCTTGTAGGTCGGAGCGGCGAGATATTGATCGACGAAGCTGCGGTTGCGTTCGTTGAGCTGCAGGCGCTTCATGATCTCATTGCCAATCGTGCGATCGGTCGCCGGGAGATCGTGGAAGCTCAGGAACGAGTCCATCTCCATCAGCCATTTCACGCGGCCGCCGGCATCGCTGAACAGGAAGTGGCCATCATTGCCGAACTTGTCGAACATGACGAGCTTCACGTCGCCGCCGCCGTCGAGATAAGCCGATTGCATGCGCTCGACGAGTTTCGGACCAAACAGGCTGTCGTTGTTCGCATAGACCCAGATGGTCGGAACGCGGCTCGTTGCGCCGTAGGATTTGAAGGCATTCACCAGCACATCGTCCTTGGGGCAATCCGGAGTCTGCAGGCCGCCCGACACGTTGATGACGCCTTTCAGGTTCTTCGGATTGCGCGAGGCCAGCGCCATCACCGCGGCGCCGCCGGCCGACACGCCGATGGCGATGGCGCGGTTCGGATCAGCGTCCGGACGCCTTGAGGCGGCATCGAGCGCACCCTGAAGGTCATCCGCATCGGCGCTGAAGAAATTGGCGAAGGTGTCGGTGCTGCAGGTCACGGGGACCGGCATCGGACCGTCGGACTGGCCGAAGCCCCGACGCAGCACCACAACCGACAGATAGCCGCGCCGCGCGAGATCGCGCGCATAGGGCCCATAGTCGCTCGCCCGCAGCGCCAGCATGTCGGCGAGATTGGGCGACTTGCCATGGGTGATCAGCGCGACGGGCAGTTTCCCGGTAAGGTCGGCGCGCTTGATAATGAGACCTTCGAGCCGCACGGCCTTGCCGTTCACGCTGGTGCGAAAGAAGGTCCGCTCGGTCACGAATTCGTCAGCGGCGCCCTGCGCCCGCACCGGAGCGATGGCGGTCAGCGCCAGGAGGCATCCGGACAAAACTGCGCCGGTGAAGGTCCGGCTCGAAGGAAGGCCAATGATGCGCATGACGGCGCGCCCCTCGCGCCGCATTTCGACCCTGACCCGGGGGTCGGCTTACGCCTGAAGCCAGAAGCGCGGCACGGCTTCCTCCAGGCGCGCGCCAAGTCGGACAGGAGCCACCCGCGTGGCCAGTCCGGAAGCGTCGTCGGTCTCGATCGCCAGGCCGCACAGGGTCGCTGGACCCGTTGCGGCCTCGAACTTGGTCGCAGGAATTCGTCGCAGGAAGCGGGAGAGAGGTTCGTCCTTCACCATCCCGATCACGGAATCGTAGTCGCCGGTCATCCCGGCATCGGACTGGAAGGCGGTGCCTCCCGGAAGCACCTGGTGGTCGGCGGTCGGCACATGGGTATGGGTGCCGATGACCGCCGTGACCCGGCCATCGAGATGATGCCCCATGGCCTGCTTCTCGCTGGTCGCCTCGCCATGAAAATCCACAATGATCGCGTCGGCGTCGGTACCGAGCGCGCAGATCTCGAGTTCGCGGTCGATCGCGGTGAACGGATCGTCCAGCGGGTCCATGAAGATGCGGGCCATGGCGTTGATCACGAGGACGCGCGCGCCGTTTCGCGCTTCGATCACCGTGGCGCCGCGGCCGGGCGTCCCCTTGGGGAAATTCAGCGGGCGGATCAGGCGTGGACTGCGCTCGATGAAGACGAGAGCCTCGCGCTGGTCCCAGGCATGGTTGCCGAGCGTCACGATGTCCGCACCGGCGTCGACGAATTCGCGGAAGATGTTTTCGGTGATGCCGAAGCCGCCGGCGGCATTCTCACCATTCAGGACGACGAAGTCGACTTTCCAGTCTGAAATCATCTCCGGCAGACGCTGATGGACGATAGCGCGTCCGGAGCGCCCTACCACGTCACCGATGAACAGAATCCGCAACCGCAGCTCCCTGACGCATATCGATGGTCTCCGCTTCCGTTAGCACAAGGTCGAGCGCCTGGTCGAACGGGGTGGCCGGTACCCTTTCGATTTCCTGAACGGAAAATGCCAATCCGATCGCAGTCACCGGCTTCATCGCGCGGATGCGGGCGATCGTCATGTCGTAATAGCCCGCGCCATAACCGATGCGGTGACCCTTGCGGTCAAAACATGCCAGCGGCACCAGCATGATGTCGGGAAACACTTCCGGGGCTTCGGGCCTGGGCTCGCGAATGCCCCAGACGCCGGAGGCGAGTTCGTCGCCGAAGGCCCACGCGCGCATGATCAGCGGATTGCCGCGCTTCGGCGTCACCGGCAATGCGAGCCGCGCCCCGGCATCGGCGAGCTTGCGCATCAGCGGGACCGGATTGAATTCGCTGCGCATCGGCGAATAGCCCGAAACGATCGCGCCTTGTTCAAAGGCGACCGGAAACGGCCTGCGGGTCACGGTCTCGACCGCGGCAACACGCTCCGCCGCCGACAAAGCGTCGCGTCGTGCGAGAGCGGCCGCCCGAAGAGCGGCCTTGTCCGCGTTCGGCTGGTTCGCAGGGCTCATTCGTCACTCCGGGATGAGAGGCAAGGCCGAAGCCAGCCGGAGACGCGGGCGCATTCGGACCGAGCATTCATTGCGCTTGCACCGCATGCGATCTGCTGCGGGGAAGGCAACGCGCTGCATCGGTGAAGGAGTGCGGAGCCGCGATGGCCGTCGGAATTTTCGACCCCGGGAACCTACAGAAGTAGGTGGGCGCCATATGTCCGGATCCACGGACCCGGCCAGGGACAGCTCCCTTCAGGATCGTAAGGCCCCGGGAGTATGATGTTTCCAGTCGCACCACACAGCCCCGCCACGCCAATGTAGTGCGCGACGTGCTTCGCCGCCAGCCGCGCGTGAGCGTCTTCTTAAAACTTAGCCGATGGCAACGCCGGGACCGGCCTGAATCGACTGGTTGATCTGCTGCGTCAGCTCCTCGATCCGTTCGACGGCGGCATTCAGAGCGCTCACGACCGCCGCCTGCGTCTGCTGCGCGCGCTCGGCCGCCACCACACGCGCATCCTGCAAAGCGGCGATTTCCTCCTCCAGCCGGCGGATCCGGCGCGTTGATTCGGTGAGCTCGTCGGCGACCGTCAGCGCGGCCATGACCGTCAGGCGCTGATCGCCGATCTCGCCATGCGCACCGCGCAATTGTTCGATCCGGCTATCGATTTCCTGCGCCAGCTGCGTGACGTGATCCTCCTGCCCGTCCTCGCATCCCATCCGGTATTGCCGGCCATTAATCGTGACATTCACCTGGGCCATATCATTGTCCCCTGGCACATCCGCGAAGGACGCGTCTTACCGGTCATGCTCGTCGAGCAGCTTCTGGATCGTTCCCATCGCGATATCGATGCGGCGCGCCACTTCGCGATTGGTGTCTTCGAGTTTGCGGGCATGCGCCGCCGCGGCGTCCAGCTCCCCCGCGAGACGGGCGCGGTCGGCACCGAGCGCATGGAGCTGCATCGCGACACCATCGCCGCCGGTCTCGGACTCACGTTTGCGGACGACGGCCGCCTGCAATGCATCCAGCGCCTGAGCGAGTCTTTGGACGGCGGCCTCGATCGCGCTCGGATCGGTCATTTACGCGGAACTCACGACGACAAAAATCATTGCTTCGCAAGGCGTTAGGGTACGGAGCCTAAATTCATGCTTCAACGCCGTCAATGTTTCCACTCCATCATCCCCATGATCCTCTCGGTTCCACGCAATTGTGCCTTTCTTTGCACGCGGACGCTGGGACTCGCCGGACCTCGCGTGATAGGAGGCCCCATCTTTGACGCTTTTCGGATTCTCCCATGTCGCGCGAACATCACGACCGCATGGCCAACGCGATCCGCGCGTTGGCAATGGACGCTGTCGAGCAGGCCAAATCGGGCCATCCCGGGCTGCCGATGGGGGCGGCCGACATTGCGACCGTGCTGTTCACGCAGGTCCTGAAATTCGATCCGTCCGATCCGAAATGGCCCGACCGCGACCGTTTCGTGCTGTCGGCCGGACACGGCTCGATGCTGATTTACGCGCTCCTCTATCTCACCGGCTACGAGTCGATGACGATCGAGGAGATCAAGAACTTCCGCAAACTGCATTCCAGGACGCCGGGCCATCCGGAAAACTTCATCACGCCCGGCGTGGAAACCACCACCGGCCCGCTCGGCCAGGGCATCGCCAACGCCGTCGGCATGGCGATTGCGGAACGGCACCTCAATGCGGAATTCGGCGACATCGTCGATCATCGGACCTATGTATTGGCCTCCGACGGCGATTTGATGGAAGGCATCAGCCAGGAAGCGATTGCGCTCGCGGGTCACCTGAAGCTCAACCGGCTGATCGTGCTGTTCGACGACAACGGCATTACCATCGACGGTAAGATATCGCTCTCGGACTCCGTCGATCAGGTGAAGCGCTTCGAATCCGCCGGCTGGATCGCGGAGCGCATCGATGGCCATGATCCCGTCGCGATCGCCGCAGCGCTCAAGAAGGCGCAGGGCGCGGATCGTCCGACGCTGATCGCGTGCAAGACCACCATCGGCTACGGCGCGCCGAACAAGGCGGGTAGCGAGAAGTCGCACGGCTCGCCGCTCGGCGCCGACGAAATCAAGGGCGCGCGGGAAAAGCTCGGCTGGTCGCATGACGCCTTTGTCGTGCCGGACGACATCCTCAAGGCGTGGCGCGCCGCAGGTCAGCGGTCGAAAGAGGCGCGTCAGGCGTGGGACAAGAAGCTCGGCAGCCTCGCAGCCGACGTGAGAGCCGAGTTTCAGCGGCGCATGAGCGGCGCGTTGCCGCCCGCGCTCGCGGAAGCGGTGAAAAGCGTCAAGGAAACGCTGGCCAAGACCCCGAAGGAAATCGCCACGCGATCCTCATCGGAATTCGCGCTGGAGAGTCTCGTGCCCGCGGTGCCGGAGATGGTCGGCGGCTCAGCCGATCTGACCGGCTCGAACAACACCCGCACCAAGACCATGAAGGCGATGAGCGCCTCGGATTATGGCGGGCGCTTCATTCATTACGGGATCCGCGAACACGGCATGGCCGCCGCGATGAACGGCATGACGCTGCATGGCGGCATCATCCCCTATTCCGGCACCTTCCTGGTGTTCTCGGATTATTGCCGCCCTGCCATCCGTCTTGCCGCGCTGATGGGCGAGCGCGTCATCCACGTCATGACCCATGATTCCATCGGCCTCGGCGAGGACGGGCCGACCCATCAGCCGGTCGAGCATCTCGCCGCGCTGCGGGCGATCCCGAACCTCAACGTGTTCCGGCCCTGCGATGCGGTCGAAGCCGTCGAGTGCTGGGAGCTCGCCTTGCGCGCGAAGGACCGTCCGAGCGTGCTCGCTCTGACGCGCCAGAACCTGCCGCAGCTTCGCACCGGCTACGACGCCGAAAACCGCTGCGCGGCCGGCGCCTACGAGATCATGCCGGTGGAAGGCGACAACGTGGATGTATCGATCTTCGCCTCCGGCTCCGAAGTCGCCATCGCGGTCGAAGCGGCGCAGTTGCTGAATCGGCAGGGAAAACCGGCGCGTGTGGTCTCGGTGCCCTGTTTCGAGCTGTTCTTGTCGCTGCCGCCGGAGCAGCGCCACGCCATCCTGGGCGGCGCCGAGGTCAATGTCGCGGTCGAGGCCGGTATTCGACAGGGCTGGGACGCGATTATCGGCTCCGATGGCGTTTTCGTGGGCATGTCATCGTTCGGGGCGAGCGCGCCCTACAAGGACCTGTACCGGCATTTCGGCATCACGCCGGAGGCGGTCGCCGCCGCGGCGCTGGCGAAATTCCGCCCGCGGTAAACCCTGCCAACGGTTTTTGCCCTGTTGCGGCACTGGCATGCCGGCCCGTGAGTTGAGTTGGTGCGGAATCCCGCTATAGGAGTGCCCGCATGCGCACGGCCGGCGGTCAGCCCGGCCCCGCGCCCCAATCGATTAGCCGGGAGCTTGGAAAACCATGACGGTACGGGTCGCCATCAACGGGTTTGGCCGCATCGGCCGCAATGTGCTGCGGGCGATCGCTGAATCCGGCCGCAAGGACATCGAGGTGGTGGGGATCAACGATCTCGGCCCGGTCGAGACCAACGCGCACCTTCTTCGCTATGACTCGGTGCATGGCCGCTTTCCCGGCGAAGTCACCGTCAAGGGCGACACCATCTCGATCGGCAATGGCGCGATCAAGGTGACCGCGATCAAGGATCCGTCCACCCTGCCCTGGAAGGATCTCGGCGTCGACATCGCGCTGGAATGCACCGGCATCTTCACGTCGAAGGACAAGGCGTCCGCGCATCTCACCGCCGGCGCAAAGCGCGTGCTGGTCTCCGCGCCCGCCGACGGCGCCGACCTCACCGTGGTCTATGGCGTCAACCACGACAAGCTGACCAAGGACCACAAGGTGGTCTCGAACGCGTCCTGCACCACCAATTGTCTGGCGCCGGTCGCGAAGGTGCTCAACGATGCGATCGGCATCGAGAAGGGCTTCATGACCACGATCCACGCCTATACCGGGGATCAGCCGACGCTCGACACCATGCACAAGGACCTCTATCGCGCGCGCGCCGCGGCGCTGTCGATGATCCCGACCTCGACCGGCGCGGCCAAGGCCGTGGGCCTCGTGCTGCCGGAGCTCAACGGCAAGCTCGATGGCGTTGCGATCCGCGTGCCGACGCCGAATGTGTCGGTCGTGGACTTCAAGTTCGTGGCGAAGAAGCCGACCTCGAAGGACGAGGTGAACGCCGCCGTCAAGCGCGCCGCCGAGCAGCAGCTCAAGGGCATTCTCGGCTACACCAACGATCCGAATGTGTCGGTGGACTTCAACCACGATCCGCATTCGTCGGTCTTCCATATGGACCAGACCAAGGTGATGGACGGCACGCTGGTGCGCGTCATGTCCTGGTATGACAACGAATGGGGCTTCTCCAACCGCATGGCCGACACCGCCGTCGCGATGGGGAAACTGATCTGATATCTCGCGTCCCGGCCGCGATGCAGCGCAGCGCGGTGCATCGCAGAGCCGGGACCCATTCTTTTTAGGTCCCGGTTCTGCAGCGCACCGTTTCACGCTGCGCTGCGCCCGGGACACGAGACCGAACGCAATGAGTTCCTTCCGCACCCTCGATCACGCCGACCTCAACAACAAGCGCGTATTGCTCCGCGTCGACCTCAACGTTCCGATGGAGAACGGCAAGGTGACGGACGCGACCCGCATCGAGCGCGTCGTGCCGACCATCAACGAGATTGCCGGCAAGGGCGGCAAGGTCATCATCCTTGCGCATTTCGGAAGGCCCAAAGGCCGTGACGAGAAGGATTCGCTTCGCCCGGTCGCGGCGGCGCTCGCGCAGATCCTGAAGAAGCCGGTGGAATTCGCCGACGATTGCATCGGTCCGGATGCCAAGACCGCGATCGACGCGATGAAGCCGGGGGACATTCTCATTCTCGAAAACACCCGCTTCCACAAGGAAGAGGAGAAGAACGACCACGCCTTCGTTCAGAAGCTGGCCGATCTCGGCGACATCTACGTCAACGATGCCTTCTCGGCGGCGCACCGGGCCCATGCCTCGACCGAAGGCCTTGGCCACAAGCTGCCCGCCTATGCCGGCCGCACCATGCAGGCCGAACTCGAGGCGCTTTCGAAAGCGCTGGTGGCCCCCGCAAAGCCGGTGATCGCGATCGTCGGCGGCGCCAAGGTTTCGACCAAGATCGACCTTCTG
>NZ_DATMRX010000205.1:0-19646 GCF_035565855.1 Pseudorhodoplanes sp.
ATCCGGCCGAAGGCCGCGCCGATGATGACGCCGATGGCGAGGTCGACCACATTGCCCTTGACCGCAAACTCACGGAACTCGTTGAGCATCTTTTTCATGCTTGCCTCCTGCCCGGTACCGGCGGTCACGATAGGCCGATCCGAGGGGTCCGGAAAAGCCGGTATTGCGGCCCGCGGTAGCCATGAACCGCAATTTGTGATGTTTTGTCGGCCGGGAGACTGCGGCCCGTGAAAGGGCGAAAGCCATGATGCTGCAAGGCTGGGTCGTTATCGCGATTGCGCTCGGCTATATCGGCTTGTTGTTCGTGGTCGCGAGTTACGGCGACCGGTTGCGGACGATTGCCCGCTCCGACCGCTCGCGGCTTCTGATCTACCCGCTCTGCCTCGCGATCTACTGCACGTCCTGGACGTTTTTCGGCTCGGTCGGCCTCGCCTCGAAGTCCGGCTTCGACTTCCTGACCATTTATGTCGGGCCGATCCTGATGATCGGACTGTGCACGCCGCTGGTGTTGCGGATCGTGCGTCTGGCGAAGGGTCAGAACATCACCTCGATCGCCGACTTCATCGCAGCGCGCTACGGCAAGCGTCAGTCGGTGGCGGCGCTGGTGGCGCTGATCGCGATCGTCGGCACCATCCCCTACATCGCGCTGCAGCTCAAGGCGGTGTCGGCGATGTTCGCCACCGTCCTGATGCATGTCGCGCCGCATTTCACTCCGAACGCGCTCGGCGACACCGCGCTGCTGGTCGCCTTGGCGATGGCTGCTTTCGCCATCCTGTTCGGCACGCGGCATATCGATGCGACCGAGCACCAGGACGGCCTCATGCTTGCGATCGCAACGGAATCGATCGTCAAGCTCGCGGCCTTCCTCGCCGTCGGACTGTTTGTCACCTACGCGATGTTCGGTGGGCCGACTGACCTGTTCTCACGGGCCCTGAGCCGGCCCGACACCGCCAAGGTGCTGACATCCGCGCCCGATTTCTCCACCGTGATCGCGATGACGCTGCTGTCCACGGTGGCGATCATCCTGCTGCCGCGGCAATTCCATGTGACGGTCGTCGAGAACCATTCCGAAGCCGAGATCAAGCGCGCGCGCTGGCTGTTTCCGCTCTATCTCGTGCTGATCAACCTGTTCGTGGTGCCGATCGCGCTGGCCGGCCTTCTGACCTTTCCGCCCGGCAAGGTCGACAGCGACATGTTCGTGCTGGCGCTGCCGTTATCGGCGCAGGCCTCGTTCTTCACGATCGCGGCGTTCATCGGCGGATTGTCGGCCGCCACCGCCATGGTCATCGTGGAATCGGTGGCGCTCGCCATCATGGTATCGAACGATCTTGTGGTGCCGTTCTTCCTGAAGCGGCGGTCCGAACTCGTCACCGGTCAGCGCGATGTCGGCAAGCTGCTCCTGAGCATCCGCAGGTTCGCGATCTTCCTGATCCTGCTGTTTGCGTATCTGTATTACCGCGCGGTCGGCGACGCGCAACTTGCGGCCATCGGGTTGTTGTCATTCGCCGCCGTCGCGCAACTCGCCCCGGCCTTCTTCGGCGGCCTGTTCTGGCGCCACGGCACGGCGCGCGGCGCAATCGCCGGGCTGATGGTTGGTATCATCGCGTGGTTCTACACGCTGCTGATCCCGAGCGCGGTCGGCAGCGGGATCGTCAATCCCTCGGTGCTGGCCGACGGGCCGTTCGGCATCTGGTTCCTGCGTCCGACCGCATTGTTCGGTCTCGACCTGCCACAACTCGCACATGGCGTGTTCTGGAGCCTCGCGCTGAACATCATGGCCTATATCGGCTTCTCCTTGAGCCGTGCACCCGAAGCGATCGAACGTGTGCAGGCCGACGTGTTCGTGCCGGACGCCGCTCCCGCGCCGAGCTTCCGGCTGTGGCGCTCCGCGGTCACCGTCGACGAACTGACGACGGCCGTAGCCCGCTATATCGGCCAGGAACGCACGCGATCCTCGTTCGAAAGCTTTGCGGCAGCCAAGCGCATCGATCTGTCGCCCGGCAGCTCCGCCGATTTCCAGTTGCTGCAACACGCAGAGCACCTTCTGGCATCGGCGATCGGCGCCGCGTCCTCTCGTCTCGTGCTGTCGTTGCTTCTGCGCAAACGCACGGTGTCCACCAGAGCCGCGCTCAAGCTGCTCGACGATGCAAACGCCGCGATTCATTATAATCGCGAGATCCTGCAAACCGCGCTGGAGCATGTGAGCGAAGGCATCGCGGTGTTCGACAAGGACCTGCAGCTCGTCTGCTGGAACCGGACATTCGGTGAAATCCTCGATTTGCCGCGCGACATGATCGGCATCGGGACACGGCTCGACGAGATTCTGCGGCTCCATGCCGAACGCGGCATCTACGGCTCTGGCGATATCGACGAACTCGTTGCAGGCCGCATGCAGCGCTATTCCTCGGCGTCCGAACCATTCATCGAACGGTTCGTGGCGCGCGGCCTTGTGCTCGAAGTGCGCTCCAACCAGATGCCGGGCGGCGGCATCGTCACGACGTTCACCGATGTGACGCCGAGCTTCGAGGCCGCCGAGGCGCTGGAGCAAAGGGTGCGGGAGCGCACCACCGAACTGACCCTGCTGAATGAGGAACTCGCGCGCGCCAAGGCCGACGCCGAAGAGGCCAACATCTCGAAGACGCGATTCCTCGCTGCGGCCAGTCACGACATTCTGCAGCCGCTCAATGCCGCGCGGCTTTATGTGACCTCGCTGGTGGAACGTCAGGGTCACGGCGAGGACGCGCGACTGGTCAGCAATATCGATGCCTCGCTCGACGCCGTTGAGGAGATTTTCGGCGCGCTTCTCGACATCTCGCGTCTCGACACCGGCGCGATGAAACCGGAAATCAGCTCCTTCCGGATCGACGAAATGATGCGCCAGCTCGAGCTCGAATTCGCGCCGCTGGCGCGCGAGAAGGGGCTCGACCTGAGATTCGTGATGGCGAGCGCGACGGTGCGTTCGGATCGGCGCCTGCTGCGGCGGTTACTGCAGAATCTGATCTCGAATGCGATCAAGTACACGCCGTCGGGCCGGGTGCTGGTCGGCTGCCGCAGAACCAAGGGCAATCTTCGGATCGAGGTGCTGGATTCCGGGCTTGGTATTCCGGCGGCGCAGACGCGTGCGATTTTCCGCGAATTTCATCGCCTGCAGGACGGCGCCAAGGTGGCGCGCGGTCTCGGACTGGGCCTGTCGATCGTGGAGCGGATCAGCCGCGTTCTCAATCATCCGGTTCGTCTGAAATCCGAGCCGGGCCGCGGCTCGGTGTTTTCCGTCGAAGTGCCGGTGACCGCCGCGATCAGCGCAAGTCCCCCGCAGCGTGGACCGATGCGATCGGACCCCGCGCAATTGTCCGGCATGGCGGTGCTATGCATGGACAACGATCCGCAAATCCTCGACGGCATGGAGGCGCTGCTCGGGGGCTGGGGCTGTCAGGTGATGAAGGCCGCCGATCTGCCGTCGGCCATCAAGTTGATCGAAAGTGAACGGCCGATCCTCAGCGGTCTGCTTGTCGATTATCACCTCGACGATGGCACCGGGATCGATGCCATCATCGAGTTGCGCCGGCGCTTCGGCGCCGATCTGCCCGCGATCCTGATCACCGCCGATCGCACGCCACGCGTGCGCGAGGAAGCGCGCGCCGGCGATGTGCCGATCGTCAACAAGCCGGTGAAGCCGGCGGCTTTGCGCGCGCTGCTGGCGCAATGGCGCATCCAGCACGCGACCGCCGCCGAATAGGCTTGGAGCATTTCGGTTGAGGCGCGCCCATTTTGTCATGCCCCGCGAAAGCGGGGCATCCAGTAAGCTCTTGAAGCTGTTGTGTTGACTGGATCGCCCGCTGGAGCCTGTCATCGGGCCGCGCTTTGCGCGGACCCGTTGGCGGGCGATGACAGCGAGAGAGCGGTTGCTCTTGTGAAAACGGAACGTCCTCTACGCCAGCGGGTCCGCCGGCAGGCCGAGACGGAACTTGCCGTGATTTTCGTAAGCGGTGTCGCTCATGACCTGATGGATGCCGGCGGTGTTGATGTCGCGCAGCAGGCGGCCGATCACATGCGGATGGTGCAGGCCGGTGTTTCCCGCGAAGTGATAGGCCATGGTCGCGACTTCGATCGCGACATCCGTCGCGTAAACACAAATCGCGCGGACATCGGCAATATCGGGTCCGTCCGGCGCTCCACCCGCATTCACCTTCTGCCAGAGCTGGTTATATCGCTCATGCATCAATGAACGCGCGGCCCGCAGCTTCAGGTCGGCTTCGCCGATGAAGCGATGCACCACCTGCCGCTCGTCGAGCTTCGAGGATCGGAACGTGCCGCGCGTCGTGGTGGCGATCTTGATGAGTTCGTCGAGTGCGCGCCGTGCGCCGCCGATCGCGACGCTGCCATGCTCCTTGGCGACATAGCTGAACGGCGGCAGCTTGTAGGATGGCCCGCCGCGCAGCGGCTTGGGATGCAAGAGATCCCAGACGAAGGTCTGGTCTTCCGGCAGATCGTAATCCTGCACCGAAAAATCGACCGAGCCGGTGCCGCGCAGTCCGGTGACGCCGCCCCAATTGTCGTAGAGCGTCACGTCCTTTGCCGGAAAGGCGGAGAACATCACCACCGGGCCGCCCTGACCGTTGTCGCTGTTCTGCACGACGGTACCGCCGAGCACCCATTCGGCATGACGGATGCCGCTGTTGAAGCGCCAGCGTCCGCTGACCTTGTAGCCGCCGCCGTCCTTCCGTGTGGCCTGGCCGGCGGGAAAGAACGAGATCGAGGCCGTCGGCACGTGGCCGTTCCTGAAAACCTTGTCGAGGCCCGATTGCGGGAGGAAGGTGCCGAGCGATGCCACCGCGGTCGCGCCGACCATGGTGCACCAGGCGCTGGTGAGGTCGTGATACGCGACCTCTTCAAGCACCAGCATCTCGGTGAGCGGATCGGCTTCGGCGCCGCCCATGACGGATGCAAGCTTCAGCCGGAAGATCCCGGTGTCGCGCAACGCATCGACCGCGGCTGGCGCCAGCGTGCCGAGTTCCTCGCTCTGCGCGCCCGACGCGCTGAGCGTTGGACCGATTGCCGCGACTGCATCGAGCAGCGCCTTGCGCTTGGCCTCCGGATCGGCGGGAAACGCCACCATTGCTTGTCCTCCCTTTGTATTTTTGTCGGTGTCTTTTACGAAAGCAGCCGCGCGCTCCTGTCATCGGCCGCGAAAGCGGACGTTCGAGTCAACACAGCCGTTCGGGAATTGACGGGATGCCCCGTTGTCGCGGGGCCTGGCAGAACCGGGCGAGGCGATCTGACGTCAACCAAGATCGCCTAGTGCTCCACCATGGCCTGCGGCCATTGCCCGACTTCGATCTTGGACGCGGCGATCACCGCCTGGGTGCGGCTCTCGACGCCGAGCTTTTGCAGGATCGCGGAGACATGCGCCTTCACGGTGGCTTCCGACACCGACAGCTCGTAGGCGATCTGCTTGTTGAGCAGGCCCTCCGACAGCATCATCAGAACGCGCACCTGTTGCGGCGTCAGCGTTGCAAGCCGTGACAGCAGCGCCGCGGTTTCGGCGTCGGTGCCGGCATCGAGATCGACATCCGGTGGCGTCCAGATTCCGCCTTTGAGAACCGCGGCAATGGCGTTGCGCATGCCCTCGGTATCGAGCGTCTTCGGGATGAAGCCCGACGCGCCGAAATCCATGCAACGGCGGATCACCGCCGGATCGTCATTGCCCGATACGACAACGACCGGCACGCCCGGATATTGCGCACGCAGATACATCAGCCCGGAAAAGCCCCGCACGCCGGGCATCGACAGGTCGAGCAGGATCAGGTCGACATCGGCGCCGTCATCGAGGAGCTTGGAGACTTCGTCGAACGAACCGGCTTCGGCAAATTCGACACGGGCGAACAGGCCGCTCACGGCCTCCCGGAGGGCCCCGCGAAACAGAGGATGGTCGTCTGCAATGACCAGCCGATAGAGCGTGCTGTCGGTCACTCTGTGGTCGATCCTCTCCCCGGAGCGAACCGCGATCGGCGGCGCACCGTGTGTCGACTTTACAACATTTTCGCCCGAGTCGAGAGATTTGCCGCGCGGCCGGTTAAACCGTGCTGCCGGTGAATTGCAGGACGATCTGCCGCCGGTGCGGCCGCTCCCGGTGCTCGACAAGATAGACGCCCTGCCATGTTCCGAGTTGCAGCCGCCCGTGAAGAACCGGGATCTGCAACGAGACGTCCGTCAGCATGGTGCGGATATGCGCCGGCATGTCGTCCGGCCCCTCGGTGTCGTGCACCCAGCCGAAATCCCGCGGCGCGAGGTGACGCAGCGCCGAAACGAGATCGCGCAGTACGTCCGGGTCGGCATTTTCCTGGATCGTCAGCGATGCCGATGTGTGGCGCAGGAACAGCGAGACGAAGCCGGTCTGCGCGTGGGCCTGGCCGATAAATTCACGGATGTCGGCGGTGATATCCTGGAAGCCTTCGCCGGGGGTCTCGACGGTCAGTTCCGCAGTCGCGATCACGTCAGGAGTGACGGTGGCAATCGCCGACAATGTGCGTCTCGCAGCAGGTTTCATCGCGGAACGTCGATGCCGCCGGTCAGATCGGCGTCATTTCCCGCTGCCAGCGCTGCACCATTTCGACCAGCCGCTTCCAGAGCCGTTCCATCACTGCGACGGCACGGTCGAGTTCCGCGTCGCTCGGCAGTTTCAGCGTCGGCTTGTCCGGCTCGGGCGCCTTGGCCGTTCCGCCGCCGGGCGGCGTGATGCCGCGCGCCAGCAGCTCCTTCTTCAGCGCGGCATTGTCCTTCTGGAGCCGTGCGATTTCTTCCTCGAGCGCCGAGCGCTCATCCGGAACCGGGTGGCAGGACCAACCCATGGGGCGCTTCGCGCAGAGCGAGACCTGGCCGGTCCGCTGGTCGAGCCGCAGATAGCCGTCCTCGACCCGGTTGAAGGCATACCGGCCATTCTCCGAATCGGGTGCGCCGGCCTGGCCAAAGGCGGCCACCGGGATGGCAATGGTCAGGCCGGTCAGGGCTACAACGAGGAGGCGCGGCATGAGGTCAATCTCCAGTCGCGGATGATTTGCTTCTAGCACTGCGCATCCTTGCACCGAAAGTCTTGGGCCCAAGCCGTGAGGCGTGGTGTCGCCGTTGGCTAAGACAATGGAATTGCTGCATTTTCTATCTATTGCGCGGTGCACAGCGTTTCTTGACTCGACACAACCCCATCAGTATGGTCCGCGCGGTTTTTGAGGGGTGTCAGGACGTTCGAACGTCTTCTTCCCGACGCGAGTGTCGAAAGCATGGCTGAGGGCGCGCGCGACAAGGACGAGGAATCGGCTGGCCGTCATTCCGAGGAGACCGCTCTCTCCGCGAGGCTCAAAGGTCTCGGCGCGAAGCTCGGCCAGACCGGGCAACCGAAGCCGGCCCAAAACGACTCCGGAAAATACGTGTCCGATCCGCAGGCAATGGCGAAAGGGTTTCGCCTGTCTACGGAACTGGTCGCGGGCGTGATCGTGGGAGCGATCATCGGCTGGGTGTTCGATCGGCTGACCGGGTTTTCGCCCTGGGGACTGATCGTGTTCCTGCTGCTGGGTTTCGCGGCTGGTGTGTTGAATGTGATGCGGGCGGCCGGCGTGGTCGCTCCGAGCAAGCTTCCCGGCGGCGACGCCGACAAACGCTAAGGGCCGCATTCGCGGCGACTGAAGGACAAGACCGAAGGCCATGGCCGACCCGATCGCCCAATTCCAGATCAAGAAGATCGCAACGCTTGGTCACATCGGCGGTCATGAGATCGCCTTCACCAATTCCGCGCTCTACATGCTGATCGCCGTCGCCGGCATCTCGCTCCTGATGATCGGCGCGACGTCGAAGCGGCAGCTGGTTCCGGGCCGAATGCAATCGGTCGCCGAGCTGACCTACGAATTCGTCGCCGACATGTTACGAAGTTCGGCCGGCAACGAGGGGATGAAATTCTTCCCGCTCGTCTTCTCGCTTTTCACCTTCATCCTTTTCGCCAACATGATCGGGCTGATCCCCGGCACCTTCACGGTGACGAGCCACATCATCATCACCGTGATGATGGCGATGATCGTCTTCCTGACCGTGCTCGGCTACGGCATCTACCGGAACGGCCTGAAATTCCTGAAGCTGTTCGTGCCGAGCGGCATCCCGATCGTGATCCTGCCGCTGATCGTCATGATCGAGCTGATGTCGTTCCTGTCGCGGCCGCTGTCGCACTCGGTGCGTCTGTTCGCCAACATGCTGGCCGGGCACATCACGCTGAAAGTGTTCGCGGGCTTCGTGACCATGCTCGGCGGCATCGGTGCACTCGGCTGGCTGGTCGCGGTCCTGCCGCTCAGCCTGACGGTGGCGCTGACCGCGCTGGAATTCCTGGTCGCGTTCCTGCAGGCCTATGTGTTCACCATCCTGACCTGCATCTACATCAACGACGCCATTCACCCGGGCCACTAGGTCCGTCCACAAGATATCCAACGGACAAACGAAGAGGAGTTCTCCATGGATCCCGTCGCAGCGAAGTACATTGGTGCCGGCATTGCCTGCATCGGCATGGGTGGTGCCGGTGTCGGCGTGGGCACGATTTTCGGCAATTATCTCGCCGCCGCGCTTCGCAACCCGTCGGCCGCGCAGGGCCAGTTCGGCAACCTGATCTTCGGCTTCGCCGTGACCGAAGCGCTGGGCATCTTCTCGCTGCTGATCGCGCTGCTGCTGCTGTTCGCGCTCTGATTTGATCTATCCTCTGCGCGGACCTCGGTCCGCGCATGGGGCTTTGAGGCGTTCCGATGGCGATCCTTCTCGCGACCACGCAAGCTCCGGGCGGCGCCAAGCCGCAGTTTCCGCCGTTCAATTCGGAAACCTTCGCGTCCCAGATTCTCTGGTTCGCGATCACCTTCGTGCTGCTCTATCTGTTGATGTCGCGCGTGGCATTGCCGCGCGTCGGAGCGATCGTGTCGGCCCGCGCCGGCAAGATCGCCGCCGATCTCAGCGAAGCGCAGAAGACCAAGGACGAAACCGACGCTGCGATCGCGGGCTACGAAAAGAAGCTTTCGGACGCACGCGCCAACGCCCAGTCGCTTGCCGCACAGACCCGCGACAAGCTGATGGCGGAGGCCGAGGAGCGCCGCAAGACGGTCGAGGCCCAGCTCAACGAGCGCCTGCAGCAGGCCGAAAAGACCATCGCCCAGACCAAGACCGCGGCGATGTCCAATGTCAAAAGCATTGCGACCGATGCCGCTTCGGCGATCGTGGAGCGTTTGATTGGTAACAAGCCCGAAGCGGGTGCCGTGAACGACGCGGTCGAGAAGTCTCTGAAGGGCTAGGTCATGCACCTGATTTGGGAAGCGGAGTTCTGGGTCGCGGTTGCGTTCCTGATCTTCCTTGGCGGCCTGCTTTATGTCGGCGTGCACAAGACCATCTCCAACACGCTCGACAAGCGCAGCTCCCGCATCCAGGCCGAGCTCGAAGAAGCGGCCAAGCTGAAAAGCGAAGCGCTGGCTCTGCTCGCCGAATACAAGCAGAAGACCGCGAACGCCGAGCAGGAAGCCGCTGCGATCATCGAGAGTGCCAAGGCGGATGCCGAACGGCTCGCCGCGGAAGCCCATGCCAAGCTCGAGGATTTTGTCTCGCGCCGCACCAAGATGGCCGAGACCAAGATCGCCCAGGCCGAGGCTCAGGCGCTCGCCGAAGTGCGCAGCATCGCGGCCGATGTCGCCGCGAGTGCCGCCGAGAAGGTCCTGGCACTCACCGCCAAGGGCCATGTCGCCGAGCAGTTGATCGCGCGTGGCATCGACGACGTGAAAAAGAAGCTGAATTGATCAGCGGCTTCGTCTCGTCCTGCCTTTTCACAGAACCTCTCTGCACAACGGATTACCGCGACGCTTCGCCGCGGTATCGCTGTGCACATCGGGCAAAACGGGCCGGCGGCAATGACGCGGGTTCGCACGGGCGCCGAGTTGTGGCCATACTTGCTGATTCGAATCAGCTGTGGCGACGAATCGATCCGCGCGCATAAATCACATCCATGATCATCTTCGACTGCAATGGCGTCCTCGTCGACTCGGAGCCGATTGCGGCTGCGGTCGCCGCGGAGGCGTTCCAGAAGGTCGGCATCAACATGACGGCCGAGATGGTCGCGCGCTACTTCACCGGGCGCCGGCCGGCCGACATGTTCGTTGCCGTCGAAGAGGCTGCGGGCGTCAGGCTGCCTGCGAACTTCGCGACGCAGGTTTCGAGCGCCACGCTGGTCCGGCTGCATCAGGAGGTGCGCGCCCTTGCGCATGTCGAGCAGGCGCTGAGCTGGCTGCGCGGGCCCAAGGCCGTCGCATCCTCATCGAGTCTCGATCGTGTCCGCATCTGCCTGAACGCGACCGAGCTTTCGCGCTTTTTCGGCCACAACCTGTTTTCAGCGGTTGATGTGCCCGAAGGCAAGCCGGCGCCGGATCTGTTTCTTCATGTCGCGCAGCAGACCGGCGTTCAACCGCAGGATTGCATCGTGGTCGAGGATTCGCCGGCTGGCGTCACGGCCGCGGTCGCGGCGGGCATGACGGCAATCGGCTTTGTCGGTGGCAGCCATGCCGGCGAGGACATGCCGGGCAAGCTCCAGCAGGCGGGCGCGGTCGCCGTGATCGCCGACATGCGGGCGCTCAAGCCGGAAGTGACGCGGTTGCGCGGTTACTGACCGAAGCCGCGCCCTGGCTGTCATTGCCCGCGAAGGCGGGCGATCCGGTAAAACACGACTGCTTCAGCAGCTTGCTGGATGCCTCGCTTTCGCGGGGCATGACAAGGAATGGTGGCGATTCCGCCTCGACCCAAACGCCCTAGTTCTTCTTCGCGGGGCGCTTTTTCGTCTGCCGCCGCTCCTGTGCCGAGCCCAGCGGGTCGTATCCGACATAGATGACATAACGATCGAACACCGCCGGCGGCGGCATCGGCACGGCCATTTCTTCTTCGATATGGGTGAAGGACACGCTCGGCTGACCCTCGCCGATTGTCACCGGCACCCGATAGAGCTTCGAATAGACCGTCTTCGGCTCCGGCCCTTCCTCAACCAGCGCATAGCGCACCGGCACTTCGATGGTCCCCGGCGTTCCGGCAGGGCCGAGAACGACGCGGCCATGCAGGCCGACCTTGATGGTGAGCGTGCCGGCGACATTGGCGCATTCGCGCGCGAGCTGCACCACCGAAACCTGGTAGCGCAGTTGCATCGCGGAAGGGTCGCGCGCATTGGTGTTAATGGTGATGGTCCCGGCGCCACGCCGGATGTCGGCATTCGGGCAGGTATCGAGCGCGGTGGAGGCGCCGGTGGTCGAGGCCGGCGCCGGTGCGGTCGTGGTCCCTGTCGCCATCGCCCTCGTGAAGCGCTCGCCGAACGACGTGCCGTCCCCGCCGCCGGAGGACGAGCAGCCGGCGACGGTCAGCATCACCGCGGCGAGTGAGATAAAAGCTGAGATATGGCGGCCATATCGGCCCGCCTTGACGCGACGCATGTGCAAACTAGCCCGGCTGCTTGCTGGCCCCCTTGCGCGGGCACCCCAAGTCCCCCGCCGCCCTTATAGCAACCGAACCATGGCCAGCCCAAGGCGCAAGCGCGCCGCATGCCGCCGGTGGTTAATCGCCGCGCAGGCGCGCGTACAACAGATGATCCTGCCACAGGCCGTTGATGCACAGATACTCGCGGGCATAGCCTTCGCACTTTAAGCCGGTGCGCTCCAGCAGCCGGATCGAGGGCTGATTGGTCGGGATGCAGGCGGCTTCGATCCGATGAAGCCGCAGCACGTCGAACGCGAACGGGATCAGCGCGGAAACGCCGCGCGTCATGTAGCCCTGCGCCGCGAACGGCTCGCCGACCCAATAGCCCATGCTGCAGGTCTGCGCGACGCCGCGGCGAACATTGGTGAGCGTGATTCCGCCGAGCAAGGCGCTGTCCGCCTTGCGGAACATGAGGAAGGGATAGGCCTGGTCGCAGCGCGTGTCCTCGGCATAGCGGCGCAGCCTGCGGCGGAAGGAGGACCGCGTCAGGTCGTCGTCCGGCCAGGTCGGCTCCCACGGCACGAGGAAGCTCCGGCTTCGTTCGCGCAGATCGGCCCAGGCGCTGAAATCGGAGATCTGCGGCGCGCGCAGGAAGACCCCGTCGCCCTGCACGACGGGGTGCGTCTCGCTGAGCTGGATGGAGCGAAAGAAGGCCATTGTCCCCGCGGCGCGCCTTGCGCCGCTCGTTCCAGCAGAGATGGCCGGTCACCGATATGCGAACCCGGTCCGGCTCTGCCAGACACGAACGACCGAAATGCGCTCCCTCCCTGCAACCATTCTACACGGCGGCGCGTGCGAATCGCTCCACGATATCCGCGGCGCGTTCCGTCCCGCGTCCCGGTCCCAAGCCTGCAATGGCGAGCCGGCTGCGCGCAAGCAGGTCGAGCCCGGCTTGCTGCGCGCTCTCGACGGTCACCGCCTCGATCTTGGCGACGATCTCCGGCAGCGGCAGCGGGCGGCCATAGACCATGATCTGGCGCGCGATCTGCTCGGCGCGGGCGCTCGAGCTTTCCAGCGCCATCAGGAGGCTCGCCTTCATCTGGGCCTTGGCGCGCGCGACCTCCTCGGGGGTGATCGAGTTCACCGCGCGTTCGAGCTGGTCGACCACGACCTGCACGAGTTCGGGCGCGTCATTGTCGTCGGTGCCGGCATAGATCCCGAAAAAGCCGGTGTCGGAATAGGCCATGTGGAAGGCCGAGATCGAGTAGCACAGCCCGCGGATCTCCCGCACCTCCTGGAACAGCCGCGATGACATGCCGCCGCCGAGGATGTTGGTGAACACCTGCAGGCTGAACAATTGCGGATGACGCTGCGGCAGGCCCTCCATCGCAAGCGCCAGATGCGCCTGTTCGAGGTCCTGCTGCTCGACATAGGTGCCGCCGATGAAGCGCGCCGCTTCGCGCGGGTGCCGGTCGGCGGCGCCGAAGCCCGCGAACAGACGTTCCGCCTCGTCGACGATCATCTGATGGGTGACCGATCCCGACGCCGCGATCACCATGTCGGGCCCGCGATAATTCCGCGACAGATAATGGCGCAGCCGGCCGGCATTGATCGAGCGGACGCTGTCGCGCGTGCCCAGCACCGGACGCCCGATCGCCTGATCGGGAAACGCGCAGCGCTGCAGGTGATCGAACACGATATCGTCCGGCGTATCCTCGGCAGCGCCGATCTCCTGGATGATGACGTTCTGCTCGCGCGACAATTCCTCCGGATCGAAGGCCGGATTCGTCAGAATGTCGGACAGCACATCGAGCGCGAGCGGCACGTCCGCCTTGAGCACGCGCGCATAATAGGTCGTCATCTCGATCGAGGTCGCAGCGTTGAGATCGCCGCCGACCGCCTCGATCTCCTCGGCGATCTGGCGCGCGGTGCGCTGCGTCGTCCCCTTGAACGCCATGTGTTCGAGGAGATGCGATATGCCGTGCTCGTCGCCGAGTTCGTCGCGGCTGCCGGCGCCGACCCAGACGCCGAGCGAAGCCGATTCGAGATGCGGCATGGCATCCGTCACGACAGTCAGTCCGGACGGCAGACGGGTGACTTCAACGCTCATGCTGCGGCTCCTTCACGCGCGGCTCGGGACGCCGCCAGTACAAAATTCTCGATTTCTTTCGGCTCCGGCGGCAGCACCGTGATGTGCTCGGGCCGCTCGTTCAGCCCGGAGAGCCATTCGGGCAGCTGCGGACGCGCGCCGCAGGCCGCTTCGACGGCGTCCGGGAATTTCGCCGCATGCGCGGTCGACAGCACGACCATCGGCAAGGCCGCATCGCGCGGTTCCTTCTCGGCGACGGCGAGGCCCACCGCGGTATGCGGATCGACGAAATGGCCGGTCTCGCGCAGCGCCGTGCGCATGACCGCATCGACCTCGTCCTCGCCGGCGCGTCCCGCGGCAAAGCCTGAGCGGATCGCGGCCAGGGGGTCCGCGGCAATATCGAAGCGCTTGGATTGCGCGAAGTTCGTCATCAGCGCGCGAACCGCCGCGCTGTCGCGGCCATAGGCCTCGAACAGCAGCCGTTCGAAGTTCGACGACACCTGGATGTCCATGGACGGCGACGTCGTCGCCACGACATCGCGTGGCTCATAGGTTCCGGTGGTCAGCGCGCGAACGAGAATGTCGTTGACGTTGGTCGCGATGACCAGGCGGTCGATCGGCAAACCCATGTTGCGGGCGACATGGCCGGCGAAAATGTCGCCGAAATTCCCGGTCGGCACGGTGAAGGCGACCTTGCGATGCGGGGCGCCGAGCGCGACCGCAGCGGTGAAGTAATAGACCGCCTGCGCGACGATGCGCGCCCAGTTGATCGAATTGACGCCGGCGAGCCTGACGCGATCGGCGAAGGCATGGTGATTGAACAGGCCCTTCACCAGCGCCTGGCAGTCATCGAACGTGCCCTTCACCGCGACGGCGTGGATGTTGTCGTCCTGCACCGTGGTCATCATCCGGCGCTGCACGTCGGAGATCCGTCCGTCCGGAAACAGCACCACGAGATCGATGCGATTGCGTCCGCGGAACGCTTCGACCGCCGCGCCGCCGGTGTCACCGGACGTCGCGACAACGATGGTGACGCGCTCGCCCCGCTGTTCCAGCGCGTAGTCCATCAGCCGCGCCAGGAACTGCATCGCGAGGTCCTTGAAGGCGAGTGTCGGACCGTGAAACAGCTCGAGGAGGAAGGTATTGGTGTCGACCTGGCTCAGCGGCGCGACCGCCGGGTGGCGGAAGCTGCCGTAAGCCTCGCGTGCGATCCGCGACAAATCGCGGATGTTGATCTGGTCGCCCGTGAAGGGACGGATCACCTCGACCGCGACCTCGGCATAAGGGCGGCCGGCGAAGGATGCGATCGTGTCCGCCGACAGGCGCGGCCAGGTCTGCGGCACATACAATCCGCCGTCGCGGGCAAGCCCGGCGAGCGTCACATCGACGAAGCCAAGGATCGGGGCTTCTCCGCGTGTCGACAGGTATTGCAAAGCAGGTCCTCGAACCCGCCCCAGCGGAACTATCCACAGGCACGGGCAGTATAAGTGATTGATTTAACGGAGATTTCCCTTAATCGGGGAAATGCACTGCGCCTATTAGACTAGTGGCTCGGGGGCGCTTGCACAAGGAAGGGCAGGGCTCGGCGTCGGTTCCATGGTACCGATCACGAGAGAATTATGAGGTGCGGTGATACCGTTCCCGAATAGCCCAGGCGCCGAAGACCGCGAGCAGCGAGGCGGCGAGGCCGAACCACGTGATCGCGTAACCGAGGTGGTCGTTGCGGAGAGTCACAGTGAGAGGACCGGGCTTCGGAAAGCCGCCCGGCGGCGTCGGCGATTGCTGGTCGATATAGAAGGCGCCGACCGGACCCCACCCGCGGGCCGCGGCCATGGCGTGAGGGTCGCGGACGAACCAGACGTCGTCCTTGGCGACACGCTCCTGAGCGAACCAGCCGGGTGATTCCGGCCAGCGCAGGTAGCCGACGATGTCGGTTGCACCGGCGGGTGGCGCATCGCCGCGGCGATCCATCGGGACGTAGCCGCGATTGATCACCACGGTCTGACCGTCCGGAAGGCGAGCCGGTGCGAACACGAAATAGCCCGGCTGCTTGAGGTCCCTGCGCAGCGCGGAAACCCCCGTATACAGATAGACCGGCTTCGCATCGGGGATGAATTCCACCGACAGCGACACGCGCTGGAATTCAGAATTGTCTCGAGTCATCGCGGCCCGCGACGAAGCGTCAGGCAAACGTCTGGGCTCAGCTGCCATCTGATGGTTCAGCGTCGCGATCAGGTCTTCCTTCCATTGCTTGCGCTGCAGCTGCCAGGTCCCGAGCCCGATTAGGATCGCGAGGCCGATCATCGTGAGCAGGCCAGGGACAAGAAGCCGCCGCCAATACGGGCGTGCGGCGTCGGTCATGGCTTGGGCTCGCGCACCTCAAGCCGTCCCTCGGCAGCCTTGTGACGAAATTGCAGGGCGATCATCAGCGCCTTGACCGGGCGCAGCGGCAGCAGCGTCGTCAAAAGGATCAAGGGAAGCCAGACGAGGGCGTGGACATAGAAGGGCGGCTGATAAAGCACCTCGACCACCAGCGCTGCGAATACCACGATGAAACCGGCGGCGAGAATGATGAAGACGGCCGGACCGTCAGCGGAATCGAAGTTGCTGTAATCCAGCCCGCAAACCTCGCAGCGCGGACGAAGCGACAGGAAACCCTGAAACAGCTTGCCCTGACCGCATTGGGGGCAACGGCAGGTCAGGGCGGCGGTGACGGGTGATGGTTGCGACATGGGACTGTTCGACCGCGATCGGTGCGCACCGAATGTAGGACGTAACGGCCCGATCCGTAACCCCGCGAGCGCCTGCGCATGGCATGGCTGCTCTCACCGGAATGACATGCGCACCACGACCCCGCGCCAAAGAAAAAGGCGGCCGAAGCCGCCTTTTCCCGATCCGTGAGATGCTGGCCGTCAGGGTGCGATGCCGGCGAAGTGCGACCCCGCGCCCCAGACGTAGATGCAGGCGAACAGGAAGATCCAGACCACGTCGACGAAATGCCAGTACCAGGCGGCGAATTCGAAGCCGAGGTGCTGCTTCGGCGTGAACTGGCCCGCGTAGACGCGCAACAGGCATACGATCAGGAAGATCGTGCCGATCAGCACGTGGAAGCCATGGAAGCCGGTCGCCATGAAGAAGGTGGCGCCGTAGATGTTGCCTTTGAAGCCGAAGACGGCGTGGCCGTATTCGTAAGCCTGCACGCAGGTGAACAGCGCGCCGAGGATCACGGTCAGCCACAGGCCCTTCTTCACCGATTCGCGGTCGCCTTCGAGCAGCGCGTGATGTGCCCAGGTCACGGTGGTGCCCGAGGTGAGCAGGATCAGCGTGTTGAGCAGCGGCAGGTGCCAGGGGTCGAAGGTCTCGATGTTCTTGGGCGGCCACACGCCGCCGATGAACTCGGCGCGCATGAATTGCTGCGCATCGCCCGGGAACAGCGCGACGTTGAAATAGGCCCAGAACCACGCCACGAAGAACATCACCTCGGAGGCGATGAACAGGATCATGCCGTAGCGGTGGTGGAGCTGCACGACGCGGGTGTGGTCGCCGTGCTCGGCCTCGTTGATGACGTCACGCCACCATCCGATCATCGTGTAGAGCACGCCGATCAGGCCGGCGGCGAAGACCAGCGGCGCCAGGGCGAAACTCTTGTGCATCCAGGTGATGGCGCCGACCGCCATGATGAATGCGGAAATAGAGCCGACCACGGGCCACGGGCTCGGATTCACGAGGTGGTAGTCGTGATGCTTGGTATGACCCCCAGCCATTCTTCAGTCTCCGTCTCGATCCTTTTGCGACGCGAGGAGCGCCGTAGCTTCTAAATCCGCCCCGCCTCGGCGCCCGTGGTGGTCTCAGCGACCGGCCGTTGCGGCGTCCGTTGCGGATAGAATGTGTATGAGAGCGTCATGCTCAGGTTGCTTCCGGCATCCGGGTCGCTGGCCAGCGCCGGGTCGACATAGAACACGACCGTCATCGCGCGGGTTTCGCCCGGCTTCATCGTCTGTTCGGTGAAGCAGAAGCAGTTGATTTTCTGGAAATAGGCGCCCCAGGCGAGCGGGACGACATTGTACCCGGCAACGCCGTGCGTCTCGCGCGCGACCATGTTGGTGACGGTGTAATCCACCGTGACCACTTCGCCGAGGCGGGCGGTGATCTCGTTGCGCTCCGGCGTGAATTTCCACGGCAGGCCCGGCCCGACATTGGCGTCGAAGCGGACGGTCACGGTGCGATCGAGTGTCTGTGCCGGCGCCGACGTCGCAACCTGCGTCGTGCCGTTGAAGCCGGTCACGCGGCAGAACCAGTCATAGAGCGGCACGGCGGCATAGGACGCGCCGACCATCAACGCGACGAATGCGCCGCAGCCGGTGGCTACGGCGATGTCACGGACAGGCGTCTTGCGATTGGGACCCGCGCTCATGTCACAGCGGCCGGTTCAGGACGCCGGGGCCTTTCACCAGCGTCACGACATAGAAGAGGATGGCGAGAACCGCGAGCAGGATCGCGAGCGCAACCGAGCGCTGGCGCCGCGCGCGCTTCTGTTCGGGGGTGAGGACGATGCCCTCCTGGTCGGGCTGTTTGTCCACGGCAATCACCATACGAGCTGCCCGAACGACCAGCCCGTGCTTTTCTCGACGAGCAGCACGGCGAACAGCAGGAACAGATAAAGGATCGAGAAGCCGAACAGCGACTTGGCGGCCTTGACCGTCGCCTCGCCTTCGGCGGCCTTGCGCAGGCGCAGGGCGTAGACGACGAACATCACGCCGCAGACGAGCGAGATGACGCCGTAGACGAGGCCGGCATAGCCGAGAATGAAGGGCAGGACGCCGACCGGGGCGAGCAGCCAGGAATAGAGAACGATCTGGCGGCGGGTTTCGGCCTCGCCGGCGACGACCGGCAGCATCGGGATGCCCGCGCGCGCATATTCGTCGGACCGCAGCAGCGCGAGCGCCCAGAAATGCGGGGGCGTCCACAGGAAGATGATCAGGAACATCACGATCGGCTCGAGCGCGATCGAGTTGGAGGCCGCGGCCCAGCCGATCACCGGCGGGAAGGCGCCGGCGGCGCCGCCGATGACGATGTTCTGCGGCGTCGAGGGCTTCAGCCAGATGGAATAGATGACCGCGTAGAAGAAGATCGTGAAGGCGAGCAGAGCAGCCGCCAGAACATTCACGAGCAGGCCGAGAGCAACCACAGAGAACACGGCGAGGAACAGCGCAAAGCCCAGAACTTCGCCGCGGCGGATCACGCCTTGCGGGATCGGGCGCTTCGCGGTGCGCGACATCTTGGCGTCGATGTCGGCTTCGTACCACATGTTGAGCGCGCCGGACGCGCCGGCGCCGATCGCGATGAAGAGCAGCGCCGTGATTCCGATCACCGGATGAATCTCGCCCGGCGCCGCCACGATGCCGACCAGCGCGGTGAAAACCACGAGCGACATCACCCGCGGCTTCAAAAGTGCGAAATAATCGCGCGGCGTCGCCAGACTTGGACCGGCATGCGCACCCGCATTCGCCGCGGGAAGCGGCGAGGGCAGGTGCGCGGTATCGGTTTGCATCGACATGTCAGGCGATCACCGTACGAAGATCACTTGATCTTCGGCAGGACTTCGAACTGGTGGAACGGCGGCGGAGAGGACAGGGTCCATTCCAGCGTCGTCGCCCCCGGCCCCCACGGATTGTCGGCCGCCTTCTCCTTGCGGGTGAAGGCGACGATCAGCCCGTAGAAGAAGATCAGCAGGCCGAGCGCGGAGATGTACGAACCGATCGAGGATACGTAGTTCCAGCCCGCATAAGCGTCCGGATAGTCGGCGATGCGGCGCGGCATGCCGGCGAGTCCGAGGAAATGCTGCGGGAAGAACAGGATGTTGACGCCGATGAAGGTCACCCAGAAGTGCAGCTTGCCGATGGTTTCGTTGTACATGTAGCCGGTGATCTTCGGGAACCAGTAGTACCAGCCTGCGAAGATCGTAAACACCGCGCCCATCGACAGCACGTAGTGGAAGTGCGCGACGACATAGTAGGTGTCGTGCATTGAGCGATCGACGCCAGCATTGGCGAGGACCACGCCGGTGACGCCGCCGACAGTGAAGAGGAAGATCATG
>NZ_DATMRX010000206.1:0-27600 GCF_035565855.1 Pseudorhodoplanes sp.
TCAGCGCGAGGCCGCCTATCTCACGCTCGCCGCCAACATCGCCTTGGCCGCCGTGCAGGAGATGTCGCTGCGGGGACAGATATCGACGACCACGCGCATCATCGGCTCGCAGACAAGCTTGCTGGACGTTCTGCGAAAGCAGCACCAGGCAGGCCAGATTGCAGAACCCGATGTTGCCGCGCAGGAGACGGCGCTCGCCCAGGCTAAAATGTTGCTTCCCGGATTACAGAAGCAACTGGAAGCCCAGCGTCACTCCCTGTCGGTGTTGACCGGCCGATTTCCAAGCCAAGGGGTAAACGCCCAGTTTCAGATGGGATCGATTGCCTTGCCGCACACGATTCCGGTCAGTCTGCCCGCCGACCTTATTCTTCAGCGACCGGATGTTCGTGTCGCCCAGGCCAACATGCGCCAGGCCAACGCGCAGATCGGTGTCGCGCTCGCAAACCGCCTGCCGCAAATAACCCTGACGGGAAATCTGGGAAACAGCGCGGTGGCGATGTCGCAGCTGTTTTCTCCGCACACCGGTCTCTGGATGTTGGCAGGCAATGTGCTGCAGCCGATTTTTTCCGCTGGCACGCTTCTGAACAAGCAGATCGCAGCCGAGGAAAACTTCGCGCAGGTCGAAGCCCAATACCGGACCGTGGTGCTGACGGCGTTCCAGAACGTCGCCGATTCCCTGCGCGCCTTGCAGGCCGATTCCCGGGCACTGGTTGCGGCAAAGGAAGCCGAACGCGCCGCCGAACGCAGCTTCGAGCTCACGCGGCGTCAGATCGAGCGAGGGCAATCCAGCGTTCAGCTGCTGCTGACTACCCAACAGGCATTTTTGCAGACATCAATCGCGCGGGTTCAAGCCGAAGCGCAGCTGCTCACCGACGCGATTCTCCTGTTTCAATCGCTGGGTGGCGGCTGGTGGAACAAGGCCGCAGACCCACAACTCGTGACCGCGAACAGACACTAGGTTCAATGTGATGAAACGCGTCAGCTCCATCTCTATTGCTTTTGCGGTGGGATTTTCGCTGTATCCGCTTGCGGCCAATGCCGCTCCGCCCGCCGACGCGCGGGTCGTCAGGGTCGGCAGCGAGCAAATGCTTCAACTCTCCGTCGCACCTGCTGAACAATATGATTTCAAGCTCAGGAAGTCGGCGATCGGCCAGATCGCATTCAATGAGGATGCCAGCACCGTTGTGCTCACTCCATTTTCCGGACGCGTCACCCGGTTGATTGCGCGGGTCGGCGACCAGGTGCGCGCCGGCGATCCGCTCTTCGAGATCGATAGTCCGGAGGTCGTTCAAGCGCAGACTGAATTGATCGCCGCCGTTCAGGGACTTGAGAAGGCCAAGTCGCAACATGCGTTGGCAAAGCGGGTTTTTGACCGGCAGAGCCTGCTGCTTTCCGAAAAGGCCACCTCGCAGCGCGAGGTCGATGAAGCGCGTAATGAACTGGCCGGCGCAGAATCCGATCTCGCCGTCGCCGAGGGCGCTCTGAAGTCCGCACGCAACCGCCTTCGCGTCATTGTCGGACGGGACGATAACGAGGTCGCCCGGATCGAGAAGGAACGTACGATCAATGGGCTGATCACCGTGAATGCTCCCATCGCTGGTACAGTGATCAATCGCAAGGTCGGTCCAGGGCAATATGTCCGCAGTGACAGTGGCGAACAGCTCTATGCGATTTCCGACATGTCGACGATGTGGCTGAAAGCGCATGTACCGGAAAGCGATATTCCATACGTGAAGGTTGGCCAGGAACTCGAGGTGAAGGTGCTGGCCCTACCTGACCGCGTTTTCAATGCCCGCATCATCGCCATCGGTTCCTCGTCCGATGTGGGGACGCGCCGCGTTGTCGTACGGTCGGAGATTCCAAATCCCGATGGCATGCTCAAGGCCGAGATGTTTGCAAATTTTCGCATCGTCGTGTCGGCGGAAGCGGCCTATCCGTGCGTCCCGACCGCAGCCGTCATCCGTGAAGGCGAAAAAGCCCTCGTTTGGGTGCAATCCGGGCCGCAGGCATTTGAGCGCCGCAACGTGACGATTGGTTCCGAGCAGGACGGCCGGGTGCAGATCCGCGACGGACTGAAACCTGGTGAGATTGTCGTCGTACGCGGAGCGATCTTCGTCGACAACGAGGGAAAGCAGTGACCCGCACGCAGAAGCGCAGGACGGTCGCCGCATAATGATCCGTGGCATTATCGCGTTTGGGCTGGCGCGCCAGTGGCTCGTCCTGATTGGCTTTTTTGCCTTTCTGGGCGTGGGCTACGCGGCGTTCCGTACGCTCAACATCGAAGCCTACCCGGATCCCGCGCCCCCGATCATCGAGATCATTGCGCAATGGCCGGGCCAGTCTCCGGAAGAGGTCGAACGTTACGTCACCATCCCGATCGAACTCGCGGTCGCGAGCACGCCAGGCTTGAAGTTTGTGCGCTCAAATACGGTCTTTGCGCTCAGTTTCGTCCGTCTGCAGTTCGAATACGGGCAGGACTACCATTTTGTCCGCCAGCAAACGATCAATCGCCTAAAGGATGCGAGTCTGCCGAATGACGTTCAACCGGTCATTTCGCCGGCAGGCGGCATCAGCGAAATCTTCCGCTACGAGCTTCGCGGTCCACCGGGAATGGACACGACGCAGCTCAAGACGCTTCAGGACTGGGTGGTTGAACGACGTCTACGCATCGTTCCTGGTGTCGCAGACGTCGCGGTCATGGGCGGCAACACCAAGGAGTTTCAGGTCGAGATCGATCTTAACAAAATGATGGCTTCGGCGGTCACGCTGCCGCAGGTGGTCAGCGCGATCTCGTCGAGCAATGTGAATGTCGGCGGCCGGACCATTTCGATGGGCGAACAGTCCGTCAATGTGCGCGGCCTCGGCGTATTGTCGAATCTGGACGACATCCGCAACATCGTCCTGACACAGCAGGCCGGTGTCCCGGTGCTTCTGTCCGACATCGCCAATGTGAAGGTTGGCTTCAAGCCCAGGCTTGGCATGTCGGGCCGCGACGATCGCACAGATACCGTGACTGGCATCGTGCTGATGCAGAAGTTCGAGCGCACGATGGACGTCGTCAAGCGTGTGCGCGAAGCCGTGCATAAGATCAACACCGACGGCACCCTGCCCAAGGGTGTTGAAATCGTCCCGTTCTATGATCGCGGCGACCTCGTAGCGATCACCGTGGATACGGTGATGCACAATCTCCTGTTCGGCATCGCTCTCATCTTTCTCATTCAATGGATTTTCCTCGGGAATCTTCGCTGCGCAATCATTGTTGCAGCGACAATTCCGGTCGCCTTGCTTCTTGCGGTGATGATCACCGTTTTGCGCGGCGAATCGGCCAACCTCCTGTCAGTCGGCGCCATCGACCTCGGCATCATTGTCGACGGCACCGTCATCATGGTGGAGAACATTTTCCGGCATTTGGCCCATTACGATCCGCACAGTGTTCCGCCGTCCGACCGCCACAGCGAGCGTCAGCGCCGCATTCTCATCGCGGCAGTTGAAGTCGATCGCCCGATCTTCTTCTCGGTGATCATCACCATCGCGGCCTTCATCCCCCTGTTCACGATGCAGGGTGTCGAAGGGCAGATATTCGGCCCAATGGCTCGAACCTATGCTTACGCGCTTCTTGGTGCGGTGATTGCGACTTTCACCGTGACGCCGGTCGTCGCTTCGCTGCTGCTGCCCGAAAGGGTCAGCGAGGTCGAGACAATCCTGGTGCGCGGATTGCGCAGGGTCTATCAGGCCATCCTGCCGCTCGCCGTCCGGAATGCGCGCATCTCGGCGATGATCGCCGTCGCGTTCCTTGTCGTCTGCACGGTGCTGGGCATGCGACTTGGTACTGAGTTCCTGCCCAAGCTCGAAGAAGGCAATATGTGGATTCGTGCCACCATGCCGCCCACGATCGCGCTGGAAGCGGGCATGGATACGGTGGCTCGCATCCGAGCCGTTATCGGAAGCTATCCGCCGGTTCGTACCGTGATTTCGGAGCAGGGCCGAGGAGAGGAGGGGCTCGATCCGGACGGGGCGTTCCTCGCCGAATTCTTCGTCCCGCTGAAGCCTTTTGATCAATGGCCGAAGGGGCTGACGAAAGAAGCCCTGGTGAAGGAATTGAGCGAGCGCCTCAATCGGGAATTTGTCGGCGTCGACTTCAACTTCTCACAATATATCCAGGACAATATCGAAGAGGCGGTGTCAGGCGTCAAAGGCGAAAACTCGATCAAGATTTTTGGCCGTAGCCTCGAAGAGCTCGAGCGAATTTCGAAGGACCTGAAAACCGAGATATCGAAAGTCGAGGGCGTCCGTGACCCCGCAGCCTTCAACCTGCTCGGTCAGCCAAATCTGACGATACGCATCGATCGCGCCGCCGCTGCCCGTTACGGCTTTTCGGCTTCCGACATCAATACGGTAGTTCAAGCCGCGATTGGTGGGCAGGAGGTGACCCGCGTTTATGAAGGGGAGATGAATTTCGGGCTGACGGTGCGGCTCGCGCCGAACTATCGAACCAGCGTCGACGCGATCCGAAACATTCCGGTCGCGCTGCCGAGTCAGGATCCGAAAGCGCTTCCCGCTTACATTCCGCTCGGCAATCTCGGCGAGGTGAAACTGGAGTCCGGCGCCGCCTATATCTATCGCGAAAACAGCCAGCGCTTCATCCCCCTGAAGTACAGCGTGCGCGAACGCGATCTCGGATCGACCGTGGCCGAGGCGCAAGAGCGCGTCGCGCAAACGGTAAAGATGCCGCAAGGCTACAGCATGGAATGGTCCGGCGAGTTTGGCGCGTTGCAGGATGCCAAACGCAGGCTCGCTTTCATCGTGCCGCTGAGCCTGTTGTTCATCCTGATGCTGCTTTACAGCCTTTTCAATTCGTTCCGGGACAGCCTGCTGGCGCTATCCGGCATTCCGTTCGCGGTCGCAGGCGGGGTGCTGGGTCTTTATGTCGGCGGACTGAACGCCAGCGTCTCGGCGGCTGTCGGCTTCATCTCGCTGTTCGGCGTCTCGGCAATGGATGGCATCCTGCTCGTCTCTTACATTCGCAACAATATCGACGAGGGCATGAATACCGAGGCGGCCATTATCGACGCCGGTCAGACCCGGATGCGCCAGATCTTCATGACCGGACTGTCGGCTTGCATCGGTCTCGTCCCGGCCGCGATTTCCACCGGAATTGGCTCGCAGGTGCAACAGCCGCTCGCCTGCGTCATTGTCGGCGGCATGCTCCTGTCACCGATCTGCAGTCTGCTCGTCATCCCGGTGATGTCGCGGCTCTTCATGCCGGCGGTCCCAGGGAAGGACAAAGCCCGGGACATTGCGTCCGGCGCCGGGGCGGAAGTCTCCACTCATCCGGCCTGAAATCGTGAGGTTTCCGCGCGCCACGCATCGAGCCGCAGTATTGCAATTGCGAATTAGTTGCAATAAGGAGAGATGGTTCTTCTTGGCGATTGTCGTGAAACTGTCCATCGTTCCAACCTCCGAGTCTGAGGCCCTCAGTGACCCTGCTCGCTCCGCTTTGCCGATCCGCCGGCCTTGCACTGCTAGGCGCGCTTGCAGCGAGCCAGGCCATGGCGCAGGCATGGTGGGATAGCGCCCCGAAGGGCATTCCCGATCCGTCGGTGGCCACCAGCCTTCCGAGCAACGGTGACCCATGGGGCTGGCGCCAATGGTTGTCCGAGCGCGGTGTCGTATTCGGCATCGAACACACACAGGATGTCTTGTCGAACCTGCGCGGTGGACGCCAAACCGGAACCGTTCAGCAAGGTAAAGTTCAGGAGATCATCACCGTCGATCTCGAGAAGCTCGCTGGCGCGAGGGGCCTCTCATTCTTCGCCAACATGTTCCAGATCTACAATGACGGCCGGATCCGCCGTGATTACGTCGGTGGGATCAATACCATCGCGGCCATTGAGGCGATGCCCTCGACCCGGCTGTCGGAACTCTGGCTGGAGCAGAAGTTTGCCGGCGACAAGGCGAGCATCCGTATCGGACAGCTCGCGGCGGACAGCGAATTCTTCTACAGCGAATTGTCCACGATGTTCCTGCAGAGCGACTGGCCGACCATCGCGGCTGCCAACCTGCCGGGAGGCGGCGCCGCCTACCCGCTGTCGACTCCCGGCGTCCGCCTCAAGATCGAGCCGATGAAAGACGTCGCCTGGTTCTTTGCTGTGCTGAACGGCAATCCTGCGCGTCCAGATACTGACCCGGAGCTCAGCAATCGGCGCGGGCTGAATTTTCGGGTCAACGATCCGCCATTTCTGATCAGTGAAGTTCAGTTCACCCGCAACAACGACAAGAAGGATGTCGGACTGGCATCGACATTGAAATTGGGCGGCTGGTACCACACAGGCGCATTCGCGGATAATCGCTATGCGAATGATGGCCTGCCGCTGGCGGATCCCATGAGCACGGGAATCGCGCGCCAGCACAATGGCGACTATGGCGTTTATGCTATCATCGATCAGCAGCTCTACCGGCCGCCAGGCGGCGACAATCAGAGTGGCATCTCCGTTTTCAGTCGCATTTCCGCGAGCCCGAATGACCGCAACCAGATCAGCTTTTATGTCGATGGCGGCATCATTTTCGCGAATCTGTTTGCGAGCCGCCCCGACGACCGGTTCGGAGCCTCCGTCATTTTCAGCAAATTCTCAAAAGGCGTGCGAGGATTTGAGGCCGACGTTTTTGCTTTCACTGGTGTTCCGGAGGTCGTTCAGACATATGAAGCCAATCTCGAGTTGACCTATGTCGCTCAAATCGTCCCGGGCTGGACGATCCAGCCCGATCTTCAGATCATCTGGCGCCCCGACGGCGGCGTTTGGCCGAATGCAATGGTGCTCGGAGCACGGTCCCTGTTGCGGTTTTGATTTTGCGTGAGACGTTTTCTGGGCGAATGAGGTGAACTGGCGCTCGTACGAGCATGCGAAAGGCGCGGCGTTGAAACGACGACATCTCCAATGTCCGTGCACGCCCAGTCGCAAGACGTGAAGATGCAATTACCGGCTGCGTTGCACGAGTTGATTGACCAGGCGCTGGACGGCATTCCGCTGGCCGATTTGCGCAGCGCTTCCGCGCGGCTGTCGGCCCGCTACCGGGCCGAGACCCGCGATGGCCGGGCGCATGTGTCGGACGATCTCGCAGCGCGTGCCTATCTGGCGGTGCGCATGCCGGCCACCTTCGCTGCGATCCGCGCCAGTCTCGACGCGGTCCGTGACATGCTGCCGGATTTTTCACCCGGTAGCGTCCTCGACGTCGGTGCCGGACCCGGCACCGCTTTGTTTGCCGCGCGTGATTGCTGGCCCCGCATTTCACGAGCGACCCTGATCGAAGGGAGCGCTCTTATGAGGCGCTGGGGCGAAGCGTTGGTCGCAGCGTCCTCTTTCGAGGGAGCCGCGTGGCAATCGGCTGATCTCGCCTCAATGCCGCCGGCGCTGACGCCACACGATCTCGTCATTCTTGCCTATGTGCTCGACGAGCTTGCGCAGGACCAGCGGGGCCCGCTGATCGCGCGGCTGTGGGAGGCAACAGCGGACACCCTGGTTGTGGTCGAGCCTGGCACCCCCGCCGGATGGTCGCGGATTCTCGAGGTGCGGGATCAACTGATCGCGGCCGGCGCTCATCTCGTTGCGCCCTGTCCGCATGCGCTGACCTGCCCGCTCCGCGCGCCGGACTGGTGTCATTTCGCGCGCCGTGTGGCGCGGTCGCGCATGCATCGCCGAATCAAGGATGCGGACGTGCCCTGGGAAGACGAGAAATTCATCTATATCGCGGCCTCCCGGCATGCGCCGCGGGCGGTCGCCGCCCGTGTCATAGCGCCGGTCATGGCTCGGGGCGGCACCGTGGCGCTCAAACTGTGCGAACACACGGGCGTTGCGCGCGAACATCTCCTGTCGAAACGGAACGGCGCAGCGTTCAAGGCGGCGAGGCGGCTTGCATGGGGGGATTGCGTGGGCGAGCATGCCTTATTCCCTGCGGATTCCGCTGTTTGACAGGGCCGATGTCGAAACTCGCTCTCGTCCGCTTCGCGATCGTCGCCTGTGCGCTTGGCGCGATCCTCCCGTTCGCTCCCATCGCCGCGCCGACGGCCTTCGCGCAGGACAAGCCTGCGGCCAAAGGCGACAGGAGCGAGGAGCCCGCCGCAAAGGCGCCCGCGCCGAAAGCCGGAGCGCAGTCGCCCAAGGGCGGCGAGGCAAAGCCAGCCGCGCAATCCGACGCAACCCAAAATGGCGCGCGCCGTCCGGCTCTGTCGCGCACGGCTCCGGCCATTGAGCGGTTGCGCGAGGCGATTGACCAGATCGATGCATCGCTTCGCGCCGCCGATATCGGCGATTCGACGCTGGTTCAGCACCGCGGACGGCTCGAACCGGTTCGCGATGAATTGCGCGAAATCATAGGCTCGCTGGAAAGCCGGCATGCGGATGTCGAAACCCGTTTGAAGCAACTCGGCGCAGCGCCCGAGGAAGGCGAGCCGAAGGAAGACCCGGCCCTGACCGAGGAGCGGTCGCGGCTCGAAGAGCGCCGTGCCGTCCTCGATGGCGCTCTCAAGCAGACACGGCTTCTTCAACTTCGCGCCGACAATCTTTCAGTGCGCATCACCGAACGCCGGCGTGAATTGTTCACCCAGCAATTGCTTGGGCGAAATGCCAGTGCGGCCGATCCCGCCTTCTGGGCGCAGGCCGTACGCGCCACCCCGGATGCGTGGCATGGACTGGTTCTGGTTGGCCAAGGCTGGATGGATCATCTGACCGCCAACGCGACGCAGTGGAATCTTGTCGCTGCGGGCGTCGCACTGCTTGTGTTCCTCATATCCGCCGGCTTGTTCCTGCGCTGGTTCGTGCGCCGTGATTTTCAGCCGAAGGAACTCGGTACGCGATTTGCGAAATCGTTCTTCGCGCTGAAGTCGCTGATCCGGATTGGCGTGACCAGTCCGGCGATCGTGCTGGGGGCGCTGCTGATCCTCAATGCATTCGGTCTCCTGACCGAACGTGTGGGCACGATCGGCCTGTCACTCGTCGCTGCGGTCGGGATCGCTGCTTTTGGCCACGGCGTTGCGATCGGATTGTTTGCGCCGGACGAACCGGACCGGCGACTGCTTGCCGTGAAGGACGAGACCGCTCGCCTCGTTGCCGGGCGGCTCACCTGGGCGGCCCGCATTCTCGGCGCCGTCGTCCTGCTCAATGCGGTTTTGCAGGCCATCGTGGCGCCGGTCGCCCTGACGGTCGCGACCAACGTGATCTTCGCCGTCATCATCGTCGCGCTGCTCTCGCAATTCCTGTTTCTCCTGGGACACCGCGAAGCGCTCGAGGACGATGTCGCAGGGTCGGGGTGGTTGCGCAGCGCCGGATGGCTGCTGGCCATCGGCATCATCGCCGCCCTGGTGACCGGATATATCGGCCTTGCCGCGTTCCTCGCCGGGCGTTTTCTCGCCGCGCTCGGGCTGATCGGCGCACTTTATATTCTGCTCACCTTCATCGACGCGCTGTTTACCGAAGTACTCACGGCGTCCTCACCGCGTGGCAGAGCCGTGGCGCACTTCTTCGGAATGCGGCCGCGCTCGGTTGAACTCTTGGGCACGCTGCTCTCCGCCGTCATCCGCCTTCTGCTGGTGCTGGTGGTGCTGATGCCGCTGCTCGGCCCCTGGGGAATCTTTGCCGCGGATTTCGTGGGCGTCCTCAAGGACGCGACCTTCGGCTTCAAGATCGGGGACGTGACGATTTCGCTCAGGACGATCGTCATCGCCTTCGCGATTCTCATGGTTGGCATCCTGGCGACGCGTGCGCTTCAAAGCTGGCTCAATGCGACATTCTTGCCGCGGACCACGCTCGACCCGAGCCTGCAGAACTCGGTCTCGACCATCTTCGGATATGTCGGTGTGATCGCCGCGATATCGCTGGCGCTGGCCCAGCTCGGGGTGGATTTCCAGAAGATCACACTGGTCGCCGGCGCGCTTTCCATCGGCATCGGGTTTGGCCTGCAATCGGTTGTGTCGAATTTTGTCTCGGGCCTCATCCTTCTCGCCGAGCGGCCGATCCGCGTCGGCGATGTGATCGCAGTCAAAGGCGAGGAGGGCCGGGTGCGGCGCATTCATGTGCGTGCGACCGAAATCGAGACCGGCGACCGGGCAAGCGTGATCATCCCCAATTCCGAGCTGATCACCCAGGTGGTCAAGAACCGCACGCACACCGACTCGTTTGCCCGCGGCGCGGTTCAGGTCGGCGTCGCCTATGACAGCGACGTGGCAAAGGTCCGCGATACGCTGCTCGACATCGCGCGGTCTCACCCTCACATCGTGCAGACCCCGGGGCCGACGGCGTTTTTGACCGGATTCGGCGAAAGCGCCATCAACTTCGAGCTCAGCTGGCTGGTGCGCAATCTCGGCGATAGTGCTGGCGTGAAGAGCGATATCTGTTTCGCGATTCTCGAGCGCTTCCGGGCCGCAGGCATCGTCATGCCCTTTCCGCACCGGACTATCGCCATCGAGGGCCCCGCAGACGATGATGTGGATACGGCGGACACCACACCGCGATCCGGGCCTGAAAAGCCCGCACCCCGACGCGCGGCCCCAAAAAAGCCCAAAGCGCGGTGATTTTGGCACCCCGGCGGCCGATTTACCGTTCAGTTAGCAATTTGCTGCCAATGCTGGGTGCGGGGGATTTTCCAAATATGGCGGGTGGCCGTCCTATGGTTGCGGCGTTTCTTTGCGGGCTCGGTCTCGCGCTGTCCGGCTGCGCAACCGAACCGCCGCCGTCCCAGCCGTCATTTTATCAGAGCATGGCGCGCCCCGGAGCGCAGCTTGACCCGCAGGCCGCCGCCTCGATGATTTCCGGCTATCGGCGCAACAACATGCTGTCCGAGGTGACGCTCGACCCGCAATTGATGCGAATGGCCGAAGAGCAGGCGCGCGCCATGGCCACCAAGGACAAACTCGACCACAACGTCGCCGGCAATTTCCAGCAGCGGCTGCGCCGGTCCGGCTATCGCGCGCAGGTCGGAGCGGAAAATATCGGCGCGGGCTATCACACCCTGGCCGAAGCCTTCTCCGGATGGCGCGACTCGCCCTCCCACAAGGCGAACATGCTGCTGAAGGGCGCGACCCAGATGGGCATCGCCGCCGTCTATGTGCCGAACACCAAATACAAGGTGTTCTGGGCGCTGGTCCTGGCTGCGCCCGATCAGCGGACGGCGCAATTGGCGCAATAGCCGATCACGTAAGCTCACGCTGCATGTGCATGGCGCCCGCTCCGTATTTGGCCCGCGTCGCCGCCTGCAACGCATCGTCATCGGTCCGTAGAAATCCCATGCGCGTCCAGAACGGACCACTGCCGCTGACCGCGACCAGGATCATCCGGCTCACTGGGATTGCGCGCGCGACTTCGACCAGCTTGGGGACCAGAACGGATGCGAGTGACCTGCGCCGCAGGGACGCATCCACGGTCACGTCATGGATGAAATGGGCATCCGGCTTGTCGGGGAGCGACGTCAGGAATGTGTCGAGCGCCGGCGGTTGCCCGCCTCTCCAGGGATGCGAGAAACAATAGCCCGACAGGGGCGCATCCGGGCCGCCAAGAACGAAGCAGCCATCCGGGAATAGCTCGAATTTTTCGGCCAGCACGGCAATGCGTTCCGGAAAATCCGGATGGATGCGCTGGGCCAGCACGTCGACTTGCGCGAGATCGGCCGCCGTCATCGGGCGCCATTGAAACGGCGTCGGGCTGGTATCGCTCATCGCATGCATCGGTTGCTGGACGCAGACCTCTTGCCCGACTAGCTTGCAGCCCGCAAGGCGCCGGGATGCTTCCTCCAATTCACGATTACGACAGGCTCTATCGCGAGTTCCGCTGGGCGATTCCGGCCCGATACAATATCGGCGTCGACGTTTGCGACCGTTGGGCGCAGCGCGACCCGCGGCGAACAGCCATCATTCACATTCGCGGCGACGGGCAGACCGACACCATCAGCTTTCTCGCGCTGATGCGGATGTCCAACCAGCTTGCCAACGCCTTGCGCGCGCACGGTATCGGTCGCGGCGACCGCGTCGCCATTTTGCTGCCGCAGATGCCCGAGGCCGTCATCGCGCATATCGCCGTCTACAAGCTGGGCGCCGTGGCCCTGCCGCTCGCGCTTCTGTTCGGCACCGAGGCGCTCGCCTATCGTCTGCAGAATTCCGGCGCGAAGGCGGTCATCACCAACGGTTTCGGTCTGCAGAAGATCGCAGACCTTGACGCATTGCCTGCTGATCTGCAGCTCGTGATCTGCACGGACGGCGACGCTGACGGTGCGACCGGCCTTGAATCGCTTCTGGAAAAGGCCTCCGATTCCTTCACGGCCGCGGATACGTCGGCCGACGATCCCGCGATGATGATCTACACCTCGGGGACCACCGGCCCGCCGAAGGGAGCGCTTCACGCGCATCGCGTGCTGCTCGGCCACATGCCCGGCTTCGAATTGCCGCACGACTTCTTCCCGCAACCCGGTGATCTGTTCTGGACGCCGGCGGACTGGGCATGGGCTGGCGGCCTTCTCGATGCGTTGCTGCCATCCCTGCATCACGGGATTGCGGTGGTGGCGCGCCGGTTCGACAAGTTCGATCCCGAGGAAGCCTACGCGCTCATGGCGCGCGCCGGGATCCGAAACGCTTTTATCCCGCCGACCGCGCTGCGGATGTTGCGCTCGGCGCCCAATCCGCGCGGACGTTACGACATCAGACTGCGCAGCATCGGCTCGGGCGGTGAGGCGCTCGGCGAAGAAACGCTGGAATGGGGCAGGGAGGCGTTCGGTCTGACCATCAACGAATTCTACGGCCAGACCGAATGCAATCTCGTGCTGGCCTCCTGCGCGATGCTCGGGGTGTCCCGGCCCGGCGCGATCGGCAAACCGGTACCCGGTCACATCGTTGCAGTCATCGACGCGGATGGGGCGCACGTGAAGCCCGGCACGATCGGGCAGATCGCTGTGCGCCGGCCGAACCCGGTGATGTTTCGCGAATATTGGGGCCGCCCGGACGCGACGCGCGACAAGTTCATAGGGGACTGGATGACGACCGGCGATCAGGGGCTGGTCGACGATGACGGTTATGTCCACTTTGTCGGCCGCGACGACGACGTCATCACCTCATCCGGCTATCGGATCGGGCCAGGTGAGATCGAGGATTGTCTGATCCGGCATCCCGCCGTCGCGCTGGCTGCCGCGATCGGCAAGCCCGATCCGCTGCGCACCGAAATCGTGAAGGCATTCGTAGTGTTGAAGCCAAATGTGATCACCCCCCGGGATCAGTTGGCAGCCGAATTGCAGGACTTCGTGCGCACCCGGCTCTCGGCGCACGAATATCCCCGCGAGATCGAATTCATCGAAGAGATGCCGATGACGACCACCGGCAAGATTATCCGCCGGGTCCTGCGTCAGCGCGCGTAACAGTTCGGGACAGGTCTGGACGGCAATCAATTGCGATAGTTGCAAGCCGTGAACCGCCCGTAGCCTTCGTCGATGTAGCACTGATTCCGAAGATACTCGGGCACCTTGTATGGCTTGCCATCCGGCCCGAATGAAGGGTCTGCAAACCCGCGGTAATGAAACGGGGCGGCCGGCGGATTTGGCTTGCGGGGATGTGGCTTTTGCTTCTGCGCCGCAGAAAATTCGATGTTGCGCTGCGATAACTGCACCCCTTCGTTGGCCTGGATTTGCCCCGGCACAACGATGCAGATGGAAAAAGCCAGCAGTAAAGCGAAGGTCTTGGTTCGCATTGGTCAGTCTCGACAGAGTTGCGAGGGAGCGATCGGCGCTCAACGCATATATGCGATATAGGGATGCCGGGTCGCAGTGAAACACTTTAATGTGTATCCGATAGGCAGGCCGGAAGCGGTCATTTGCCCTAATATGCGTCTCCGACGTTAAGAATCTGCGGCGGGTGTCGCCGGCGATTGATTGAGGTCAACGCGCAAGGCTTCGATTCGTCCGCACAATCAAAAATTCATGTGCAGGGAGGAGTTGCTATGTCGCCCAACGAAGCGCCGACAAAATGGCCCTCGCCTTTCAGCGCGACCGACTTTGCGAAATTCGGAAAAGAGCAGGCCGACACGCTCGCGGAGATGCAGAAGGAGCTCTCGCGGCTTGCCGAGCAAGCCAATGCAGACTGGATGTCGCGCATGGAGCTGGAGCGGGATCTGGCATCCGAACTCGGTGGCAAGCTCTCCCAGGCGAAAAATCCGGCCGATGCAGCGAAGGCCTATCAGGACTGGATGGGGCGGCGCGTCGAGATCATGTCGAAGGACAGTCAGAAATTTTTTGCGGATACTCAAAAGTTCGTGACGGCGATGACCCGTTTCCTGACGGGAGGACGAAGCTTCAATAGCTGAAACGGCAGCGCGGTGACTCCATCGTCGCTCCGCTTGTCATCGGCTCCGAGGGTGCCGAACTGCAATCAAAAAGAGATGGGAGAACGCCTATGGTTGAGAAGGTTGAGACCCAGCCGAATCTCGATACGTTGGAAACCTCCACTTCGGCCGACCTGATCAAGCTGATCCGCAAGCTGCGCTGGATCGGACTTGAGGAGGAAGCCCGGCAATTGCAGGTGGTTCTCAGCCGACTTCCACCAGAGGAGCGCGCGGTCGCGCCCTCGATCCAGGCCGATTGAGCGGCGTAACGGGGCATGCGGGTTCCGTTGGTGCGAACATCGCGATAGGCCGCGACCCGAGTCCCGTATATAAGTGTTCGGAAACGCCCCGGTCGCCGGGGTGGTCCCCCACAGTTACCCATGAACATGAACAATGACATTGTCGATGGCCGCGCGATTGGCCGGCAACAATTGCTGCAATTGCTGCGCGATGTCTGCAACAACGCGATCGCGCTCTGTGAGAGAGACCTGATCAATTCGAGTCAGTGGCCATCGCGCGCCCGGCTCACGATCAACTCCTGCGCCACGATGCAGCGCGGCGTCCTCGGTTCGTATCCGAAACTGGCAGACGAGCTCCATATTTTGGCGACCGAGATCCACATTGCGGTCGCCGCGAAGGAGCATGACGATTTGTTTGCGTCCCGCATCCAGAAGATCAGGGAGGCGATCCGGCGCGTGCAGCAAGTCGGCTTTGAATCGGACCGGCCTTCGCCGCCGCCGCCGCCGCAGGAGTGACCGACCGCCGGCGTCGTGGCGTCAGTGGCGCTCCGGCTGGACGTCTTCGCTCAACGTAATTGAGAAATCGCCGGCGATCTCGCGCAAGGCCCCTCGAACGATGTGAAGAAGCGCGGCCGTCGCCGGCGACAACGCTTCGCCAGCCCGCGTGATCACGCCGACGGTACGCCTCGCATCCGCCTCTTCAATCGGAACAAAGCCGACGTCCGACGGCAGCTCGCTGACCGAGAGCTGCGGGAGGATGGTGATGCCGATATTGGCGCGGACCAGCGCGAGCAGCGATAGCACGTTGTAAACGACGATCGGCGCCTGGGCCGGCGGCGGCAGCGTGCCGATCGTGTTGGTGTCTGAAATCGCGTTTGCGAGGACCGTGCGGCCGATCAGGTCCGACCAGCGGCGTCCGCTGCGCTTGCGATACAGCGGGTCGTCGCGTCGGCAGACGATCCCGAGCGGTTCCTCGAACAATGGGGTGAACGAAAGCGCGCGGCGTTCGCCGGACATGCTGGCGATGCCAAGCTCGACCGTGCCGGACTGGACGAGGTCGGCCACGCTTCGCGAATCCGCATCGCGCGCGGTGATTTCGACCGCCGGCCATTGTGTCCGAAATCGTGCGATCACGGTCGGCAGGATCGTGACCGCGATCGACGGCACCGACGCGATATCGATGCGGCCGATGGCGTTTCGCGAATAGGCCTGCAGCGTGGCGAGCTTGCGGTCGACATGGCTTAGAAGGTCGCGGACTTGCGTCTGCACAAAGCTGCCGACCGGGGTCAGCCGGTTCTTTCGGCCGCCTTCAAACAGCGGCGCCCCGATATCCTGCTCGAACTGTTTCAGCTTTTCGGACACAGCCGACGGCGTCCGACCGAGACGCTCGGCCGCGAGCCGGATGCTGCCAGATTCGGCGACGGCATCGAAAACACGAAGGGTTGCCAGAGAGGTTCGCATGAGCTCAACATTCGGAAAATCCGAAATATACTATCGGATTTCCGAATTGACCGAAATATGTCTCGGGCCTTCGATGTCGCAACGGAACCAGGGCAAGCCATGGCATCGGACAAGCACAATTATATTGGCGGGCGATGGGTGGCCGGGGGCACCTCGCGGGCGAGCATCAACCCCTCCGATATCTCGGACATAGTCGGCCACTTTTCTGAAGCGACACCGGCCCAGGTGAACGATGCGATTGCGGCCGCGCGGGATGCTGCCGCGGTGTGGGGCGTCTCGCCGCTCGAGGCCCGGTACAAAGCGCTGATCGCGATCGGCGACGAGATCTGCGCCCGCAGCCAGGAGCTTGGCGAACTTCTGTCCCGTGAAGAAGGCAAGCCGCGCGCCGAGGGCGTCGGTGAGGTGTTTCGGTCCGGGCAGTTCTTCCAGTATTTCGCTGCGGAAGCGCTCCGTATTTCAGGCGACGCCGTCGATTCGACACGCCCCGGCATCGAGGTCGATGTCCGCCGCGAGCCGGTGGGAGTCGTGGCGGTGATTTCGCCGTGGAATTTCCCGCTCTCCACGGCGTGCTGGAAGATCGCGCCGGCTCTCGCCTTCGGCAATGCCGTGATCTGGAAGCCGGCCAGCGCGACGCCCGCGATCGCATGGCAGCTCGCGGAAATCATCAGCCGTCAGAACCTTCCGGCGGGCACTTTCAACCTGCTGATGGGGTCGGGCAGCGTCGTCGGCAACGCGCTCGCCGGCAGTCCCGATATCGACGCGGTCAGCTTCACAGGCTCGTATGAGGTTGGCCGCGAGGTCGCGACCCGTGCCGCACCGAATTTCACCCGCATCCAGCTCGAACTCGGCTCCAAGAACCCGCTCGTGGTCATGGACGATGCCGACATGGAGCTTGCGGTCGCGCATGCCCTGAACGGCGCCTTTTTCGGTTCGGGCCAGAAATGCACTGCATCCTCGCGCCTGATCGTGCATCGCAAGGTACATGATGAATTTGTCTCCAAGCTCAAGGCCAAGACGGAAGCCCTGGTGGTAGGTCATGCGCTCGACGAAGGCACGCAGATCGGGCCGGTGGTCGACGAAAAGCAGCTCAAGACGGCGCTGGATTACGTCAAGCTCGCCGAATCGGAAGGTTGCGAGCGCGTGTGCGGCGGCGAGCGGCTGACGCGGCGCACCGAAGGCTATTACTTCGCGCCGACGCTGTTCATCCGAACCAGGAACGACATGCGCGTCAATCGCGAGGAGATGTTCTGTCCGATCTCCTGCGTGATCGAGGCCGGAAGCTACGAGGAAGCGTTGCAGCTTGCCAACGACACGCCATACGGGCTGACCTCAGGCATCATCACGAAGTCGCTGGCGCGCGCCAACCACTTCCGCCGCAATTCGAAGACCGGCTGTGTGATGGTGAACCTGCCGACCGCCGGCACCGATTATCACGTGCCGTTCGGCGGGCGGAAAAAGTCGTCCTACGGGCCGCGCGAACAGGGACGCGTGGCGGTCGAATTCTTCACGGTGATGAAGACGTCCTACGTCAACGCGGGAATGCCGGAGTAACGACATGACCGCAGGCGATCGCTTCCTCATCGACGGCCTGCAATATTGCAATTGGTCGGAGAAGATTTTCAGGGAGCTTCGCGCCGGCGGCATCACCGCGATCCACGTCACGATCTGCTACCACGAGAATTTCCGCGAGACGATTGCCAACATCGCGCAATGGAATCGCTGGTTTCAGGATTTCCCCGATCTGATTTGTCCGGCCCGTACGGCCGACGACGTGCGCCGCGCGAAGCGGGAGGGGCGCACCGCCGTCATCTTCGGTTTTCAGAATCCGGCGCCGATCGAGGATGACCTGTCGCTCGTCGAGATCTGGCATCAGCTCGGCGTGCGCTTCATGCAGCTCTCCTACAATAACCAGAGCCTGCTTGCGACGGGCTGCTATGAGGCGGAAGATCCCGGCATCACCCGCATGGGTCGTGAAGTGATCCGCGAGATGAACCGGGTCGGACTGGTCATCGACATGTCGCACTCGGCCGAGCGCTCGACGCTGGAAGCGATCGAGCTATCGTCGCGGCCGATTGCGATCACCCATGCCAATCCGTCGTCCTGGCATGACGTGCCGCGCAACAAGTCGGACACGGTGCTGAAGGCGCTAGCCGGGAGTGGCGGCATGCTGGGCTTCAGCCTCTATCCGCTTCATCTCAAGGGCGGCTCCGGCTGCACGATCCGCAGCTTCTGCGAAATGGCTGCCAGTACGGCCGAGCTGATGGGCGTTCGCCATCTCGGGATCGGTTCGGATCTGTGCCAGGATCAACCGGACTCGGTGGTCGAATGGATGCGTGTCGGCCGCTGGACGCGCGACACCCGCGGCGCCGCGGGACCGCTCGGCGCGGCGGTCTTTCCGCCGCAGCCGGACTGGTTCCGCAACAACACGCAATTCGCCGGCATTGCCGACGGTCTCGCCGAAGTGGGCTTCTCGGCCTCCGAGATCGACGGGATCATGGGCGGCAACTGGCTCGACTTTTTCGAGCGGTCCTTCGGTGCGGCGGGGCAGGAGCAGCCGGCGCAAAATCCGGCCGCCAGGCGCGCCGCGAGCAAGGGCGTGTGATCATGATGAGACCCGACCCGGTCTTGCTTGATCCGAACGCGCCGACCGCCGGCTCCCAATCCGCATTGTCGGTCGCGCTCCGCTCACCCGATATGGTGATGCGCCTCGACCGTCTCGGCAGCTTCCACCAGACGCGCCTGTCCTTCATGCGCGTTCTGCTGCGCCGCCTCGACCGCGACGGATGGCGTCTCACGCGTGAAACCTGGGACGTCGACGCGCGCGGCGAGGGCGTCGCCGTGTATCGCGCGAAGGGGCCTGCACGCACATACAGCCTTGTCGCCTTCGCGCATGACCTGCCGCCGGAAAAGCGAACCGATCGCGTGATCGCCGAGGAATGGGACGCGACCTTCGCCCTGTTCGATGGCGACCCGACGCCCGCCGACATCGAGCGGCTGCGCGCCAATGTCCCGCGTCAGGAAGCCGGCCGCGTCAGCGACAGCGAGATCGTTCTTGCGCGCGCCAACAAGAGCGTGCGCCTGTTCGAACAGGCTGCGGCGTGTCTCGCCGAAGGGGTACAGCCCCGGCCGGAGGATCTGACACCGGTCGGCTATCTCATGCGGACCACGGCGGTCTATGGCAGCGGCAAGTTCGGCCTTGCGGTTCGCGAAGCGATTGCCGGGCGCGAAGAACTTCACGCGCCCTTTCAGGCGGAGATGCTCGCCGTCTTCCTGATCCGGGCCTTCACATTCGATCTGCTCGATCATACCGCGCTCGTGCGATCCCCGCAGCGAGCGGTGACGCTCGCGCCAACACTCCGGCGCAGCCTCGGCGTCGGCAATGCCACCGGACTCGGCATGGCGCCGTTCCTGGTCAATCATCCGGCGCTGCTCGATCGCTGGATCACGGCGCGCGAAACCGCATTGGCGCGCGTCCGCTCTCAAACCGCCGCGGAGAAGTGGCAGCGACTGCCGATCCTCGTGCGGCGTGCGCAGAAGCTGACGGCGACATGGAACACGACCGACGCGTTGCAGGAGCAGCGCATTGCGGACCTCGCGGCGGATCTCGAAAAGCTCGCCGCGAAAATCGATCAGGGGCCGTTTGGCGCTTTGCCTTATGACGCGCTCTATCGATGGGCCGAAATGGCTCTCGGCCTGGAAGCGCAGGAGATGCTGGTCTCGCTGCTGATCGAACCGCATGGCGATCTTGTCGACGATCTGGCGGAAACGATGGCGTGCGATGAGGATGCGGAATTCACGATCGACGGCAGCATGACCGTCGGCGCGCTCATGGCGTTCATTGAGCAGAATTATCGCTTTGCGATCACGACCGATTTCAGCGCGGCCGAAGCCCAAGCCCGCTTCTGGTATGTCTCGGAAGAAAAGCTCGAGCCGCGGCTTGGCGAGCGATACGAAGAAGATGGTGCCGAGCGGGAGCAGCCGCTTGGCATCGCCCGCGATGTCGCCGCGCTTTACCGCGCCTTGCAGGCCGCCGTGGGCGATGACCGGGTTGCGACCTTCCTGATGCAGCAGCCGCAATTCCGGCACCTCGTCCGCCGCGTGCAGATTTCGGCGCGGCATCCCTATGCGGAAGTGCGCGACAACCTCTTGTCGGCGGCCATGCGCCCGGTCGATCTGCTGCGCGCCAAGCTGGCCTGTTTCGGTGCAACGCGGTTCGATCCAAAGTCGGATCGTTGGGTGCGCATCACCATGTTCCAGAATGCGCCGCTGTTCGACGAGATCGGGCGGTGCGATGCGGACGATTGGGTTCTGCCGCCCCTCGAGGGGGCGGCGATATGACCTGGTCGCTCAATGAGCTTGAAGCCGAAACCAGGAAGGCGCTCCGCGGCGCCGGCCTGCCCTGGGGGCTCGCCGAGGAAGGCGGCAAGGCGGTGCGCTGGCTTGCCGCGCACGGTGTCGACCCGGTGCCGGCGCTGAGCGATATTCTCGAACGGCACGACCGGGGCGAGGGCGTGACCACGCGCTTCGCAGAGGCGAACGGGCGCTGGCATGCAACGGCGCCGATCTGTCCAATCACACTGGGCGCAGCCTTGTGCGACAACGCGGATCGCCTGTCCGCCGTCGACTTCGTCGCCGGCCCGATTGCGCGACCGTTACTTATTGCGCCATTCGCTGCCTTCGCTGCGCGCATTCTCGGGCGTTCTCTGCGGCTCTCCACGGGCGATTTGCAGATCGCGTTCGACGAGCGCGGCGATCCGGCCGGCGATCTTTCCGCCATCGATGTTTCGGATGTGTCCGACATCCATGTCAGGCTGAATGATGTGGCCGCAGGCGCCGGCGCAAGGGCGGCATCGACGCGCGGCATCGCGATTGCGGAAGGGGCATGGGCGCGCGTGGCACCGTATGTGCAAAGGACTTACGTGCCCGCGAGTGAGCTCTCACGCCGTCACGGCGCGGGCGCGGGCCTGCTCGACAATGACTGATATTCGCAATTGAGCATCGCTGATGAATAAAGTCCAGATGACCCTCGACGAGATCAACGCGCTGGCCGCATCGGCGCTCATCGCTGCGGGGGCGACGCTTGAACAGACGAAGCCTCTTGCCGCTGCGGTCGCTGCGGCGGAAGCTGACGGCATCGCCTCGCATGGGCTTGCCTATGTGCCGACCTATTGCGAGCATCTGCGCTGCGGCAAGGTTGACGGAAAAGCAGTCCCAGACATCACCAAGCCGAAGCCTGCCCTGATCGTTGCCGATGCGAAAAGCGGCTTCGCGCATCCCGCGATCGATGCCGGATTCAACATGCTGATCCCGCTGGCCCGCGAGATGGGAATCGTCGGGCTCGCGGTCCGCAATTCCTACAATTGCGGCGTGCTCGGCTATCACACCGAGCGCCTGGCAGCCGCAGGCTTGCTCGGGCTCGGCTACACCAACGCGCCGGCCTCGATCGCGCCGTTCGGCGGCCGCAAGGCGGTGATCGGGACCAACCCGTTTGCGATCGCGGCGCCTGACGGCAAAGGCGGCGCGGCGATTTCCATCGATCAGAGCGCAAGTGTCATCGCCAAGAGCGAGGTGATGCGCAGAAAGCGCGAAGGCGCGGCGATTCCCGAAGGCTGGGCGTTCGGTCCGGACGGTCAGCCGACGACCGATCCCGATATTGCGCTCAAAGGCACGATGGCGCCGAGCGGCGGTTACAAGGGCTTCGGTGCGGGCCTGATGGTCGAATTGCTGGCCGCCGCCGCAAGCGGCGCGGTGCTGGCGATGGATGCGAGTCCGTTTTCCGGGCCTGTCGGCGGCCCGCCGCGCACCGGCCAGTTCTTCATCGCGATCGATGTTGCGACAAGTTCGGGCGGGGCCTTCGCCGAGCGCGTCGCTCGCATCGTCGAGGCGATCGCGGCGCAGGAAGGCGCGCACATCCCCGGCAGCAAACGAAAGTCCGCGCGGGAAAGATCGAGCGCTGGGGTCGCGGTCTCAGCCGACCTCGTCAAGCAGATCAAAGAACTGGCTGAGCAACGATAAAGGAACAGGAGGAAACGCAATGGCGAGCCAGACAAAGGAAAAGAGCGAAACCAATTCGCCGGTCATCGCGATGCGGGGCGCCGGCTATTACAGCGCTAACACCGTCGGCGCGAAAGCGGTGATCGATGCCGCCGCCGATCTCGTGCTGGAAGCGCTCGAGTCCATGCCGCTGAAAGGCACGACGCCGTTCGCGATCGCAGATTACGGCGCGGCCGACGGCGGCACCTCGATCGACATGATGCGCAAGGCGATTGCCCGCATCCGCAAGGATGCTCCGGAGCGCCAGATCGCGATCACCTATACCGACCTTCCGCACAACGACTTCTCGGTGCTGTTCCAGCTCCTGCAGGGACTGCTGCCAGCCTTTAAGGAGAACCCGCTGGCGCTGCAGCCCAATGTCTTCACCTTTGGCAGCGGCATGAGCTTCTATCGTCAGATTTTCCCGGATCAGACGATCTCGCTCGGCTTTTCCGCAACCGCGATGCATTGGCTGAGCAAGCTGCCGCTGCAGATTTCCGACCACACGCACGCGGTCGGGGCCAATCCGGAGGAGAAGCGGGAGCTGCGCAAGGCCGCGCTCGCCGACTGGGAGACCATCCTGTTGCATCGCGCGCGGGAAATGGCGCCCGGCGCCAAGTTCGTGTTTGCCAATTTCTGCGAGGACGAAAAGGGGCATTATCTCGGCCATACCGGCGGGGTGAATATGCACGACACCTTCGCCAAGCATTGGCGCAATCTGATGCGTGACGGCACCATCACCGAAGCCGAATACAAGCGCGCCAACTTCGTGCAGTTCTACAAGACCAAGGATGAATTTGTCGCGCCGTTCGATGACCCGAATTCGGCGGTGAGCAAGGCGGGTCTCGTGCTGGAGAAGGCCTTCACCCGCACGACCGGCTGCCCTTACGCCGCCGAGTTCCAGAAGAAGGGCGATGCCGTCGCCTTCGCCAAGAGCTACGTGCCGACGCTGCGCTCCTGGAGCGAAAGCACATTCATGGGCGGGCTCGATCCAAGCCGCCCGCAGCATGAGCGCATGGCGATCGTCAACCGCTTCTACGATGCCTATGAGGCCGAGGTCGCCGCCTCGCCGGAAGGCCACGCGATGGATTACGTCCACTGCTTCATGGTGGTCGCAAAAAAAGCCTGACCCGGTGCCGGACGGACAGGCGTGGAGGAAATGCGGCTTTGACTGTCACGACAAGCTTGCAAACGAAGCTACGACAACGGGGATAAGAGAGAGGTGGAATCATGCAACGTCGTAAATTCCTGAAGGGTGCCGGCATCGCCGTCGCAAGCGCCGGGCTTGCGGCTCCCGCCATCGCGCAGACGCCGACGGTGAAGTGGCGCATGGCGACCAGCTGGCCGAAGAGCCTCGACACGCTCTACGGATCGGCCGCGGCGATGTGCGAACGCATCGCACAAATCACCGACGGCAAATTCCAGGTTCAGGTCTTCGCCGGTGGCGAGATCGTACCGCCGCTTCAGGTCTTCGACGCAAGCGCCAACAATACGGTGGAGTGCTGTCACACGCTGACCTCCTACTTCATCGGCAAGAACACCGCCTATGCGTTCGATGGCGGCCTTCCGTTCGGTCTCAATGCGCGTCAGCAAGCGTCATGGCTGTTTTACGGCGGCGGTCTCGACATGCTTCGCGCGCTGTTCGGCAAGGCCAATCTTGTCCCTGTCCCGGTTGGCAACGTCGGCGTGCAGATGGGCGGCTGGTTCCGCAAGGAGATCAATTCGGTCGAGGACCTCAAGGGCCTGAAATTCCGCATCGGCGGACTTGGCGGCATGGTGTTCTCGAAGCTCGGTGTCGTCCCGCAGCAGATCGCGGCGTCCGACATCTATTCTTCGCTCGAACGTGGCACCATCGATGCGGCGGAATGGATCGGCCCGCACGACGACGAGAAGCTCGGCTTCTACAAGGTCGCCAAATTCTATTACACGCCGGGCTGGTGGGAAGGCTCGGCGCAGATCACCTCGCTGGTCAACAAGGGAGCCTGGGAAGGACTGCCCAAGGAGTTCCGCATCGCTTACGAGACGGCGGCCAACGAACAGATGACGATGATGCTGGCGAGCTATGATGCGAAAAATCCGGCCGCCCTTCGTCGCCTCATTGCTGGCGGCGCCGAAATCCGCGCCTTCCCGCGCGACGTGATGGACGCCTGTTTCAAGGCGTCGCTCGAAACCTTCGATGACTTGTCCAACAAGAATCCGGACTTCAAGGCGATCTACGAGCCCTGGACCAAGTTCGCCAACGACTCCAACGCCTGGTTCCGGCTGGCCGAATATCGTCTGGACAGCGCACGCTTCTCGGCGCCGTCCCGCTGATCGCAGCTTGCAATTATCTTGTTGGCCGGCAACGTTCGACGTTGCCGGCCATCTGCTTTCTGGGCCCGGCTGTTCGCGTTAAGCGCCCGGATGCAGCGCTGCGATGGGCGGCTTGAGGTCACGTGGAAGGGTTCAGATCGCGAATTGGGGCTTGTGAGCGGAGCCCGATACCAACCGCGCCGCTGATCGTGGGGTTGGGTCGCCATGGTCACCGTTCGTCCATCATTTCCCGCGACACTCGCCGATGTGGGATCGGCATGCGGGGGTCGGCTTGCCAACGTCACGGGTTGCACGCCGAGGCGAGCTGGGAATTGCGCTGGCGGCCCTGGCCGCGCTGGTTCTCCTCGTCCCCGGCTCGACGATCATTGAGCGCGAACGCGGCGAAGTGACGACTGCCGCGGTGCCATTCGAGCAGCGATGGCATGTTTTCGACACGCTGCCGGAGCCGGAAATCGCGAAGGTCAGCGATCAGCCGATAGCGCTCGAAGCGCCGCAGGATCCTGTGATCGAGGCAAAGCCTGCCCCGGCAAGGGAAGCGGACACCGCTGCTGGCGATGAAGAGCCACCCGAGCCTCGGCAGGCAGCGGCCGCCGAACAATACATCCTCTATTTCAACTCTCCGACGCACTGGACGCCTGTCCCGTTGCCGGCATCCATCGAGGATGCACGCGCGCCGCACAGCGGCAACATCCGCGCCGAAATTGAACAGGCGGCGATGTTGTTTGATCTCGACATTCGCATGATGAAGGCCTTCGCCCGCATTGAGTCAGGCTACAGACCGAAGGCGACCACGGGCAAATACCGCTGTCTGTTTCAGCTCTCTGCCTGGGAATTTGCCAAATACTGGCGCGGCGACATCTATGACATCCGGGATTGCTCGATCGCCGCGGCAAGGAAACTGGCGACGGAGGCGGCGCAATTCGAGAAGGATGTCGGACGACGGGCCACTGCGGCTGAAATCTACTGCATCCATCAGCAAGGCTACCAGGGCTGTTCGTTTCACTACGCGGCGCCACATCAGCTCGCGTGGAAGAACATGTATCTGACGGCCGAGGGGTACGAGAGAGGCGAAGCCTGGGCGCGCAAGGCGATCTGGGGCAACGTTCCGTCGGACATCAAGCCTCATATCAAAGGCGGAGTGGACGCGCTGACCAGCGCACAATTCATCGCGATCTGGACCGAGCGGGTCGAGCGCTTCATGGCGCGCAAGGCAGAGCCGCCGAGTGAGTATGTCGAATATTCAAGCAAGTCCAAGGCAGGGAAAAAGGTCGCGCAAAAGGCCGAGAAAGCGAATGCCAGGTCCCGCACGGCGAAAAAGACAACCGGGAACAAGGTGGCATCGCGCTGAGTGTTGCGGCCCCGCCTTATTGTTGTATGTCTGCCCTCGCAACGTATTGTCCGGCGTGTTGTCCGAAGCTAAAGAGAGAGAAACAGCACTCGGCCAGGTGCTTGTTCGATTGGCACGGTCCCGTAGCTCAGCCGGATAGAGCAGCGGTTTCCTAAACCGAAGGTCGCAAGTTCGAGTCTTGCCGGGACCGCCAGCATCATGTCGGACAAGGCGGGATACGCCTCATCGCGTGCGCATCGGTCCGTTCATTTTGCATCGACGAGCGCTCGCGCGCAGCCGCAATGGCCGTTCCGGACGCGAAACGACGCGATCGAACGCGCAATGTCTCGCCAGAGCGACAAGCCGACATCAAGTGGCCCAGGCCCGGGATTTTACGATCGCCGTGCCGGCTGACCGGAAAAACCGCGCCCGTGCAAGACATTGCAAGACGGCGCGCCGGGAGCGATGGTTCACAGGGCGACGCAATTGCTTTAGAAGAATCGATCGAACAAAGCAGGCACGACCGACGCTATGAACCGTAAATACGGTGTCCTGATCGTCCTCATCCTGGCGGGAGCGGCGATCCTCGCATGGTGGCTGTTCTCCACCGGGCGGTTTGAACAATTGGCGTCGAAGCTGGGCGAACCTCCAGCCCGCCCGGCGAGCGCGCCCACACCCGCGCCCGCATCTCCACCTGCGGCCGAAAAGCCGGTGTCCAAGACGATCACGTCGGCCAAGGACGCCATCAAGGATCTTGGCGACCGGCTGGGTCCGCCACCGCCCCCGCGCAGTAATGATCCGGCGCCGGCGTTCGATGTCGCGCGCGTTGAAGCGGACGGCGAAGCGGTCGTTGCCGGACGCGCTGTGCCGGGAGCTGTTGTCGAATTGCTGGTGGACGGCCGGGTGCATGATCGCACGACGGCGGATTCGTCCGGCGCGTTCGTGTTTGTGCCGAAGCCGCTGCCGCCGGGCAATTACGACATGACCCTGCGCGCGACAGCGCCGGACGGGACCGTGACGTCCTCGAAAAGCGCGGTGGCCGTGGCGCTCGCGACGAAGGATCGCCCGGTTGCCGCTCTACCCTCGCCGAAGACATCGGCTCCGCCTCCAACGGATAAGCCGGCACCAGGCATAGCAGCCGCCACGCCACCGGGGGGCGCTACTCTGGATACTGCGAACCCGCGCGATCAAGTCGCGGCCAGACCCGAAGCTCAACAGGACGCCAAAGCGCAATCGGACAGCAAGGCGGCCGAACTGCGCATCGAGACTATCGAGCCTGAGGCTGGTGGCGGTCTGTTTGTATCGGGACGCGCCGCGCCGGGTGCTCGGGTCCGGCTCTATATGAACGATGGCTTGATCGCGATGGCTACGGCTTCGGACGAGGGGCGCGTGTCGTTTTCCATCCAGAGCGGCGTAAGGCCTGGTGATTATCGCATTCGCCTCGATCAGATGGGGACGGGAGACGGTGTTGCATCCCGCGTAGAGCGCGCCTTCCGCGCCCCGGCGATTATTGCGGCAGCGCCGCCCGCCCCCGCCCAGCCGCAAGCACAGGCACCGTCGCAAGCGATTGTCGCCTCAACGCAGCCAGACCAGGCGCCGACGGGTCCGCTTGCCGCCGTGTCGCCAATCCCGCCTGCTGCGCAGAGCGACAAGCCGGCGACACCGTCCGCCACAACATCTCAGCCTCCTGCGGCATCACCCGCTCCGACGGCCAAGGACGCAGCGTCGGCTCCTGTGCAACCGGCAGAAACGCAGCAAGTGGCCCCGCAGACGCCCCCGGTTGTGGCGCCGCCAGTCGCTGTGCCGTCATCGCAGCAGCCGTCCGCCCCGGCCCCGGCATCACCGGCGCAGGCCGCACCAAGTGACGTCGCCGCCGCGC
>NZ_DATMRX010000207.1:0-11511 GCF_035565855.1 Pseudorhodoplanes sp.
CGGCCGCTGGATCTGCGGGCGGTTGTTGATCTGGTTGATGACCGGACGACCAGCATTCGGATTGATGCCAGCATTCTGGTTGATCACCGGGCGACCGCCGTTCGGGTTGATGCCAGTGTTCTGGTTGAGCACCGGACGGCCGCCATTCTGGTTACCGTTCTGGTTGACGCCGCTATTCTGGTTCAGCACCGGACGACCGCCATTCGGGTTGATGCCACCATTCTGGTTGAGAACCGGACGGCCGCCATTCTGGTTACCGTTCTGGTTGACGCTGCCATTCTGGTTCAGCACCGGGCGACCGCCGTTGGGGTTGATGCCAGCGTTCTGGTTGAGCACCGGGCGGCCGCCATTCTGGTTACCGTTCTGGTTGAGGCCACCGTTCGGGTTCAGCACCGGACGGCCACCATTGGGGTTGATGCCAGCGTTCTGGTTGAGAACCGGACGGCCACCGTTGTTGTTGCCAAAGCCCGGACGGCCATTGCTGGCATTCCCGAAGTTGATCACCGGCCGATTGCCGTTGCCGAAGCCATCGCGACCGCCCAACCGAATGACGCGGCGACCGTCATTGTTGATGTTGATGCGGATGTTGCTGCCGAAGCGGCCATCGCCAAACCGGCCTTCGCCGCGGCGCGGGAACGCGATGTTGAACTGGCGGGGACGCTCCTGCAGCAGCTGCGCACGGACACCGAGGCCGGTATTGCGGAAGCGGCGCGCGAAGTCGGCGTAATCTTCCGGACGATTGCGGTGGGTGACCACCTGCCAGGCGGCCATCTGCTTGCGGCGATTCAGCACGCGGCGGATGTGATCGGCCAGCGGGTCCTGCGCGTAAACGCGGACGAACTCTTCGTAATATTCTTCCTTGTCTTCGGCGATGACGATGTCATAGGCCTGCCGAACCGGGCGCGACGCGAGCGCGCTGACTTCGACCTTCGCCGGCACCACAGCGGGCGCAGCCGGTTGCTCGGCATTGGCGAAGAACACGAATTCGGTGTTGAGACGCGCGCTGTCCCAAGGAAGCTGCTTCTTGTCGGTGGTGTCGTTGACAAGGAGGCGCACCTTCTTGAACACCTGCTCGACCGGCAGGTTCGGCGTGCGCGCAGTGCGCATGAAAGCCGCCGCGTAGGGGCTGTGCTTGCCGAGGCCGTCGAGCGCGACCGTGCCGGGCGACGTCGAATAGGCGATCAGCGCGCCTTCAGGGGCGTCCACCAGAGCGAACCCGCCGGAATCGTCGGCTGCGGAACCGCCGAACGGATTGTTGCGGCAGGCATCGACCACGACGATACGGGCCTTGGTCTGGGTGGCTTCGAGCGCGGCGACGACATCGGCGAGCTTCACGCCCTGTTCGGCGAGGTCGTCCTCGGCCTGGAACTTCGCATCGATCGGGATCAGATAATTTTCGCCGTCAGCCTGGATGCCGTGACCGGCGTAATAGACCATCGCGACGGTGTTGCTGCCCTTCTCGAGAACGCGGGCCGCGAACTCCTCGACGGTCTGCTTCATGATATCGCGCGTCAGGTCGAAGGCCATTACGACCTCGAACCCGGCCTGGTTCAGCATCTGCGAAACGGCCTGGGCATCGTTTACCGGATTGTTCAGCGGCTGATTGGCCTGGTAGGCCGAGTTGCCGATCACGAGGGCGATCCGGTTTTCCTCTTGCACCGCCTGGGCGAGCTGGAAGCCGCTCGATTGCAACGCCGCGGTCCGCACCTGGGCGGTCACCGGAGTCGAGAGGGCCGCCGTTGCGGCGGCGGCTACCAGGAACGAAGCGAACCCCTTCCGAAACATGACGTCCTCCATGAGCAAAAATTAATGCCTTGGGAGTTCGTCGTAGGGTCCTCGGGGGCGGTTCATGGCGGCCAGGGCGGCGGATGCCCTCGCCTTTCCCCGTTTGTTCAAACATTCGTGTGGTGGCGCGGGCCAAGCCGCCGCCAACGCAGGAGAATGTCAGAGAGATCAGAGACTTAAGCTGATTTTCTTCAGTGTCAGGCCTGCGCGCTCGGCCGTGCCCGAAGCTCGGCATGCCAGCGCCCGACATGGGCGAATTCCGCCGGCACTTCCAGTTTTGCGGCCCGCACGAAGTCCAGCGCCACCACCCCGGTAATGTCCGCGACCGAGTATTTGTCGCCCGCCGCAAACCTTCGATCCGCGAGGGTCTGGTCCAGGATCGCCAGGAATTCGAGCACCCGCGGCTTGTTGGCTTCGCCCCAAGCGGCGACCTGCGGAACCTCGTGCTCCTTCATGCCGGGATGGAGATGGCGGAACACGTGCTGGATCCCGGCCAGGAGATGCAGTTCGATCCGCCGCTGCCACATCTCGATCGTGGCGATCTCGACCGGATCGGTCCCAAACAGCGCGGGCTCCGGCTGAATCGCCTCGAAATACCGGCAAATGGCGATGGATTCGGTGATGATCGTGCCATCATCGAGTTCGAGGGCCGGGACACGCCGCAGCGGGTTGATGGCCGCATAGCTGTCCGACCGGTGCTCCATCGCGCCGAGGTCCACGGCCACGACGGGCACCGAAATCCCCTTCTCGCTGAGAAAAATGCGTACCCGCCGCGGATTGGGGGCGCGCCCGCCGTCATAAAGTCGCACAGCACCCTCCCCAGGTTCGGCCGGATTAAGGAACCGGTTAAGGTTGGCCTTAAGGATTTTGCGCGACTTTGGCCAGATATTTGGAAGGTTTCGGCCGCGCATGACCACGAGTACCGCCAGCGACGCACGCGAAGAGGCCGCCGCCAAGCGGCGGCGCGCGGCGGCGCAGCGCGTGCGGGATGCGCGCGACCGGCTGACCTCGACCAGCGGCACCCGCCCGGCCTTCGACTACGAACTGATGCGCATGTTCGCGCAGAACCGCCTGTCGGCGTCTCTCGTCGTCCTGCTGCTGGTCGCCACCGTCGGCTTCCTGTCGAGCTTGTGGACGGGCGCTGCGACCGCCGGGGTCTGGACCGCGGCTGTGCTGCTGATCCACGCCGTGATGGTCACGAAGTGTCGGCAGTTCCTCGCCACGCCACCGGCGGAGATCAAGATCAAGGCCTGGCGCATCCGCTTCCTGATGCTCGACCTGTTTTTCGGGCTGTCGTGGATGTTCATTCTGGTGCAGCCGCTCGGCGTCGCCGAAGGCACCGGGACCTTCATGCTGTTCGTGATGCTGCTAGTGGTCGCGGTATCGAGCATGCTTGCCTATTCGCTCCCGATCGCCGTATTCGCGGCAACGGTCCCGGTGACCGGCGCCGTCGCGGTCAATTTCCTGTTCGGCGGCACGCTCCACGACTACATCCTCGCCATCATGGCCGTCGCCTCGCAGGGCTATTTCCTGCTGCTTGCGCACCGCCTCTATTCATCCGCGCTGCAGATGCTGCAGGCGCGCGCCGAAAAGGACATGCTGATCGGCGAGCTCGAACAGGCCAAGGCCATTTCCGACGAAGCGCGTCATCGCGCCGAGGCCGCCAATATCTCCAAGTCGCGGTTTCTCGCGCAGATGAGTCACGAGCTGCGCACGCCGCTGAACGCGATCCTCGGCTTCTCGGAAGTGATGAAGAACGAGATTTTCGGCCGGCACACCGTCACGGCCTACAAGGAATATTCCAACGACATCCACGATTCCGGCCAGCACCTCCTCGGCCTCATCAACGAGATCCTCGATCTGTCGCGCATTGAGGCCGGACGCTACGAACTGAACGAAGAGGCGATCTCGCTGTGCGGTGTCGTCGAGGATTGCCATCGCCTGATGAAGATGCGTGCGCGGAACCGCAAGATCACCATCCACGAGATGTTCGAGCCCGATCTGCCGCGGGTCTGGGCCGATGAACGCGCCATGCGCCAGATTTGCCTGAACCTTCTTGCCAACGCGGTGAAATTCACCCCGCAGGGCGGAGAAATCTGGATCAAGGTCGGGTGGACGGCATCGGGCGGACAATATTTCAGCGTGAAGGACACCGGGCCCGGTATTCCGGAAGACGAGATACCGGTGGTGCTGGCCTCGTTCGGGCAAGGATCGAACGCGATCAAGTCCGCCGAACAGGGCGCGGGCCTTGGCCTGCCGATCGCCAAGAGCCTCGTCGATCTGCATGGCGGCACCTTCACTCTGAAGTCGAAATTGCGTGTCGGCACGGAAGTGATCGTCGCGTTGCCGCCCGAGCGGGTGATGGCTGCGCTTGCGCCACTGGCGGAGCCCTCCCCCACGCTGCAGCCGAAAGAGACGCCGCTTCCCATCGTGCCCTTCGACAAACGCGACGGCGCGACCACCAAGGGCGCGGCCGCCTGATCGCATTGCCTTTCGCTTGTTCGCATCTATGTTGCGGAAGGACAGGCCCCTGAACAGATGTCAGCGATCGAAACGCCCTGCCTCAAGATTTGCGTGCTGGAGCCCGGCTCGAAGCTGTGTCGCGGCTGTGGCCGCACCATCGACGAAATCGCCGGCTGGGGCACGATGCCGGGCCACGAACGGCGACGGATCATGGCATTGTTGCCGGATCGAATCGCCGCCATGCGAAACGCCGGCGGTCATGCCAGCCCGGTCCTGAAGGATTGACCCGTTGCGCAGTCGGCTGTTGTGGATTCTGCTGATCGGCCTCGCGCTGGCGCTGATCCTGCTCATCGCAAATCACGATACCGGCACGGTCGGGCCGTTCAGCACCGATGATTTTGCGGCGCTCGCGCGCAAGATCGCGCTCCTGGTGTTTCTGTGCAGCGGCGCGCTCATCATGTTCCGCGAAAGCATCGGCAAAGCCCTTCAGATCGTCGCGATATGGATCGTGATCGGCCTCGCGCTTGCACTCGGCTACACCTATCGCTTCGAGTTGCGCCACGCCTATGACCGCGTCATGGCGGAGATGATGCCGGGCCGCGCGGCGTCGCGCGGGCGCGTGGTCGAGATCGCACGCGGCAATGCGGGAGAATTCGGCATCTCCACGCGCGTCAATGGCGGCACCGTGCCGATGATCCTCGACACCGGTGCGAGCGCCGTGGTGCTGACGCAGGAAGCCGCCAAGGCGGCCGGATTGCCGCTGGAGGTCCTCAATTACAACGTGACGGTGGACACCGCGAACGGCAAGACCCGTGCGGCAGCGGTCACGCTCGACAGCATCGGCGTCGGCGGATTGGTCGAGCGTTCGGTCCCGGCCTTGATCGCGCAACCCGGACAATTGCGCACCAGCCTTCTCGGCATGAGCTTCCTCAATCGGCTGGAAAGCTGGGAAGTGCGCGGCGACAAACTGGTGCTGCGCGGCTATCCCTGAAACGCAGCGCTAGCGTTTCAGCGGCTTCGGCAAGGCGTGCTGCCAGGCCTCTTCCAGCGCCTTGCGTAACTCAGCAACGCTCATCTCCGACAGGATCCCAGTGGTCCAACCCTGACGTCCCCATCCGCCGGCAACCGGCTGAAAGGCGTGCGGCGCCAGCATGCATTTGAATTCCTGCTGGTCCGGCGTGAATTTGAAATTGGCGGTCTTGCCGTCCGCCGCGAGCGTCACGTAGATGCGCTTGACCTTGAACGCCGTGCGATCGAAATGCGGCGCTTCGGTCGTACCCTCGAGCGATCGTGCAAGGCGACGAAGATCTGCGGCATTCGCCATCGGTTGCCGGCTCCAGATGGGGTCATCGCCTTACGGCAGCAGGCTGACGATGAACCGGGTTGAGACAATCCAGAGGAAAATTCCGAACGCAAGCTCCAGATGACGGCGCGACATCGCGTGGGCGATGCGCGCGCCGTAAGGCGCAACAAGAGCGCTGACCGGCGCCATCAGCGCGACGCCGAGGAACGACACGTAACCGAGCGACAACGGCGGCATCAGCGCCTGATGCGGCAGCCCCGCAATCATGAAGCTGACCGTGCCGACCAGCGATATGATGACCCCGACGCCCGCCGAAATGCCGACCGCGGCATGGATCGGTTGTCCGTACAGGCTGAGAACCAGCGTCGATACTGCGCCGCCGCCGACGCCCATCATGGCCGAATAGAAGCCGATGAATAATCCATAGGCCCACATCATCGCGCGTCCTGGCAATGTATCGGCAATGCGCCAACGGTCCTGCGCGAACAGAAATTTCGCTCCAAGCAGAAACGCCATCACCGCGAAAAAGCCCTTGAAGAGTGCGCCGGGGGCGAAGGCCGCGATCGCGCCGCCGATCAGAACCCCTGCGCCGACCGGCACGATCCATGCCGTGAGAATGCCTTTCGGCAGGGTGCCGCGCGCGCGATGCGCGAGATAGGAGCGGATCGAGGTCGGAATGATGATGGCGAGCGAGGTCCCGACGCAAAGCTGCACGCGGATATCTTCGGACACTCCAAGGATGCGGAAGATTTCGTACAGCACCGGAACGATGATCGCGCCACCGCCGACGCCGAAAATGCCGGCAAGCAGTCCTGTCAGCGCACCGCCGATCATGATGGCCAGCGCGAGCCAGGCAAGCTCGCCGGCCGGAATGCCCAACATTCCGATGCTCCGGATAAAGCCGGCGCGGGACGGCCGGCGATCAAGCTGCCGCGGTGTGCGGCATTGAAGCGGCCGTGTCCACCAGATGCGCGAGCGCGTCGCGCAGGACTGCTATGCCGGCATCGGGCTTCACGGCGTGGACCGCGATATGGCGGCGGAACGCACGCGCCCCCGGCACGCTGCGGAACAGCCCGAGCACATGACGCGTCATCGCATGCAGCCGCGTGCCCTCGGCCAGTTCGCGCTCGACATAGGGAAAGAACGCCTCGAGCGCCTGTCTCGGACCGGCGAAGCTGGGGACCGCGCCAAAGAGCTGCGGATCGACCGCGAGCAGTCGCCACGGCTCCTGATACGCCGCGCGCCCCATCATCACGCCATCGACATGCTGCAGATGCGCCTGCGCGGCCTCGACCGAGCCGATCCCGCCATTGATGGAAATATGCAGGTGGGGATGCGCGGCCTTGAGACGGTAGACCCGGTCGTAATCGAGCGGCGGCACATCGCGGTTTTCACGCGGCGACAGACCCTTCAGCCAGGCCTTGCGGGCATGCACGATGAGCGCATCGACGCCGGCGTCCTTCACAGCGGTGGTGATCGCGTCGAGTGCGACTTCGGGGTCCTGGTCGTCGATCCCGATCCGGCACTTCACGGTGACGGGAATGCTGACCGCGCGCTTCATCGCCGCAACGCAATCGCCGACAAGCCGCGGCTCGGCCATCAGGCAGGCGCCGAAGCGGCCGTCCTGAACCCGGTCCGAGGGACAGCCGACATTGAGATTGACCTCGTCATAGCCGAAGTCCTGCGCAATGCGCGCGCTTTCGGCCAGATCGCGGGGGTCCGAACCACCGAGTTGCAGCGCGACCGGATGCTCGTCCGGATCGAAGCGCAGGAGCCGGCGCCGGTCGCCATGCAGTACCGCGCCGGTCGTGATCATCTCGGTATAAAGAAGCGAGTGGCGCGTCAGCAGCCGATGGAACGACCGGCAATGCCGGTCGGTCCAGTCCATCATCGGCGCCACGGAAAAGCGCCGCGCGGCCATCGTCGCTGCGGGATTCATTGCGCTCAGATGGCAAAGAACGCCCGCGAGCGCAACCCGGCACCCCCGCCGATCTCATACGCAAGCGCCGGGCGGGATGTCCCGCCCGGCGCTTGCTTGAACGATAGCGGTGATCGCAAGGCTTATTTCGCCGCGATCCCGGCGTCCTGGAAGATCTTGGTAAAGCGCGCGGTGTCCGACTTGATGGTCTCGTCGAACTGCTTGGGGGTCGAGGTGACGACGACCACGCCGCCCTGCTTGGCCATCCGCTCCTGCAGCGCCTTGTCCTGCAGCATCTCCACGACGTCCTTGTTGATCTTTTCGATGATGGACGCCGGCGTGCCCGCCGGGGCCATCAGGCCGAACCAGGATTCATAGGAGAAATTCGGCAGCCCCGCTTCCTTGAGCGTAGGAACCTCCGGCATCGCCTCGAGTCGCTTGTCGGTGGCAACGCCGAGTGCGCGCACCTTGCCGGACCTGAACAGCTCGAGCGCGGTGTTCGCCGGCGTGAAATACATATGCGCATCGCCGCGCACGACGCTCATATTCGCCTCGGGCGCGCCCTTGTACGGCACATGCACGAGGTCGAGCTTGGTCGCGTCCTTGAACAGGGCGCCGGCGATGAAGGTGGTCGAGCCGAGGCCGGGCGAAGCGAAGTTCAGCTTGCCGGGATTGGCCTTGGCGTGCGCGATGAATTCCTTCAGGTCCTTGGCCGGCAAGTCCGGATTGACAATCAGCACGAGCGGTACCGAGGCGACCGGGGTGATACCGGCAAAGTCCTTCACCGGATCGAATTGCAGCGCCTTGTTGAGCACGCCGGCGACGGTGTGCCCGTTCGAGGTCAGCATCAGCGTGTAGCCGTCCGCCGGACTCTTCGCGACCGACGTCGTCCCGGCAATGCCTGGCCGGTTCTCGACGATGACCTGTTGCTTCCACTTCTCGCCAAGCTTGTCCGCCACCGCGCGCGCGAGGAGATCGGTCGCGCTGCCGGCCGAGAACGGAACCACGATGCGCACGACCTGATTTGGATAGGGTTGCTGCGCGATGGCGCCCGTGCCTGCGACAACTACGGCGGCCGCTGCAAGCAGCGCCGACCAAAGCTTCGTCATGAATTCCTCCCATTTTTGGCCCGGTTTTTCCGGTCGACGATCTTCTATCAGATCACAGAAAATCCGGATATGCAGGTCACGACCATGCAGGCCGCCGACCTCGCAGTCGTGGCGGCTGAAATTTTCGCCAGATGAAGGAATCGCACTGCCCATGCGCACCGAGCAGGCTCGTCCCGTCCGCCTTCAGGATTACCGTCCGCCAGACTGGCTGGTGGAAACGATCCGGCTCGACGTGTCGTTGCATCCGACCGCGACGCGCGTGACGTCCGAATTGCGGTTGCGGCCCAATCCGGCCAATCCGCCCGCGCCGCTGGTTCTCGACGGCGACGGCCTGACACTCGCCGCGGTCCGGCTCGATGGCCAGCCACTGCCCGAGGCCGCCTTCGTCGCAACGCCCGACCGCCTGACCATCGCGCAGCCGCCCCAGGGGCCCTTCACGCTGACGATCGAAACCGTGGTCGATCCGTCGGCCAACACGCAATTGATGGGGCTTTACCGGTCCAACAACACCTATTGCACGCAGTGCGAGGCGGAAGGATTCCGCCGCATCACCTATTTCCCGGATCGCCCCGATGTGATGGCGGTCTATACGACGCGTATCGAGGCCGACAAGGCGCAGGCGCCGGTGCTGCTCTCCAACGGCAACCTCATCGAGAGCGGCGATCTGCCGGGTGGGCGGCACTACGCGGTGTGGCATGACCCGTTTCCGAAGCCGTCCTATCTGTTCGCGATGGTCGGCGGCACGCTCGGCTGCGTGGAAGATCACTTCGTCACCAAGTCCGGGCGCAAGGTCACGCTGCGGATCTATGTCGAGCCCGGCAAGGAGGATCGCTGCGGCTACGCGATGGACGCGCTGAAGCGTTCGATGCGCTGGGACGAGGAAGCCTTCGGTCTCGAATACGATCTCGACATCTTCATGATCGTCGCCGTGTCCGACTTCAACATGGGCGCGATGGAAAACAAGGGGCTGAATGTCTTCAACGACCGCTATGTGCTGGCGACGCCGGACACCGCGGTCGATGGCGACTTCGCCGCGATCGAGGCCATCATCGCCCACGAATATTTCCACAACTGGACCGGCAACCGCATCACCTGCCGCGACTGGTTCCAGCTCTGCCTCAAGGAAGGGCTGACGGTCTATCGCGATCAGGAATTTTCGGCCGACATGCGCTCGCGCGCGGTGGAGCGGATCGGCGATGTCCGCAATCTGCGGGCGCATCAATTCGTGGAAGACGCAGGCCCCCTCGCCCATCCGGTGCGGCCGGAGGTCTATCAGGAGATCAACAACTTCTACACGACCACGATCTATGAAAAGGGCGCCGAGGTCATCCGCATGCTGCGCGTCCTGCTCGGGCGCGAGGCGTTCCGCAAGGGCATGGACCTTTACTTCCAGCGCCACGACGGCGAGGCCGCGACCATCGAGCAATTCGTGCGCTGCTTCGCCGATGCGTCGGGACGCGACCTGTCACAATTCATGCGCTGGTATTCGCAGGCGGGCACGCCGGATGTGGTCGCGGACGGCAGCTACGACAGCACCGCGAAAACCTACACACTGAAACTGTCGCAGTCGCTCGGCCCGACGCCCGGCCAGCCGATCAAGCTGCCGATGGTGATCCCGCTCAGGCTCGGGCTGGTCGGTGCGGACGGCACCGATCTGCCGCTGGTCGTTGCCGGCCGGCCCGCCTCGGATGTCATCATCCTCGATGAGCCGTCACACACCATCGTCTATGAGGGGGTCGTCGAGCGTCCGGCCTTGTCCATCAACCGGGAATTTTCCGCGCCGGTGAAACTGACGGCCAATGTGACCGCCGAGGACCTGCGAAGGCTCGCGGCATACGACACCGATCCGTTCAACCGCTGGCAGGCGGTCCAGACGCTCGCGACGCGGCTCCTTCTGAAGAATGTCGGCCTGTTGCGCGCCGGCCAGGCGGCCGTCACCGACGACGGACTGATCGCCGCCCTCGCCGCGATCCTGAGCGATACGCGGCTGGAGCCCGCCTTCGTCGCGCTGGTGCTCGGGATGCCAACCGAGGCGGACATCGCGCGCGAGGTCGGCCGCGACGTCGATCCGGACGCCAATTTTGCGGCGCGTGCGCATCTGCGCGCTGCCATCGGCGGAGCACTCGCACCCGCGCTCGCTTCGATTTACGAGCGGCTGACCAGCACCGCGCCCTACAGCCCGGACGCCGCAAGCGCCGGACGGCGCGCCCTGCGCAACACCGCGCTCGATCTCATGGCCGCGACCGGCAATCCCGACGCGATTGCGCGCGCCGCCGCGCAATATCGCGGCGCCGACAACATGACCGACCGGATGGCGGCGCTGGCGACGCTGTCGCTTCATGACGGCCCGGAGCGAGCGGAAGCGTTGCAGGACTTCAACCGTCGCTACGAGAAGGACCCGTTGATCATCGATAAGTGGCTCGGGCTGCAAGCCATGATCCCGGAGGCCGGCACGCTCGATCGCGTCAAGGCGCTGATGGCGCATCCCGCCTTCTCCATGAACAATCCGAACCGCGTCAGGGCGCTGATCGGCTCGTTCGCGCATGGTAACGCCACGCAATTCAACCGCGCCGACGGCGCAGGCTACGACTTCGTGGCCGAGGCGGTGCTGGCATTGGACGCCACGAACCCGCAGGTCGCAGCACGGCTTGCGACCGCGTTCCGTTCCTGGCGCGCCCTTGAAAGCAGCCGCCGTAAGAAGGCGGAAGAAGCATTGCGGCGCATCGCCGGTGTCTCCACGCTTTCGGCGGATGTCAGCGACATCGCCAATCGCGCGCTGACGCCCGCCTGATCAAGCGCCCTGCAACGCGCGCATAGGGAGTCATGCTGCGCGCGTTGCATCGCAGCGCGAAATCTTCACGGATGTTAGTAATTTTTTTACGTTCTTGACTCCGCGGACTCTCGACAAATCACCCCGCATCGATTCTTATGAT
>NZ_DATMRX010000208.1:0-20988 GCF_035565855.1 Pseudorhodoplanes sp.
CGCTTCCATCGAATCCGCGATGGCAGGGATCCGGCAGACGATCAGCCACAGTACGGCGCCGCCAAACAGGCCGATATAGCTCGGCGGGCGGCCATCGAATACGCGTGCGCCGGTCCAGGTGACCGCGAAAGCCGTGAACAGGACGGCGTTCGACAGATCGATCGAGACCCAGTCGGGCGCCTGCCCGTACAGTCCGAACAGAACCACCGATGCAGCGCGCAGCAGATGCGCGGAGCCCCACCAGGCCACGGCCACGATTGCCGAATTCTGGACCCAGGCGAACAGGAGCAATAGCCCGAGCATCGCCTCGACGTAGATCGTCACCAGAAACAGCGTGTTGACGTCCAGATTCATCGCAGATTTACCAGGCCATCCCGGCTCTATTCCTGCTCAGGCCATCGGCGCGTGAATACCCCGAGAGGCAAAAGATTGGGTGAAGACGGGATCACAAGTGCTTGGGCTTGCGTCCACGTGGTTTCGGATTGGTTTCCGGGATCGTCGAAATCGACCCGATCCGCAGGCCGATGAACGCACGGCCGATCGGTCGTCGGGTCCGGGGCCGGGATTCGAAACAGGCGGCCGTCACATAAGGCCCCCGTCGGCTCGCTCCTGGTCAGGCATTCCGCGGTCGACGGCGGCCTTGACGAGCCCCCACCCGATTGCGGCATTCTCGCGTGCCGTTCGTGACGCCGAAGGTGACCTAGCTTCGCCTCAGGCCGTGCGACCCTGCGCCATCGAGCAAAGCCAGGAACCGAACCATGTCTGAGACGATCCTCGTGACGAAGGACACGCGAGAGGCGGCACTTACGGGTCTGCCCACCGCAGCGAGGATCGCCTTCGCCCTCGCCGAGACTATTCGCTGCGGTTCACTGGAAGTGACGCTGCCGGACGGACGCAGTCTCGTTTTTCGCGGAGCGCAGCCCGGACCAAGCGCGCGCATGACCGTCAAGGATTATCGGTTCGCCTGGCGTACGCTGCGCTCGGGCGACATCGGCGTCGCCGAATCCTATTTGCGCGGCGAATGGGAGACGCCGGACCTGACCGGATTTCTTTATCTGTTCTGCATCAACCGCGAGATGATGCAACGCGTGCTCGGCGGCAATACCCTAGTGCGCTGGTTCCAGGTGCTGCGCCACTGGCTCAACCGCAACACCAAGCGGCAAGCGCGCAAGAACATTCACGCGCATTACGATCTCGGCAATGCCTTTTATTCGGCGTGGCTCGATCCGACCATGACCTATTCCTCAGCCCTGTTCGATCCCGGCAGCAATGACCTGACGACGGCTCAGATTCGGAAATATCAAAGCCTTGCTCAGTCGATCGACCTGAAGCGCGAGCAAAGCGTGCTTGAGATCGGCTGCGGCTGGGGTGGTTTCGCCGAATTCGCGGCCAAGACCTATGACGCACGCGTGGTCGGTCTGACCATCAGCCGGGAGCAGCACGAATTCGCCCAACGTCGGGTCTTCGAGGCCGGCCTCGCCGAACGGGTCGAGATCAGGCTCCAGGATTATCGCGACGAGCGCGGCCAGTATGACAGGATCGCCTCGATCGAGATGCTGGAAGCGGTCGGCGAGAAGTTCTGGCCCGACTATTTCCGACAATTGCGGGACCGGTTGAAGCCGGGCGGCGCCGCAGGCATCCAGACCATCACCATCCAGGAACGGTTCTTCGACAATTACAAGCGCGAGATCGACTTCATCCGGCGTTACGTCTTCCCGGGCGGCATGCTGCCGACGCCATCGACCCTGAAAACACTCGGCGAGCGGTTCGGCGTGCCGTTCCGGACCGAGCGGATTTTCGGAGAGGACTATGCCCGCACCCTCGCCGAGTGGCGCGCGCGATTCCGCGCAGCGTGGCCCGAGATCACGCCTCTCGGCTTCGACGAACGGTTTCGCAGACTTTGGGAATATTACCTCGCCTATTGCGAGGCAGGATTTTTGTCCCGCAACATCGACGTCCGGCAGATGGTTTTCGTCCGGGGGGACTAACCCGCAGAAAAATCCGTTTCCATGCTCCTTGTGCAAGCCGGCTCGGCAAGTCGCGGCTTGTCGCGTTCGGCCAGCCCCGATAGGGTCGCCCGAAATTTTCGCCGGAACCGACCATGAACAGCAGAGACAGCGTCATCGACGCGATTGGCAACACGCCCCTGATCAAGCTGAAGCACGCCTCGGCTCTGACCGGCTGTACGATTTTGGGCAAGGCCGAATTCATGAATCCCGGGCAGTCGGTCAAGGACCGCGCCGGCCGGCAGATGATCCTCGAAGCGGAAAAGCGCGGCGAGCTCAAACCCGGCGGCCTCGTGGTGGAAAGCACCGCCGGCAATACCGGGATCGGGCTTGCCCTCGTCGCCAATGCGCGCGGCTATCGCACGCTGATCGTCATTCCGGAGACCCAGAGCCAGGAAAAGAAAGACATGCTGCGGCTCTGTGGAGCGGAGCTGGTCGAGGTGCCGGCGCTGCCCTACGCCAACCCGAACAATTATCAGCATGTCGGCCGCCGGCTCGCAGACGAATTGCGCAAGACCGAGAAGAACGGCGTGCTCTTTGCCGACCAGTGGAACAATCTCGACAATCGTAAGGCGCATTACGTTTCGACCGGCCCGGAAATCTGGCGCGATACCAACGGCAAGATCGACGGCTTCATCTGCTCGGTCGGCACCGGCGGCACGCTCGCCGGAGTCTCGACCTATCTGCGCGAACAGAAGCCGGATATCGCGATCGGGGTCGCCGATCCCCGCGGCGCGGCGATGTATCATCTCTTCAAGGACGGCAAGCCGACCGTGACCGAAGGCGGCTCGATCACCGAAGGCATCGGACTTGCGCGCGTCACCCCGATCATCGAGGACATCAAGGTCGATAGGCCTTACCTGATACCCGACGAAGAAGCCGTCCCGCTGATTTTCGACATCCTGGAACACGAAGGGCTCTGCCTCGGCGGCTCCTCCGGGATCAACATCGCCGGCGCGATCAGGCTCGCCAAGGACCTCGGCAAGGGTGCGACCATCGTCACCGTATTGTGCGACTACGGCACCCGCTATCAGTCGAAACTGTTCAATCCGGATTTCCTGCGTTCGAAGAACCTTCCGGTTCCGGAATGGTTGACACGCAAGACCACCATCAAGCCACCCTTCGTGTGAGTGATACAATGGCTGCCGAAGCATCACCTGCGAGCCGCGCTCTGGTCACCACCCAGTGGCTTCAGGACCACCTCGACGCGCCAGACATCGTGGTGGTCGACGGGTCCTATTATCTGCCGGCGATGAAGCGTAACGCGCGCGAGGAATATCTCGCCGGTCATATTCCGGGCGCGGTCTATTTCGACCTTGACGCGATTTCGGATCATTCCTCCGATCTGCCGCACATGCTTCCGTCCCCGGAGGCGTTTTCTTCGGCCATGCGCACCATGGGAATTGGCGACGGGCTGACCATCGTTGTCTATGACGGCGTCGGCCTGTTCTCCGCCCCGCGGGTGTGGTGGACGTTTCGCACCTTTGGCGTGCGTGACGTTTACATCCTCGACGGCGGCCTTACGAAATGGAAAGCGGAAGGCCGGCCGCTCGATTATGGCGAAGTCAAACGTACGCCGCGCCATTTCACCGCGCGCTTCAATCGCGGTGCGGTCGCCGATGTCGACGACGTGCAGAAGGCGCTTGCGCATCCCGACGTCCAGGTCGTCGATGCACGCAGTGCCGGCCGGTTTGCCGGGACTGCGCCCGAGCCGCGGCCCGGACTGAAGTCAGGCCACATGCCCGGCGCGCTCAACCTGCCCTTTGACACCCTGCTCGAAGACGGCCGCCTGATTGCGCCAGACAAGATCCGGGCAGCGTTCGAGCGAGCCGGCGTCGATCTCGACAAGCCGGTGGTCACGACCTGCGGGTCGGGCGTTACCGCGGCGGTATTGTGGTTCGCGCTCGATGCGCTCGGCAAGGAGCCGAAGGCGCTCTATGACGGCTCCTGGACGGAATGGGCTTCGCGAGGCGATTTGCCGATCGCAACCGGGAGCTGACATCCACACTCGTCGGGTGGATAAGCGCCGCGCCGCGTGTTAGACACCTGCATGCTCATGAATGTGTCTTCGTCTAGCCCCGTCGCCGCTTCGCAAGCGTCGCCTGAGGTAACCGGCTTCTATCATGAGAAGACCGGCAGCATCGTGTATCTCGTTGTCGATGCTGCGACAGGGCATGCAGCTATCATCGATCCGGTGCTGGATTTCGATGTGCGATCCGGGCGGACAGCCACAACCGCCGCAGACGCCGTACTGCAGACGATCGCCGAGCGCCGGCTGACCATCGACTGGATTCTCGACACGCATCCGCATGCCGATCACTTCTCGGCCGCGGCCTATATGAAGAGCAAGCTCGGCGCGCCGATGGCGATCGGCGAGAAGGTCATCGATATCCAGAAGCTCTGGCAGACAATCTATAACGTGCCGCCCTACTCCACCGATTATTGGGACCGGTTGTGGAAGGACGGCGACAGCTTCAAGATCGGCTCGCTCGATGCGCGGGTGATGCTCTGCGCCGGGCATACGCTGGCATCGGTCACCTATGTCGTCGGCGACGCAGCCTTCATTCATGACACGCTGTTCCAGCCGGATGCCGGATCGGCGCGTTGTGATTTCCCAGGCGGCAGCGCCGCCGTGCTCTACGATTCCATCCAGCGCATCCTGGCGCTGCCCGACGACACGCGGCTGTTCACCGGCCACGACTACCGGCCGAACGGCCGGCCGGCGCAATGGGAGTCCACCGTCGCGCAGCAAAAGCGCGACAACACGCATGTCGGCGGCGGGCGCGATCGTGACACCTATGTGAATCTCCGTGAAGCCAGGGACAAGACATTGCCGCTGCCCGAACTGATGCTCGCGGCGTTACAGGTGAATCTCCGCGGCGGCCGCCTCCCCGAGCCGGAGGACAACGGCTGCAGCTATCTGAAGATTCCGCTCAACCTGTTCTAGATTTATTCATCGCACTGCGCGCCAGGCAGTAGATTGACCTGAGCGCGAAGCTCTACAGCGAATTCGGTTCTTCAAAGAAACAACCGCCCTCCGATTGTCATCGCCATTCTAAGGCGGGCATGACAAGAAACGGGCGATGCGACGCCACCTCAACCGACATTACCGTGGCCTCGGCCGACAATGCTCACAGGATCTGGCTGAGAAACAGCTTGGTCCGCACGTGCTTGGGATTCGCAAAGAATTCCGACGGAGCATCGATCTCAACGATCTGCCCCTCGTCCATGAACACGATGCGATCGGCGACCTGCCGGGCGAATCCCATTTCGTGAGTCACCACCAGCATGGTCATCCCGCTCTCCGCGAGCTCAACCATGGTCTGTAGCACTTCCTTCACCATTTCAGGGTCGAGCGCCGATGTCGGCTCGTCGAACAGCATGATCTTCGGATTCATGCAGAGCGCGCGCGCGATCGCCACCCGCTGCTGCTGACCGCCGGAAAGCTGTCCCGGATATTTGCCGGCCTGCTCCGGGATCCGAACGCGCTCGAGATAATGGCGCGCGACCTCCTCGGCCTCCTTCTTCGGCATCTTGCGTACCCACATCGGCGCCAGCGTCAGGTTCTCCATCACGGTGAGATGCGGAAACAGGTTGAAGTGCTGGAAGACCATGCCGACCTCGCGGCGCACCTCATCGATGCTTTTGAGGTCGTTGGTCAGCAGCACACCGTCCACCACGACGCGACCTTGTTGGTAATCCTCGAGCCGGTTGATGCAGCGGATCATCGTCGATTTTCCGGACCCGGAAGGACCGCAGATCACGATGCGCTCGCCGCGCGCAACGGTGAGGTTGATGTCGCGCAGCACATGGAAATCGCCGAACCACTTATGCATCCCGGCGATCTCCACCGCCGGAATGGCAGACTTGCCGTCCTGTTTTCCCGAACTCCCGCTCATCGCCGAAATCCGGTCGCGAGCCGCCGCTCGACGCTCTTCGCGTAACGCGACATCATCCAGCAGCACAGGAAGTAGAAGATCGCGGCGAACGCATAGCCGGTCGTCGACGTCACCGGCGTCGCCCATTTCGGATCGATGCGGGCAGCCTCGATGGTCCGCAGGAAGTCGAAAATCCCGACGATGAAGACAAGCGTGGTGTCCTTGAACAGCGCGATATTGCTGTTGACGATATTCGGAATGGTGATGCGCAAGGCCTGCGGCAAAACGATCAGCCCCATCATCTGCCAATAGCTGAGACCGAGCGCCTGGGCGCCTTCATATTGGCCGCGCGGGATTGCCTGCAATCCGGCCCTCACGACTTCCGCCATATAGGCGGCCGCGAACAGCGCAACGCCAACCAAGGCCCGCAACAACTTGTCCGGCGACCAGGATTCCGGAACGAACAGCGGCAGCATGACGCTCGCCATGAACAACACCGTGATCAGCGGTACACCGCGCACGAATTCGATGAAGATGATCGAGAACAACCGCACCGCCGGCATGGTCGAGCGCCGCCCCAACGCCAGCAGAATCCCGAGGGGCAGCGAGAACACGATGCCGACCGCCGATACGACGACGGTCACGAGGACACCGCCCCACAGCGACGTTGCCACATAGGACAATCCGAGCGGGGCGAATCCGAGCAACAGCATCACCGACACGATCGGCAGGACGATGAAGAAGTAGATTGCGCCAAGGCGCTTGTTGGGCGCCCATGACGCCAGCAGCCACACAATCCCGATCGCGAGTAGCGCGAAGAACAGATCGACGCGCCAGCGCTCTTCGGCCGGATAGAATCCGTAGATGAAGAAATTGATGCGTTCGATGACGAACGCCCAGCACGCTCCGACCCGCGGGCGTTCCGGCGACGCAATGCAGGCCGCGCGATCGTCGCCTGTCCAGACCGCGTCGAGGATCAGGAAATTCAGCAGCGGCGGTATCAACCACCACAGGACCAGAAGGGACAGCAAAGTCAGGCCGATATTCAGCGGCCCGGAAAATAGATGCTCGCGCAGCCAGCCGACAAGCGCACGGTCGCGTCCGGGCGGAGGCATTGCCGGAACGGTTTCGGTTCGCACGAAACGCCCATCGCCCATGCTCATCGCTCCACCAGCGCGATGCGGCGATTGTAGAGATTCATCAGCCCCGAGGTGACGAGACTGATGGTGAGATAGACTGCCATCGTGATCGCGACGACTTCCACTGCCTGCCCGGTCTGATTGAGGACGGTGCCGGTAAAGACCTGCACCAGATCGGGATAACCAATCGCGACCGCGAGCGAGGAATTCTTGGTCAGGTTCAGATATTGATTGGTCAGGGGCGGAATGATCACGCGCATCGCCTGCGGCACGACGATCAGCCGCAGCGTCGGTCCGGGGCGCAGCCCGAGGGAATAAGCCGCTTCGGTCTGACCATGCGACACGGACTGGATTCCGGCGCGCACCACCTCGGCGATGAAAGCCGCGGTGTAGATCGAGAGGCCGAACAGGAGCGCCGCGAATTCGGGGAGAATCTCGACCCCGGCCCGGATATTGAAGCGGCCCATTTCGGGAAAATCGAAGGTCATCGGAAATCCGGCGAGCGCAAAGGCTGCGAGCGGCAGGCCGAGAACGAGCAGCGTCCCGACCGTGAAAACCGGCGCCTGCTGGCCGGTCAGTTCCTGCCTTCGCCGCGCATAGCGGTGATAGGCGATTGCACCGGCGATACCGAGCAAAAGTGCGATGGGCACCGCCTCGAAGCCAGGACCCGCGATCGGCTTCGGCAGGAACAGGCCCCGGTTGTTGAGCAGCATGCCGCCCGGGATCGAGATGCTGTCGCGCAGGACCGGCAGCGCCTTGAGGACCGCGTTGTACCAGAACAGCAATTGCAGCAGCAGCGGCAGGTTGCGAATGACCTCGACATAGCCGGCCGCAAGCTTCGACACCAACACGTTCTTCGACAATTGAAGAATGCCGATGATGAAGCCGATGATGGTCGCAAAGACGATGCCGAGAAAGGACACGAGGAGCGTGTTGAGAAGCCCGACCCAGAACGCCCGGCCATAGGTCGATTGCGCCGTGTACGGTATCAGGTGCTGGCTGATGTCGAAGCCCGCAGTCGAATTCCAGAAATCGAATCCGGACGCGATGCGCGCGCGCTGGAGGTTTTCCGCTGCGTTGTTGACCGCACTATAGGCGAGCCAGACGATGGCCGCGCAGAGCAGCACCTGGAACGCGATGCTGCGCCAGCGCGGATCGTAGAACGGCGATATCCTGGGTGGCGCGGCCTGCGCCATCACGCGCTGCCGTTAGCGGACGGGCGGAGCGTATTGCAGGCCACCTTTTGTCCACAACGCGTTCAAGCCACGTGAGATTTTCAGCCGCGAGCCCTGACCGAGATTCCGCTCAAAGATCTCACCGTAATTGCCGACATGCTTGATCATGCGGACGCCGAAGTCATTGGTGAGGCCGAATGCCTCGCCGAACTTGCCCTCGGTGCCGAGCAAGCGGCGAATTTCCGGATTGTCCGACTTCATCTGCGCGTCGACATTGGCGCTGCTCACCCCGAGTTCTTCGGCATTGATCAGCCAGAAATTGACCCAACGCACGATGTCGAACCATTGGTCGTCGCCGTGGCGGACGGCAGGTCCCAACGGCTCTTTCGAAATGATGTCCGGAAGCACGACATGGTCGTCGGGCGACGCGGTCCGCAGCCGTTCGCCATAAAGGGCCGAGGCGTCGGTCGTGTATGCGTCGCAACGCCCCGCATCGTAGGCCTTCACAGCTTCGTCGGAGGTGGCGAAGGTGACCGTCTTCAGCCTCATATTGTTGGTACGGAAGAAGTCGGCGAGATTGAGTTCGGTCGTGGTGCCCTGCTGCACGCAGACCGCCGCATCGTTGAGTTCGAGGGCGGAATTGATCTTGAGGGCCTTGCGCACCAGAAAGCCCTGCCCGTCATAGTAGTTGACGCCCGTGAAATTGAGACCATTGGTCGTGTCGCGCGAGGAGGTCCACGTCGTGTTGCGGATCAGCACGTCGACCTCACCCGATTGCAGCGCGGTGAAGCGATCCTTGGCGGTCAGCGGCACGAACTTGACCTTGGTCGGATCATTGAAGATCGCGGCCGCGATCGCGCGGCAATAATCCACATCGAATCCGGTCCATTTGCCTTGCGCATCCGGCAAACCGAATCCGGCCAGATTGCCGTTTGCGCCGCAATTGAGGACGCCGCGCTGCTGCACCTGCTTCAACGTCTGCGCTTGGGCAACGGAGCCCGCCAGGCCGACCAGGGTCGCGAGGGCAAAGGTGAACAGACTGCGCTTCATGATATGTCCCCAATAATCCACCTGACGTGCCGGCAGGCCCGTGTGCGCCAAGGCGTACGGCACCTCTGCCTCCCGGCGCAAGCCTGCCCGCTTGCGCTAAAGGCCGCACAGAGCCAGAAACCCGGGCCGGGCTTCGCAGCAACGATTGACGCCATCTGAGAACGATTGCACAGACAGGTCAAGGGCTTGACTGGCGATTGCCGGTTTGCCTGCATCGATTGCAAAGAACCCGCCGCGAGCCGCCGGCGACCCCTCGAAGGACGTCCCATGAGCAAGCCAAAACAGCCCGGCGATCTGAAGCTCGATACGCTCCTCGTGACCGGCGGCCGCACCCCGAGCGATTATTTCGGCTTCGTCAACCCGCCGGTCTATCACGCCTCGACCCTGCTCTACCCTTCGGCGGAAGACATGGTGGCGCACCGCGGCCGATACCGTTACGGCCGACGCGGCACGCCCACATCGGAGGCGCTCGAAAACGCGCTTCGCGAACTCGAAGGTCCGCAATGCGCCGGCGTATCCCTCTTGCCCTCGGGCGCGGCCGCGGTCTCCACGGCCCTGCTGTCGGTTCTGTCGGCCGGAGACCATCTCCTCGTGACCGACAGCGTCTATCGCCCCACCCGCATCTTCGCCGATACTGTCCTGAAGCGATACGGCGTGGAGACGACCTATTACGATCCCTTGATCGGGGCCGACATCGCCACGCTGTTCAAACCCAATACGCGTGCCGTGTTCGTCGAAGCGCCCGGCTCGCAGACCTTCGAGATGCAGGACATCCCCGCCATCGCGGCCGTCGCCCACGACAAGGGTGCAGTCGTCCTGATGGATAATACCTGGGCGACCCCGCTTTATTTCCGCGCCTTCGATCACGGCGTCGATCTGTCGATCCAGGCCGGCACGAAGTATATCGGCGGGCATTCCGACATCATGTTCGGAACGGTGTCTGCAAACGCTGCGACCTGGCCCCAGCTCTCGGAGACCGTCGGGAATTACGGGCTCTGCGCCGGCCCCGACGACATCTACCTCGCCCAGCGCGGTCTGCGCACCTTGTCAGTACGGCTGGAGCGGCACCAGCGCTCCGCACTCGAGATCGCGCGATGGTTCGAACAACGGCCTGAGGTGCAATCGGTGCTGCATCCGGCGCTACCGTCGCACCCGGGCCACGCGATCTGGGCGCGCGACTTTTCCGGTGCGTCAGGATTGTTCAGCGTCGTCTTAAAACCCGTCTCGGAGGCTGCGCTTTATGCCTTCTGCGATGCGCTGTCTCTGTTCGGCATGGGCTTTTCGTGGGGCGGTTACGAAAGCCTCGTGATCATCTTCGATTGCAAGGAATATCGGACCGCGACCAAGTGGGAGCCCGGCGGTCCGGCGCTGCGCTTCCATATCGGGCTGGAAGATACCCGCGACCTGATCGTCGATCTCGAAGGCGGCCTTGCAGCGCTTCATGAAGCGGCGCGCGGCTGAAGGCGTCGCACGCTCCCGCCGGCGGAATACGGTAGTCGCGCGTTATTGATCAGCGCGCGAACGATAAACCGTGAACGACGTCCGCTTGCCGCTTCCGAGATTATAGCCCCTGAAGCGCGCCATTTGCGCATAACGCAGCCCGATCGCTTCGGCGCGCTGCGCAAAGGCGCGTTCGAGGGTGTGCTCCACCACAGCGAGTCGGCACGGCGCCCCGCGCAGGAAGTCGGCCGCACCATTGGCGCCGGTCAGCACCGTATCCGTCCCGTTCAGGAACACGAGGCTCGGTTCATGGAATCCGGCGGCGGCCAGGCGGGCGTCGTTGCAGCCGGACGCATGCACCGCGCGCTGGACCGCGACGCTCGGGAAAAGCGCTTCGAGCGAAGGAAGAACGGACCAGTACACGGCAATCGACAGCAGGACCGTCGTCACGGCGGCGCGTAACAGCGAGCGCTCGATGCCGTCCACATCGTAGAGCCACCAGGCGCGGAAACCGAAAACCATCGCGGCTGCGAGGAACGGCCAAGCCTGCCAGCCGAGAGCTCCCTCATAAACCAGCAGCAGGAACAGCGAACCGACGAAGATCAGGACCGGGACCGCGAACCACCAGAAGGTGCCCCATTCCATCCACTTGCGAGGCGACATCTCGCCCCGCTCGATCGCGCGCGCCAGAAGGATTGCGATCGCCGGGTAGAGCGGCAGCACGTAATGCGGCCGCTTGGTGACCACGAATTCGAACACGATCCAGGCCGGCACCAGCCACGCCAGCAGAAATTTGACCGGGGTCTCCCATTTCTCCCGCCAGATGCCCGGCGCAGCCATGCCGGCCAGCAGTGAAGCCGGCCAGAACGTGAAGAAGAACAGGACGATGAAATAGCCAGGCGGCGCGCCATCGCCCTCATGCCCGGTGAAAATCCTCAGGAGCAGACCGTCGCCGAGGGCGTGGGAGAAGAAGGCGGAGCCGGTGCGCAAGCTGATCGCGGCGAACCAGGGCACCACCAGAACGAGGAAAATCGGGATTCCGATGAGCGGACGCAATGCACGCAGCCACGACCCGGAGCGGTCGATCGCCACCAGCGCGACGATCGGCAATCCGATCAGCATCAGGATCAGCGGGCCCTTGAGAAGCACGCCGGCCGCGAGCGCTATCCAGAAGACATATGGCAGCGCCGGATTGTCCGGCTCGTCGTCGTCTCTCGGCAAATAGGCGCGCGCCAGCACGCCCATGCACAACACCACCATGAACAGCAGCATGGCATCGGTCTTGGCCTGCCGCGCCTCGATCCCGAGCAGGATCGAAGATGCCATCATGATCCCGGCGAGAAGCGCCGCACGCCGGCTGACGAACATGGTGGCGACCCAGAAGGTCGCGATCACCGCCCCGACCGCGCCGACGACAGAGGGTATGCGATAAACGTAGATGCGGTTGTCCAGTTCTCGTCCCGAGATCAACTCGGACGCATGCAGCGCGGCCGCCTGTAGCCAGTAGATGCCCACCGGCTTCTGGTAGCGCACGTCGTTCTGGAAGCGGATGTCCACATAGTCGCCGTGCTGGACCATCTGCCGGGTTGCCTGCGCAAAGCGTGCTTCTTCGCGGTCGATGGGCGGGACTTTCGATATTCCGGGCAGGAAGGCGAGCAGCGAAAAGATCAGCAGGATGACAATGGCGCGCGTGTCGGTGGCGCAGGCATAATCGAGCACGCCGCCGAGACCCCTTTGCCAGGTCTCACGCGTCTCGCGCTTTGCAAAACTCTCTTCGTCCCAACCGGTCGCCATGCGGGGCGGACCATAGGGAAAAAGCCCTCACCCGGGAAGAACCGGTTACTGCACCCGCACCATCACGCTGTCGGCTGTGCCTTTTCCGTCAATGACGGTGAGCCGGACGAAGCCCGGCCCCTTCGGATCGAAAAAGATGGTGCGGCCCGAGCCGCGATTCTGCGGCACCCCGTTCACCATGACGGTCATTGGCTCGATGCCGCCCGCGATCTTCATCGCTACCGGCTCCGGGCGGCCATCGGTCGATGCGAGTTCGAGACGTGCGCCGTTCGGCGGGAACATGATCCGGACGCGGTCGCTGGCGCGACTGCCCCCTGAATCATCGGAAAAGCGTTGCAGCGGCGGCGGCAGCTTGCCGTTCGTGGCCAGGATGGCGCCCTTCGGCGCCGGCGGAAGGCGCTCCGGAAGGTAGCCGCCCCGCGCAAACGCATCGAACAGAATTGGGGCTGCCGCCGTGCGTCCGAGGATTCCCGGCACCGGCGCGCCGTCCGGACGCCCGACCCAGACGCCGATCGTGCGCCGCCCGTCGAAGCCGACCGCCCAGGCATCGCGATAGCCATAGGACGTCCCGGTCTTGAACGCGATGCGATTGCGGGCGGCATTCTCCGGCGGCGGAGTGCCGATCAGGACATTGCCGACATACCAGGCGGCGACCGGATCGAGCAGGCGGCGCGGCGGGCGCGCGAGCGCGGCCTCGATTCGGCGTTCGATCAGCGGCAGCGTCAGGCCCTGCCGTGCCAGCCCGGCGTAAAGCATGGTGAGGTCAGAGAGCGTTACGCCGACTCCGCCAAGTCCCATCGCCAGTCCCGGCACTTCGCCCTTCGGGAAGACCATGGCTCCGCCAGCCTGCGACAGTCGCGCCGTAAGCCTTGCGGCGCCGACACGGTCGAGCATCGCGACAGCCGGAACGTTAAGCGACAATTGCAGGGCCTTGCGTACCGACACGGTGCCCTGAAAGGTCAGATCGAAATTTTCAGGTGCGTAAGTCCCGTACCGCGTCGGCCGATCCTCGATCAGCGTTTCCGGATGCGCCAGTCCGTCCTCGAACGCCAATCCATAGATGAATGGCTTTAGCGCCGAGCCCGGCGAACGCAATGCGCGCGTCAGATCGACCTGCCCTGCCCGGTTCTTGTCGAAATAATCCGGCGAGGCGACGCGCGCGAGGATTTCGCCGCTCGCATGATCGACGGCAAGGATTGCAACGGAAATATCGCGACCAAGCATCGCGGCCCGTTCTTGAGCCAAAAGCTCCAGCGCGCGCTGCAGCCGCGCATCGATGGTGAGTTCATGCCGGGATAAATCTGGCGCGGCGGCAATCGCCTGGTCGGCGGCATGCGGCGCGAGCGCAGGCATCGCGAGCCGCCGTGCGGGCACCGGATCGGTCTTTGCCGCGGCGATTTCGTCGGCCGGAATGCCGATGTCGCCCGCCACGCGGTCCAGCACGCGGTCGCGCGCGCGCCTCGCCCGGTCCGACGCGCGGTCCGGACGACGCGCCTCGGGCGATTGCGGCAGCGCGACCAGAAGCGCGGCCTCGGGCCGCGACAACCGCTTGGGTTCCTTGCCGAAATAGGCGAGCGACGCCGCGCGAATGCCTTCAAGATTGCCGCCATAGGGCGCGAGCGAGAGATAGAGCGACAGGATCTCGTCCTTGCTCATTGCGCGTTCGAGCTCGATTGCGCGCACCATCTGGCGCAACTTTGCCAGCAATGTGCGCTCACTGCGGGGCTCAAGGAGCCGCGCCACCTGCATCGAAATTGTCGAGGCGCCGGAGACGATCTCGCGATGCGCGATCAACTGCCACGCGGCGCGTATCATCGCGACCGGGTCGACCCCGTAATGCTCGTAGAAGCGCCGATCCTCGTATGCGATCAGCATGCGGACATAGCGAGGATCGACATCCTCGATCCGCGCCCTCAGCCGCCAGCGTCCATCGGCGGTGGCATAGGGCCGCAGCAGCCGCCCGTCCCGATCGATCACCTCGACCGAAACGGGGAGCGTCTCGGCGCGGGGCAGCGGGGGCAGCGACCGCACCCACAGCGTCAGCGCAAGCGCTGAGCCGGCAAGGATCGCGCCGCCCGCGCCGGCTGCTATTGCGAGGCCCCGCCTCATTTGCCGGCCGTCACCTCGACCTTGCCGGTCGCGGTGCGGCCGAACCGGTCGGGGCGATACATATCCTCCACGAAGGCTTGCGGATGCGTGTAGGTCCCCGGCGCAACCGCGCGCACCACATAGGCCACCGTGAAGATCGCCGCGTCCTTGCTGTCGCGCTTGAAGGCCGCGCTGAAGCGGTCGTCGCGGAATTCGGCATGGTCCGGAACCTTGCCGAGTTCGATCCAGCTCAGCGCCCCGGCATCGCCCGAGGACACAAGACGGGGATTGTCGATCTCGAAGCCGGCCGGCAGGTAATCCGCAACGACGATTCGTCCGAATTGCGGCTGGCTCTCGGTGATCTTCAGCACCACCGCGTAGCGTTCGTTCTGCTTCGCCTTGGTGATGTCGACCGGCTCGCCGGCGAGCGTGAAGTAATTGCGCTCGATCTTGAAGCCGCGCTCTGCCGCGGGCTCGGGGACGACAGGCGCGCCGGTGACCGAAACCACCGCCTGCAACGTCTCCTCGCCGCTATTGCTGATGCGCAGCGGAGTGGCTTTCAGCGCCGCCGCATTGGCGCTGCGATAGAGCGCGCCCTTTTGCGCGCTGCCATTCACGGTCATCGCAAGGCCGGCCGCATCCCTCGCGATGGCGCGCGCAGCCAGCACCAGCCAGGCATTCTCCTGCGTCGAGGTATAAGCCGAGAGCTGGCGCGCCGCCTCGACCCGCGACACAGCGGCAGCAACGGTCGGCCGCGGTGCATTGCTTTCGGAGGCAAGCGTCACGAGCGCCGCGGAATCGCGCAGCGCCGAGCCATAATCCTGCCGGCCGAATTCCAGCTTCGGCTGCGGCGAGATGGCGTCGAGCGCGGCCTGATAGACCCGGTCCGCGCGGGTCTTGTCGCCGAGCAATCCGAGCGCCGCCGCGATCTGCGCCTTGGCGATCGGAGTTGCGATGGCGTTCAGCTTGGTGTCGGCGATATAGCGAAGATCACCAACCGGAGCTGTGCCATTGCGCGCCAGCACGTAGAGCGCATAGGCAAGGTCGCGTCCGCCATCCTTGGACGGTTCGGGCGCGATCGCAATGTTGTTGCGCAGCCGCTCCAGCGCGAGGCGGAAGGCGACATCCGGAACCGCAAAGCCGCGCTCGCGCGCCCGCGTCAGGAAATCCGTGACATAGGCATCGAGCCACGGATCGTCTCCGCCAACCGACCAGAGCCCGAACGAGCCGTTTGAGCCCTGCCGCGCCAGAATCCGCTCGATCGCATCGCGGATGCGCTGATCGGCCTCGGTGTCGAGCGCGAGCTGCGCGGTTGCTGCGAGATCGTTGACATAGAGCAGCGGCAAGGCGCGGCTCGTGATCTGTTCGGTGCAGCCGAACGGATAGCGGTCGAGCGCCTTGAGGATCGTCGCCGCATCGAGTGCGGTCGATGGTCCGACCGACAGCGCAACGCTTCCCGTTCCGGGCACGAGATCCGCGAACAGATCGTCGGTGAGCGTGATGCTCTCGCCTTTTGCGATTTGGCGTACGGTGCGCCGGGTCAGAAGCTGACCGGCGGGCCGCACATTGAGCGCGTATTGGCGTTCGAGCTTGAAGCCGCCCGGCCCCTCGACATTCAGGGTGATCGTCGCGGTGCCGGCGGAGGACACTTCAAGCGGGAAAGACACCGCCCGGCGCTGCTTCGCCGGCAGGGTGACCTTGTCCTCGACCTTGCCGGTCGCACCGGTCGGCCCCTGCGCGGTCAGGATGAGCGCATAATCGCCGGCCTGCCCTTCGACATTGTCGATGTCGACATGCATCGTGGACCGGTCGCCGGTGTTGAGGAAACGCGGCAACGTTGCGGTGACGACGACCGGATCGCGGATGATCACGTCGCCCGTCGCCTTGCCGACGCGATCTCGGCTCCAGGCGATGCCCATGACGCGGGCGCTGCCGGCAAAGGCCGGGATGTCGAACGACACCTCGGCGGTTCCGTCCGGCTTCACCTGGACCACGCCGGAATAGAGGGCGAGCGGCTTCTGCACGGGCGGCGAGCCTTCCATGGCGTCGCCACCATCGTCGCCGCCGGTGCGGATCGCGCCGCGGGTGCCCTGCATCCCGTCGATCAGCTGACCGTAAAGGTCGCGCACTTCCGCCGACAGCCTGCGCTGGCCAAGGAAATAATCGTCAGGCGCCGGCGGCTTGTAGTTCGTCAGATTGAGAATGCCGACATCGACGGCGGCGACCACGACCCGCGCGTCTTCACCGGGAGCGAGCCCGGTCAGCTTCACCGGAACGCGCAGCGTCGTGTTCGGCCGGATCACCTGCGGCAGCGTCATCTGCATGCCGAGCGTGCGTGACGCCTTGTCGATGCTGAACCACTGCACGCCGATGGCGCGGCCGGGCATGCGCTTGGCCGCAGCGTCCAGCGGCCGGCGCAAGGTCGCGACCACATAAGCGCCGTTGCCCCAATCCTTGCCGACCGGAATCGCAATCTGGTTGATGCCCGTCTTCACGTCGGCCGTGATCGTGGACAGCATGCGATCGCCGACCACGTTGAGCGTGATGCGCCCGTCGCTGCGCGCGGTGACGGCGACATTCATGGTGTCGCCCGCGCGGTATTCCGGCTTGTCGAGCGCGACCTCAAGGAGGTCCGGCGTATCGGCGCCGGCCTCGGCATAGAAGCCGGCATCGAACGCCACCTGCGTCAGCAGGCCGTTCTCGTCGGAGACGTCAAGGCGATAGCGTCCCCACGTCACCGGAAGCGACAGGCGCGCCGGCTGACCGTCCGCCGTTGCATCGATCTTGCCGTCGGCAATCCGGCGGGTGGATTTCACCGGTTCGTAATTCCAGTAGCCGTCTTGCCGGTACCACTGATAGCGGCTCTCGATGCGCATCAGTTCGTAACGCAGGCCCGGCCGCGCGATCCGCTTGCCCTCGAGGTCGACAACCACCACGTCGAAGGTCGCGTTGTCGCCTTCGCCGAGCGAGCGGCCATTGAATAGCGGGCGCACGCCGATCATGTCGCCCGCCGGCGTCACCGGCAACGTCAGCTTGCGCTCGACGGCGCGGCCGCCGGATTCGGCAAGACGGATAGTGAGGCGCGCCTCGAGAATCCGTTCCTTGGTCGGCAGCTTGTCGAGCGACACCTCGAATGTCGCCTTGCCCTCGTCGTCGGTCGTGCCGAGATCCGATAGCGATTCCTGCTCGGCTTCGACGCGTTCGTCGGTCCCGAACCGATAGCCCGGAAAGCCCGGCCGCTCCTTCGCCGCCGTGACCAGAAGCTCGCCCTCGATGGCGAGATTGGCAGCCGGTGCGCCATAGAGGAAACGTCCCGACAGCGTAATTTCGGCGGGCTCGTCGGTCGAGATCTTGCCCTTCGGCGCGGCGAGATCGAATTCCAGCCGGTCGGGCACATAATCTTCGACAAGGAAGGTGGCTTCGCCGATCGCCGGACGCTTCGGATCGGTGAAGGCCTTGACGCGCCAGGTGCCGGTCAATGCGGTCTGCGCGATCGGAAGCGAAAAGGAACGGCCGCCCAGGCCCTCGTCCTTGAGCACGCTGCGGCGATATTCAACGCCGTCCGGGCGCTCGACCACGAGGGTGAGCGGGACGCCCGTTGCCGCGACCGCGGCCGCATCGCGCAGCAGCGCCGTGATGTGGACCGTCTCTTCGGTGCGATAGACGCCGCGCTCGGTGTAAACAAAGGCATCGAGCTCCGCCGGCGCCTTGCGGCCGGCAACGCCGCGGTCGGACAGGTCGAAGGCCGGCGATTTGAGATTGAGGAAGGCGTAATCGGCCGCAGCGCTCGCGACGATCAAGGCCGGCGACAGGCCACCCTCCCCGCGCGTCAGATTGGACTCGAACTGCGCCTGTCCGTTGGCATCGGTGCGCTTGATCGCCAGCACCTCGTTGCTGCGCGACAAGAGCCGCAGCTCGATGCCTGCGACCGGCGCGGTCGAGGCGAGCGAATTCACCGAGACATGGATGCCATCATTGCCGGAAAAGGCGGTCAGCCCGAGATCGGAGACGATGAACCATTGTGTTGCGAGCTGGGAAAAGTCGTCGCCCGGATCGGCATCCTTGGGCTCGGCGACCATCGCATAAACGCCGGGCTTGAGTTCGCCGAGCGCCTGATCGATCGGGAAAGCGGTCGTGACCTCGTTGTTGAGCGAATATTCGAGCGCCAGTTCGCCGGTCCAGACGGTCTGGCCGCGCTCGTCGCGCAATTGCTCGGCATCGTAGCGGCTGAGCGGGCGCTGGAAGTCGCTGCCCAGCACGGTGTCGATCAGATTGCGATCACCGACGCGGAAGATCTGGACCTTGGCGACCTTGCTGTTGACAGCGACCAGCGGAATGCCCTGCTGGCCGGTGCGCGGCAGCACATAGGACTTGCCGGTGAAACGGACCTGCGGGCGGCGGTCGCGAACGTAGATCGTGAAGTCGGCGGCGCGCGCCAGCGGCTCGGTGGTCGACGGCAGGCCAGCGCGCAGCGTGATGGTGTAGCGCTCGCCGTGTTTGAGGCCTTCGACGCAGAGCTGCTTTTCGTCCGCGGTGAGCGCGGGACGTTCGACGCCCGGCACCGATACGAAGGGTGAGAAGTCGGTGCGCTTGCCAGGCAGCGTCTCGGAGAACTGGAAGCAGGCGCGCGGCGAAGCGCCATCAGCATCGACCGTGTAATCGAGCAGGCGGAAGCCGTGCTCCTCGCGCAGCTTCTCGTATTGCGCCCGCACCGACGCAACTTCGCGCAGGTCGAGCGCGTGGCGCAGCGCATCGAGCGCTGGCCGCCAAACGCGCCGCTCTGCAAAAGAATTGCCGATGATCTGCAGAGCCTCGGCCTGCTCTGACGGATTTTCGGAGCGCTCATAGGCGATATAGCCTGCGGTCGCCGCGCGCTCGAGCAGAAGGGTGCGCTCTTTCGCATTGGCGGGGCGGATCTGGGCGACGCTGCGCGCAAGCCGCAGCCAGCTCGTGGCGTCGTCCGGCTCCGCCGTGACGATCTGGCCGAGCAATTGCAGGCCGGTGCGGAAGTCGTTCTTCTTGAACGCCTCCTCCATCTCGCGGCGCAGCTGGGCGACCGGCTTCGTCACCTGCCCGGAATCGGTCCTGATCTGCGCTTCCAGACGGACCGACGCGTCGTCGAGATCCTCGCGGGAGAACGGCCGCTCGGCGCTCTGCTCCTGCGCAGATGCGGACGAGACAAAGGTGGGCGAGACGCAGGCACAAGCAAGCAGCACGGCAAAAAGGCCGGCGCGCGCAATCGCGAACATGAGCGAAATCCTCCTCCCCGACGGCGGCAATTCCGTACGGGCGGACTTTAGGTCAAAGGTAAAACGTGTCGAGGTCGTGACGCCCGCCGACGGAGAAATTCTTCCGCGATCACAAAATCGATATCACGGCGAACAGACCCCAGCCTTCAGGACATGCCGGGCGACATGCGCGTCCTCCGAATCACGGCGCGTCGGAGAGGTCTTTCGGATCGACCTGCCGCCAGGACGGATCGGGATCGAATGCGGTCATGCGCGAGGCGATGCGCGCGGTGTTCGGTCCGAGATCCCTCTGCAGCACCACGCCAGCGTGATTGACGATGAAGCTCATCACACCCGAATTGCCGTACTCGGCCGGATAAGCGAGAAGACCGAAGCCGCCGATCATGTTGCCCTTCACGACATAGTTCATGGCGCCGCCCGGCGCATGCGGTCCCTGCGTCGTCAGCACCTTGTAATAGTAACCGTGATAGGGAATGGGCTCCGCGCCTGTCCTGTAGCCTTGGATCGTGGCGCTGGCGAAGGCTTCGCCGAGCGGGCTTTGCGACTCGTTCGCTCCCGCAGGCCAATACAGGCCGTCCTTCTTTCCAGGACTGGAGACGATCCGCTGCGCGTAGGTGTCGACCTTCTGCCCTTCCGGATTCATCGACGCATAGTCGTTCTGCGCATCGACATAAGCGAGCGCGGTTTGGATCGCGGCGAGTTCGTTCCTGCCGATCCGGCGCAGCAGCACCTCGCGCCGTCCGCTGACCGCGTCGAACTGCCAGGCGCCGCTCTTCTGCACCAGCGGGATCGGGAGCTGCCAGTCGTTCTTGCCGATGACCAGATCGGCACGATCCTCGCCCTCTTTCACGATCTGATGCTTCAGATCGTAGGCGATCAGGAACGCCGCGCGTGCGGTCTGATCGGCGACAGGATCGCCCGACACGACGATGTCACGGCCGTCCGGCCCCAGGATGCGGATCATGTCGCGCAGATCGTCGGCGCGGACCGCAGCAACGAACGCCGTCACCGCTTCGTCGGGTGACTTGAACTTTTGCTGCGCATGGGCGGAGAAGGTCGCACCGGCAAGCGGCGCAAATGCGAGCGCTGCGGGCAGGATGATGCGGGAGAGATGTTTCATGGCTTCCTCTCGATCTGCAATCGGCGTTCGGTGATCTCAACGTCTGCCA
>NZ_DATMRX010000209.1:0-3321 GCF_035565855.1 Pseudorhodoplanes sp.
AGACGCGCGTGACCTCCTTGCCGCCGATGGCCGCTTCCACGACCGAATTGATGTCATCCACCGAGAAGCCGTAACGCGCGGCCTTCTCCCGATTGATGCGGACGACAAGATTGGGCTGGCCCAGAAGATTGAAGGCCGCCGGATTGACCACGCCCGGCACCTTGGCCAATTCGGCCTTGACGACTTTTGAAAGCCTCTCCAGCTCGGCGAGGTCCGGGCCGAACAGCTTGACCGAGTTCTCTCCCTTCACGCCGGACACGGCTTCCTCGATGTTGTCCTGAATATATTGCGAGAAGTTGAAATCGACGCCGATGAACTCGGAACCGAGCTTGGCGTTCATTTCCTCGACCAACTTGTCCTTGGTCAAACCGGCCGGCCATTGCTCCTTCGGTTTCAGGGGAACGAAGAACTCCGCAAGGAACGAGCCGTCGGGATCGGTGGCGTCGTCACCGCGCCCCTGCTCGGAGGCCACTGTCTGCACCGGCGCGAATTGCATGATCTCGTGGCGAATCTTGGCGACCACGTCCTCGCCGGCCTCGAGGGTGATCGTCGGCGGCATCACGGCGCGGATCCAGAGATTGCCCTCCTCAAGCTTGGGCAGGAATTCGGTGCCCAGCCGTGCCCCGAGCACACCGACAACGATGAGGAATGCAGCCGCGATCGTCGCCGCGATCCGCGCGTTGTGAACGGCTAGCGGCAAGATAGCCTGATACGCCCGGCGCATGCCGCGGACCAGGAACGTCTCGATCTCCTCCACCTTCTCCGGGAGCAGGACCGAGGCCAGCACCGGCGTCACCGTGAACGTCGCGATCACCGCGCCGGTGAGGGCGTAGGCGTAGGTACGCGCCATGGGCCCAAAAATCTGCCCTTCCACGCCCTGCATGGTGAACAGGGGCAGGAATGCGGCGATGGTGATGATCACCGAGAAGAAGATCGCCCGATCGACCTCGACGGCCGCCGCAAGGATACGCTGGAGCTTGCCGGAGAGGCTCAATTCGCCATCGGCGAAGGCGCGCCGGGTCTGGTGGGCAAGATGGCGGAATATGTTCTCCACCATGATGACGGTGGCATCGACGATGATGCCGAGGTCGATGGCGCCGATCGACAAGAGGTTGGCCGAATCGCCGCGCAGCACGGTGATGATGACCGCGAGGAACAGCGCCCCCGGTATGGTCGCCGCCACGATGATCGCCGAGCGCAGGTTGCCCAGGAACAGCCACTGAATCAGGAAGATCAGCGAGATGCCGAACATCATGTTGTGCAGCACCGTGCGCACCGTGATGGCGACCAGGTCGCCGCGGTCGTAGAACGGCACGATCTTCACGCCCTTGGGCAGCGTTCCGTCGGTGTTGAGCGTGTGTATGGCCGCGCGGACGCGCGTCACCACCTCCATCGTGCGCTCGAACTTCTGCATCAGGACGATGCCGTTCACGACGTCGGTCGTCTCGTCCCGGCCGGCCATGCCGAGCCGCGGGCGGTAGCCGACCTGCACCTTGGCGACGTCCGACAGAAGGACCGGCAGCCCTCCCTGCTGCGTCAGAACGATGTTGCCGATATCCTTCAGCGACGTCAGCACGCCGAGCCCACGGACGTTGACCGATTGCTCGCCCAGGCTGATGGTCCGGCCGCCAACGTTGGAATTGCTGGCCGAGATCGCGTTCATGATCTGCGGCAAGGTCAGGCCGAAGGCCCGCATCCGGTTCAGGTCGATCTCCGCCTGGAATTCCTTGGTCTTGCCCCCGAGCACGAGCACGTCTGAGACGCCCGGCACCAGCCGCAAGCGGCGCTCCACCACCCAGTCCTGCAGCGTGCGCAACTGGATCAGGTCCATGCCCGGCGGGCCGACGAGCTGATAACGGAAGATTTCGCTGATGGTGCCCGCGGGCGATATCACCGGCTGGACCTGCGGGGGCAGATTCGCCTCCTTCAGCCGGTTCAGCGCCTGCTGCAGCACGAAGTAATAGTCGCGACCATACTCGAACTGCAGGCGGACGAAGCCGAGCGCAAACACGGAGTTGGAGCGGATGAACTTCAGGCCGGGCGTGCTGGCCACCGCGATCTCGATCGGCACCGTGACGTAACGCTCAACCTCCTCTGGCGACTGGCCGGGATATTGCGCGATGATTTCGATGATCGGCGGCGCCGGGTCGGGATAGGCCTCGATATTCATCGCGCGGAACGCGGCGATGCCGATACCGAGGAACGCGGCAAATCCGATCAGGACCAGCGGGCGCCGGGACAGGCAAGTGGCAATAAGGCTGCGAATCATGAACGCCTGAAAATTGACGGTGAACGGGCCCCCTCGCCCAGCATCGGCGGCGGCCCCCGTCCCGTCAATGCGCCGGTTCAGCCAGCGTATCGTGTTTCAAGCCGGGCGCAGAACGGCGTGAAAACATCTCGATCAGCACCGGCAAGGTCACGAGGATCACGAAGGGGGCGAGCATCATGCCGCAAACCACCACGGTCGCCAGCGGCTTCTGCACCTGCGATCCGATACCCGTGGATAACATCGCCGGCAAGAGCCCGACTCCGGCGATGACGCAGGTCATCAACACCGGCCGCATCTGCAATTCACCGGCCCGCAACACAGCGGCGCGACGGTCCAGCCCCGTGGCGATGAGCTGGTTGTATTGCGATAGGATGATAATCCCATCCATCGTCGAAATACCGAACAGCGCGATAAAGCCGATGGCGGCCGACACGCTGAACGGAATATGCATGACGAACAGGCCGAAGATACCGCCGATCACGGCCATCGGAATGACGCTCATGGCCAGAAGCGTATCCGGCAGCGAGCCGAAGTTGATCCACAGCAGAAGCCCGATCATGGCCAGACTGATCGGCACCACGACCTGCAGCCGCGCCACGGCGTCTTGCAGATTGCTGAACTCGCCGACCCACTCGAGGCGCGAACCGAGCGGCAGGCTGACCTCCTGCGCGATCTTGGTTTGAGCCTCCAGGATGGCGCTGCCGAGATCGCGCTCACGGACGCTGAACTTGATCGGCAGATAACGCTGCTGCTTCTCGCGGTAGATGTAAGACGCGCCGGACACCAGATGAACGGTCGCGACCTCGCTTAACGGAATCTGGACGATGGTGCCGCCCGGCCCCTGGACGCTGATGCGAATGTTCTGGATGGCTTCGGCCGATTGCCGGAACTGCGGCGCCAGCCGCACCACAATGGGAAAATACTTGTCGCTTCCCGGCTCGTAGATGTTGCCGGCGGATTCCCCGCCGATGGCGATGTGAATGGTGGAATTGATGTCGCCCGGCGTCAGCCCATAGCGCGCGGCGCGCTGGCGGTCGATATCGATCTGCAGC
>NZ_DATMRX010000210.1:0-24541 GCF_035565855.1 Pseudorhodoplanes sp.
GATCATGTCGGCACGCAGATTGTTGCGCGTCATGATCTCGTTCGAGACCTCGGCCATCTTGGCGATCGCGAATTTGTAAACCGCCGCGCCCTCCTGATGGACGTAATGCAGGCGCTTCGCCACGGTCTCCGCGGTGGGCGGCATCCGGCTGCCGCCGGCTTTCTGGTGCAGGTGAATCATCCCCGACCCGTCCGAGCGGATCAGCGTGTCGAGAATGCCCTCGCCGTTCGTGCTCGGCTCGATCAGCACGGCGCCCGCGCCGTCGCCGAACAGAACGCAGGTGGCACGATCGGTGTAGTCAATGATGGTCGACATCTTGTCTGCCCCGACCACGATGACCTTGCGGCATTGGCCGTTTGCCACGAATTGCGAGGCAATGGTGATCGCGTAGATGAAGCCAGAGCAGGCCGCCTGAATGTCGAAGGATCCGATCGGCCCGAGCCCGACCATGTCGCTGATCAGGTTCGCGGTGGAGGGAAAGACGAAGTCGGGGGTCGTCGTCGCACAGATCAGAAGGTCAATGTCGCCGGGCTTGTTGCCGGTGCGCTCCAGGAGCCCCTTCACCGCTTCCGCGCCCATATGGGAGGTGCCCAAGCCCTCGCCCTTCAGGATCCGGCGTTCCCGAATACCCGTGCGCTCGGTGATCCAGGCGTCGGATGTATCGACCATCCGCGCCAGTTCGGCATTGCTCAGAACGTAATCCGGAAGATAACCGCAAACGCCTGTTATTGCTGGTGTTTTTAACTGATGGCCATTTCGCATGGGCGCTCGCCGGTTGAAGGGCGACGGTGAGAAGATGCTGCAAATTAGGCGGTTGCGGGGCCGGAAGCCAGCATTTCCGGATCGATCTTCACGCCCGACCCGCGGATTTATTGGCAACCTGTGCGACGATCTCGGCCGCCCGCTGCGCCGGCCGCGCCGTGCCGATCTCCATCACCTCATCCAGGCGGGCAAAGGCCTCGACCTGCTTGCGGCGCTGCGGGCTTTCTGACAGCAGCGGCGCCAGGGCTGCAGCCAGCTTGTCCGGGGTGCAGTCGGTCTGGATGAATTCGGGGACGACATTCTCGCCCAGCACCAGGTTGGTGAGGATCACCGAAGGCACGCGGATCAGGCGGCGCGCAATCGCGATTTCCCACGAGGCCATCTTGTAAGCCGTGATCATCGGCACGCCCGACACGCCGAGTTCGAGCGTTACGGTCCCTGATTTTGCGAGCGCCGCGCGCGCGGTCCGGAAAGCGGCCCTGCGGTCCTCGCGCTTGACCACGATTTTCGGGCGCAAGGGCCAGCGTGCGGTTTCACGTACGACGAGATCCTGCAGATGCGGTGTCGTCGGGATGACGACGTCGATCGGCCACACGGTCTTTGCGATCCGCTCGACAGCGCGGCCGAACGGCTCGATCAGGCGACGGATCTCGTTCTTGCGGCTGCCCGGCAGGACGAGGAGAAGCGGCGGGCCGTTCAGGCGCTGTTCCGCCTCCTGCGCATTCGGCCGCAGTTCATCGACCTGTTCCACCAGCGGATGACCGACATAGGTACATGGCGGCCCGCCCAGCCGGCGGTGCACATCCGGCTCGAACGGCAGCAACGCCAGGACATGGTCGATATAGCGGCTCATCGCGCGGGCGCGACCCGGCCGCCATGCCCAGACCGACGGCGAGACATAGTTCACGATCGGGATGCCGGGATTCTTCTTGCGGACCCGTCGCGCGACGCGGTGCGTGAAGTCGGGCGAATCGATGATCACCATCACGTCGGGACGCTCCTCGAGTGCGGCCCGTGCGGTCTGACGGATGCGGGCGAGGATTTTCGGCAGCGCCTGGGTGATGCCGGCGAGCCCGACGATGGCGAGATCGTCGATGCGAAACAGCGACGGCAAGCCCTGCGCGGCCATCTCGTAGCCACCGACGCCGCGGAATTGCACATCCTCGCCGAACTTGGCTTTCAGCGCCTGCATCAAAGCGGCGCCAAGGCGGTCACCGGATTCCTCGGTCGCGACGAGAAACACTTTCATTCGGATGCGCCCGCCGTCTCGGGAAAGCCGAATACGAAGACCCGGCCCTGATCGGCTTTCTGAACCACAATTTGCGGCTCGGCAACGATGGCGCCGCCCGCCGCGACGGCGAGACCCGCGAGCCCGGCTTCGACGATGCCGTCCACCGTGCGCGGCCCGATGGACGGAAGATCGAACCGGCGGTCCTGACCGGGCTTGGGCGCCTTGACGAGAACACCGGTCCCGAGCGGGGCGCGGAAGCGCTTGATGCGCCTGAGTTCGGCAACGCGCGCCAGCATCTGATCGGTGCCCTCCGCGGCCTCGACCGCTATGACATGCCGATTGGCGACCACGACGCCCTGCCCCACATCGAATGGACCAATGGCCCGAAGGACATCGAGTCCGTAGGCGATGTCGTCGAGATCGCCTGCTGTGGGCGAAACCTGGCCGAACGCGCCCTCCTGCACCAGGATCTCCGGCGCGACCTCATGCGCACCAAGCAGGCGAAAGCCGTGGCGCTCGAGCATGCTGGCCATGCCCGTAAGGAGATGATTGTCGCCGCCGTAGAAGTGCTGGATGGCTCTCGGCAATTCGCGCAACGCGGCCAGATCGAAATTGATCAATTGCCGCACGCTCGGCCGCACCAGCGTGCCAATGAAGATCACGTCGCGACAGCCTTCGCGCCGGGCCAGGCGCAGAAATCGGCCAAGCTGCGCGACGTGCGCCCAATGATGCGGGTATTGCTTGACGCGGTCCGGATCCGCCCAGCCGCGCAGTGCGAACAGCACCGCGCCGCGGCCACTTTTCAACAGCGCGTCTGCAACAGTGTACGGGAAGGTCCCCCCTCCACAGATGATCGCAACCGGACCCGCGTCCGCTGGCAGGTCCGGCGCGGTCATGACTCGCCGGCCGGATGTCTTTCTCCGTGGGAGGCCTTTCCTGCCTTCATCAGCGGCCGTGAGCCACCCGCCTTGATAAAGGCGATGACCTTGGCGACCACGGGATCGTCTGCAAATCCGCGCTCGACCGCTTCGACGCGCTCCTTGAAATGACCGCGCACGAGGAACAGCGCGCGATAGGCTTGCCGCAGGCCATGGATGTCGGCGCGGGAATAGCCGCGGCGGCGCATACCGACGACGTTGAGCCCGTCAAGTTCGCCGCGTTGCCCGATGGCGAATCCGAAGGGAATGACATCGGCGCCGAGCCCGGTCACACCGGCGATCATGGCGCTTTCGCCAATCCGCACGAATTGATGCGCGGCGGAATGACCGCCCATGAAGACGTAATCCTCGATCACGACGTGGCCGCCGAGCACGGCGTTGTTGGCGAGCGTAACGTTGTTGCCCACCTTGCAGTCGTGACCGACATGCGAGCCGACCATGAAGGTGCAACGGTTGCCGATCTCGGTGACACCGCGATCGTCCTCGGTGCCGGTATTCATGGTGACGCTTTCGCGGATCTCGCAATCCGTGCCGATCACAAGGCGCGTCGGGCCGCCGCGATATTTGACCGATTGCGGCGGCGTACCAAGCGACGCGAACGGATAGATGACCGTGCGATCGCCCACCGTAGTGTGGCCGGACAGCGCCACATGACTGATCAGGCGACAATTGTCGCCAAGCACGACGTTGGGGCCGATCACGCAATACGGTCCGATGACCGCACCTTTACCAATGACGGCTCCGGGCGCGACGCGCGCGGTCGGGTCAATCGTGGTGTCGGACGTTTCAAGCATTGACGATCATCGCTCCGACTTCGGCTTCGGCAACCAGTGCACCCTGCACCCGCGCTTCTCCCCGATACCACCACATCATCTTTTTCCGCGCGATCTTGGTCATATGATACTCGATCGTATCTCCCGGCGTGACCTGTTTGCGGAATTTCGCCTTGTCGACGGTCAGGAAGAACACGCTCTTGACCGTGTCTCCCGTGGCGCCCGAGCAGATGCAAAGAACGCCCGCTGTTTGCGCCATACCCTCGATCATCAGCACACCGGGAAATACCGGATTGTCCGGGAAGTGACCCATGAATTGCGGCTCGTTTGCGGTCACGTTCTTGATACCGATCGCAAACTCGTCCGCGCGCATGCCGGTCACGCGGTCCACCATCAGGAATGGATAGCGGTGCGGCAGCGCCTTGAGGATACGCGCGATGTCAGCGCTCTCCAGCGTACTCGGCATATCGTTCATCAGCGCCCGCTTTCGTGCTCGGTTTTGCTCTTGTCATTACTTCGGCGTACCAGGCGCTCGACGGCGGCAATTTCGCGCATCCAAAGCTTCGCCGGTTTGGCCGGGATGCCTCCGTAGCGGCCTCCGGGCGGAATATCCACATTGACCGCGCTGTACCCCGCGATCTGCGCTCCCATGCCTACGGTGACATGATTGTTGATCGTGGTGCAGCCGCCGATCGCTACGAAATCTTCCAGAGTTACGCTTCCGGCCAGCGCGACATGCGAAACGATCACGCAGTGCCGACCCACACTGACATTGTGGCCAATCTGGACCAGATTGTCGATTTTGGTGCCCTCGCCGATCACGGTGTCGCGGATGGCGCCGCGATCGATGGCAGTGCCGGCGCCAATCTCGACGTCATCCTGGATGATGACGCGGCCGACCTGCGGCACCTTGGCGTGCCCGCGGGGGCTCATGAGATATCCGAAACCGTCCTGACCGATTCGGCATCCGGGGTGCATGATCACCCGGTCGCCGATCAACGCATGGGCGACGGAGCAATGCGCGCCGATGCTGCCATCGCGCCCCACCCGTACATCGGCGCCGATCACCGCGCCTGCGCCAATAAGCGTCCCCGCCCCAATCTCCGCCCGCGGTCCGATCACGGCCCCTGGCTCAACCGTCACGCCATCCTCAAGACGCGCCTTGGGGTGGACCGAGGCTCCCGGCATCACCCCTTCGGCTTCGACCAACGATGAAGGTCGGAGCGCCTGCGGAAACAGTTTTCGGGTGACCGTGACGAACGAACGATAGGGCTGGGCCGAGACCAGAAGAAGCAATCCAGGCGGGGCATCGGCAGCCAGACGTTCGGTGATCAGACACGCCCCCGCCTTGGTGCTCTGCAGGCCCGCGGCGTAGCGAACGTTTTCCAGGAACGCGAGATCGCTCGGCCCGGCGCTGTCGATTGGAGCGACATTCCGGATCACGACGCCCGAACGCGACGGGTCGGACAATGTCGCGCCCGTCAGCGTGGCAATCTCCCCGGCGGAGAGGCTTTCCGCTGGCCTAAAGAAGATCGGTTCGGTCATCCGCCCGGCTCGTCAACGTTACTCTGGCGGATTCATTAGACCAAAAAGCTGCCGATCAGAACCTCGTCCCGCCGCCAAATCGGAATTCCTGGACGATGTCGTAGCTTTCCTTGGTCAGCGGGATTGCATAGTCGAAACGCAATGGCCCGAACGGGGAGTCCCAGGTCAACCCCGCGCCGACCGAGGTCCGGATCAGCTTGGAGTCTTCGAAGGTCATCGTCTCACCCGGCACGCTGGTCGGACCCTTGTAATTCCAGACCGAGCCGGCATCAGCATAGATCGAGGCCCGGATGCCGATGTCCTTCGGAATGAAATGCAGCGGGATGAAGAGCTCCAGGCTCGCCGCCCAGAAATTGGTGCCGCCGATCGCGTCCTGCGTGGTCCAGGGCGTGAGGTCACGCGGACCAAAGCCATTCTGACGGAAGCCGCGCACCAGATTGGGGCCGCCCTGGAACTGATCGTTAAAGCGCAGGTTTTGCCCGTCCCACGAGCTGACATTGCCGGCCTGCACGCGCAGCATTGCGACATAGTCGGGAACGACCTCGTGATAGAAGCGAGCGTCGCCCGATGACCGCAGGAAGCTCACGTCACCCCCGAGGCCCGCAAATTCCTGCTTCAACTCGGCACGAACGCCCGCCGTCGGGGTCCGGTTGTTGTCGAGCGTATTATAGATCAGGCTGTAGCCGACCATGGAGCTGAGCTGAGGCCCCTGATTGAAGCTCAGGCGCACCGGCAGCGAAGGCACAACGGACACGTCACCGCAGCCGTTCGGCTTGTTGTCCGGATCCCACGGCACCGTCGAGAAGCATGACGAATAGCCTTCCTGCAGCTTGATCTCCTGCTGGGCGATCGAATAGCGCAGCTGCAAGGCAAGGTCTTCGCGCAGTTCGAATCCGAGCCGGACCGCGCCGCCAATCGTCTTGGTGTCGTAGGAGGTATATTGCTGGTTGTCGGTTTCCTTGCCGAAAAAGTCGAGACCCAGCGCCATCCGATAATCGAGGAAATAGGGCTCGACGAATGACAGCTCAAAGCCGCGAGCGCGCTGTCCATACTGAACCGCGGCGCGAACGGCCTGACCGCGGCCAAGCAGGTTGCGCTCGCCGATCGAGACTTCGCCAAGCCAGCCGTCCTGGGTCGAATAGCCACCCGAAATCGAGAACTCGCCGGTCGACTGCTCTTCGACCTCGACATTCACCACCACGCGGTCAGGCGAGGTACCCGGCTCGCTGGTGATCTTCACCGACTTGAAATAGTTCAGGTTCTTGAGGCGCCGCTCGGCGCGATCGATCAGCGCGCGATTATAAGCATCGCCTTCGGCAAGGTCGAACTCGCGGCGGATCACCCAGTCACGCGTCCGCGTATTGCCGCGAATCTGGATGCGCTCGATATAGGCGCGCGGGCCCTCATCCACGGTGAATACCACGTTGATCAGGCGGCGCTCGAAATCGCGATCACCACGCGGTCTGACGACGGCGAATGGATAGCCGCGACGGGCCACATCGATCGAGATCGCCTCGACCGACTTCTCCACCGCCTCGGCGTTGTAAACTTGGCCGGCCCTTGCCTTCAGCTTGTCTGCCATCGAGGCGGCATCGACGGCGCGGACGTTCGATTGAATATCGACCGAGCCGAACTTGTACTGATCGCCTTCGTCGATCGTGAAGGTCACGATGAACGCGCTCTGCGAAGGATCGTATTCGCTCACAGCCGAGACGATGCGGACATCGGCAAAGCCGTGCTTGAGATAGAAGCGGCGGAGCAGATCGCGGTCGGCCTCGATCCGGTCGGGATCGTAGACGTCGCTCGACTTCAGGAAGCTGAGCAGATTGGTCTCGGTCGTCTTGATGACGTCCTTAAGCCGGACATCCGAATAGTTCCGGTTGCCGACAAACCGGATGGATTTCACGCCGGTCTTCTTGCCTTCGGTGATCTCGAAGACGAGGTCAACGCGGTTATTTGGCAATTCGATGATCTTCGGGACGACGCGCACATCGAAGCGGCCGTTGCGACGATATTGTTCAATGATGCGCTGCGTGTCGGATTGCACGATCGGCCGCGAGAGCGTCCCGCGCACCTTGGACTGGATCTCCGCCAGGAGCTGTTCGTCCTTGGCCTTGATGTTACCCTCGAAAGCGATCCGGTTGATAACCGGGTTCTCGACCACGGTCACGATGAGGCGGCCGCCCGCCTGACGGATCCTGATGTCCTGGAACAGGCCGGTGGCGTAGAGCCCCTTGAGGCCCTCGTCGATCGTCGCGGCATTCAAGCCGCCAGCCGACCGGAAATAGGAGCGAATGGTGTCCGCCTCGACCCGGCGGTTGCCTTCGACAACAATGTTGCTCGCGGATTGGGCGTATGCCGATCCTGCCGTCACCGCGGTCACGGCGACGCCAAAAACACTCCCCCCGAGGAGAAAGGCCGCTAGCCCCCAACCCCGTATAACTCGGGCACCCCTTCCCATTCCCACTCGCTCTTGTCCTACCCCTTTGGCCGTCAGAATCGTAAACAAGTGTCTAACACCACTTGGTTTTACAGCCTCGGCCCAAAGTCGCAAACGAAACCGTTCCAATCTACGACTCCGACCCCGCACGTTGCCCCCTCGCCACACACTTTCCCACGGGGAGCGGTGTCATGAGGCCGTAAGGTGAATGATGTCGTTAAAGGTTGCAAAAATCATCAACATCAGCACCAGAGCCAAACCAATTCGAAAGCCCATTTCCTGGGCACGCTCGGACAGCGGCTTTCCGCGGACGGCTTCGATCCCGTAGAACAAAAGGTGTCCGCCATCGAGCAAAGGCACCGGGAACAGGTTCAGCAGGCCGATCGATACCGAGAGAATGGCCGACAGGTTCATCAGGGCAACGAAGCCGACTGTGGCGACCTGCCCCGAAACCTGGGCAATCCGGATCGGTCCGCCGAGCTGATCGGCCGCCTCGCGACCGACAATCACGCCGCCAAGGTATGACAGCGTCCGTTCGATGACGAACCAGGTTTCGGACACGCCCTGTCCCAAGGCCGGCAGCACCGACATCTTCTCATGTTGCGCGTCGGACGGGGCCATCGACCGGCTGATGCCGAGCACGCCGATCCGATGCATGTTGCCGAAATTATCCTTGATTTCCCGGAGGGTTGGCGTCGCTTTCAACTCCACGCGTGTGCCGCCCCGCTCTACCGTTACCGAAAGTTGTTGGCCGGCATTCGTCGAGACCACCCGTTGCATCTCGGCAAACGTCTGGATCGGGCGGCCGTCGATGGCGACAACGATGTCGCCCGGCTGGAAGCCGGCCGCCGCCGCGGCGCTGTCCGGCTGGATCCCGTCGACCCGGGCGGACGTCGAGGGCTTGCCGTAAAATACGAAAATGGCCGCAAAAATCAGGATCGCCAGAATGAAATTGGCGATCGGACCGGCCGCAACGATCGCTGCGCGACGGGCGACACTCTTGTGATGGAAGCTCTGCCGCCGTTCGCTCGCCGTCATCATCGACATGCTGGAATGGTCGGGGGTGCTGGCGGCATCCTCGTCGCCGAAGAACTTCACGTATCCCCCAAGCGGGATGGCGGAAATCTTCCAGCGGGTGCCGTGCCGGTCATTGAATCCGACGATCTCTGGCCCGAAACCGACCGAAAACACCAGCACGCGGACGCCGCACAAGCGGGCCACCAGGAAGTGGCCGAGCTCGTGGAAAAATACCACGATGGTTAACACAAACAGAAAAGGCAGCAGCGAGCCGGGAAACCCGCCGCCCCACAAGCTGAAATTCTCGAACAAACCCATGTCGGACCCAATTCCCCGATCGAGGCGGTCTAGTTCAGAGCCGCCGCAGCATCAGACCTCAATTCGCTCGCAATGGCGCGCGCTTCGCGATCGATCGTAAGCGCCTCGTCAACGCTAGCCGGCTCGCGAACAATCCCCCTTCGCACAGCCTCGTTGAGTGTAGCCTCCACGAGCGACGGAATGGCGGCAAATCCGAGGCGACCCGACAGAAATTCCGCGACCGCGATCTCGTTGGCGGCATTCAATACCGTCGGAGCCGCCCCTCCTACGGTCAGAGCCTCGCGGGCAAGGCGCAGCGCCGGGAAGCGGACAAGGTCGGGCGCCTCGAAGGTCAGGCTGGCCATCTCCTCCAGGCGAAGCCGGCGCGCTGGCTCCGTCATCCGCTCGGGCCAGGCGAGGCAATGCGAAATCGGAATCCGCATGTCCGGCGCGCCGAGCTGCGCGATGAAGGACCCGTCGCAGAATTCGACGATGCCGTGCACGATCGATTGCGGGTGGACGAAGACATCAATGTCCTTCGCCGGCATCTGGAAGAGGTGATGCGCCTCAATCAGTTCGAGGCCCTTGTTCATCAAACTCGCCGAATCGATCGTGACCTTGGCGCCCATCGACCAGTTCGGGTGGCGCAGCGCCTGTTCGGGTGTCGCATTTCGCACCGCCTCCGCCGACCAGGTCCGGAACGGGCCTCCCGAAGCCGTCAGGATCAGGCGGCGGATATCACCGCGTCCGCCCGCCCCCATCGCCTGGAACAGCGCATTGTGTTCGGAATCGACCGGAAGGATCGTGGCATCGCGTTCCGCCGCACGGCGCATGAACAATCCGCCTGCACAGACGAGACATTCCTTGTTGGCGATCGCGACAGAGGTGCCGCGCTCGATCGCGGCCATGGTCGGTGCAAGGCCCGCAGCCCCACTGATCGCGGCAACCACGATATCCGCCGGCCGCGCCGCGGCCTCGATCACGGCTGCTTCGCCGGCGGCGGCGACGATTTCGGAGCCGGACAGCGCAGCCTTCAATGCATCATAGGCTTTCGGATCGGCGATGGCCGCAAAGCGTGCGCCGAGCGCGATCGCAGCTTTCGCCAGCGCCTCCGCATTGCGCTGCGCGGTGACCGCCTCGACCTTGTAGCGATCGGGCTGACGCACCAGGAGGTCCAGCGTGCTGGTGCCGATCGAACCGGTCGCACCGAGGATGCTGATAGTGCGAGGCGCGGCCGAAGACGACGCAGCGGGTGTTTGAAACTTGTATGCGGATGGAACCATGCTCACCAGACCAGAAGACCTGCAGCGGGCCCATCGAAGCCGCCACGCGCGACACCAATCACCGCTGCCACCGTGACTGCGAAAATGAAACCATCGAGTCGATCCATGACGCCACCATGGCCGGGGATCAGGCCGCTCGCATCCTTTGCATCAAAACGCCGTTTCAGCCCGGACTCAAACAGGTCGCCACACTGCGAAGCGACTGAGAGGACGACAGCAACGATCCCGATCATCAGCGGGTTGGAGAGCGTGAACAGCTTTGCTACGGCAACGGCTGCGCCAACGCCGACGAGCGTACCGCCAATCGCGCCGGACCACGTTTTCTTGGGACTGATCGAGGGTGCGAGCTTCGGGCCGCCGAAAGCACGACCGCTGAAATAGCCGCCGATATCCGTTCCCCAGACCACAGCAAAAAGAAACAGAATGGCGATGAACCCATATTTGTCATCAGCGCGCAGCACTGCTGCGGCCATCAGCAGCGCCGACGCATAAAGAAGGCCGCCCGCAACGGCTGGCGCATGCTTGCCGGCGGTCACAATGCCCGCAAGCACACCGAGCGCCACGATCATGATGGCGATCGACAGATTGCCGGTCTCGAACACGATAGCCTGCAAAAGCAGTGCGCAAATGCCCGTCGCCAGCAGGACATTGCGGCCGGTTGGCTCGACAAGGCCAATCCATTCCCACCACACCGCAACCGCGGCAATGGTCCAGAATATCGTGAAAGGCCAGCTTCCGAGCCAGGCGGCACCGATTGCGAGCGGCGCAAGAACGGCGGCGGATGCAATGCGCAGCATAAGGTTGCGCGTCGACGGCGTGGACGTCGTCTCGGTCAGTGGAAGCGATGGCTTGCCACCATCCATCGCTACGATCCGGCCGCCGCCAACCCGCCGAACCGACGCTCGCGGCGAGCATATTCCGAAATGGCCTGTTCAAGCGCGCCGCGATCGAAATCGGGCCAGAAGGTCGGCACGAAGACGAGCTCGCTATAGGCCGATTGCCACAGCAGAAAATTCGAAAGGCGTTGCTCGCCACTGGTTCGGATGATCAGATCGGGATCGGGAAGATCGGGCGCGTCCATATATTGCGAGACGTGCTCCGCCGTGATCTCGCTCGATGACAACCGGCCAGCGGCCACCGCGTCGGCAAGCCGCTGCGCCGCCCGGGCGATCTCCTGCCGTGCGCCATAGTTGAAGGCGACGACGAGCGTCATGCCGTCATTGCGCAAAGTGAGCTGTTCGGCCTCCTCCAGCAAACGTCTCACGTCGGAAGACAGCGTGTCGCGCTCTCCGATGATCCGGACCCGAACGTTGTTGGTGTTGAGTTCGGCAAGATCGTTGCGGATGAACAGCCGCAAAAGGCCGAGCAGGTCGCGGATTTCCGTTTGAGGACGAGTCCAGTTTTCGGAGCTGAAAGCGAAAATCGTCAGGATGTCGATCCCGAGATCGCCCGCCGCGCGCACAGTCTTGCGCAGGGCCTCCACGCCGCGACGATGTCCCTCGCCTCTTGGCAACCCGCGCGCCGCAGCCCACCGACCGTTGCCATCCATGATGATGGCGACGTGACGGGGGACATCAAAGCCCGACGTCCCATCAAGGGAAACCTTTGGCATGGACATGGTTTAAGCCTGCAAAGTCGCGACGATCAGACCGTCAGGATTTCTTTTTCCTTGGTAGCAAGCAGCTGGTCGATATCCTGGATCGATTGATCCGTTGCCTTCTGAATCTCGTTGGAAAAGCGCTCCTGGTCGTCCTTGGAAATCTGGTGATCCTTCTCCAACTTTTTGATCACGTCGATCCCGTCGCGCCGGACGTGACGAACCGCAACGCGTGCGGCCTCGGCATATTTGTGCGCGACCTTGACCAGTTCCTTGCGACGCTCCTCATTCAGTTCGGGAATGCGAAGCCGGATGACCTGGCCTTCGGTCTGCGGATTGAGACCCAGATTGGCGGCGGTGATCGCCTTCTCGACCGCATGAACCATCGTGCGATCCCAGACCTGCACGCTCAACAGACGCGGCTCGGGAACGCTCACGGTCGCAAGCTGCGACAGCGGCATATGGGTGCCATAGGCGTCGACCTGAACCGGTTCGAGCAAATTCGCATTGGCGCGGCCAGTGCGCAGCCCCGACAATTCCTGCTTCAGGACCGCGATGGCGCCCTGCATGCGGCGCTTCAGATCGTTGATGTCGTGACTTGTCGTTGCCATCGCCTCTCTCTCGGACCGTTCGTCTCGGCCTCACATTTTGACCCGCTGGGCCCGACTTCCACCCGTCGCGGCCACATTGGAGCCTGCGAATCTTGACCGCACCTAATCGGCCACGATGGTCGAGCGGCCCTCTCCCCGCAAGACGGCCTCAATCGCACCCGGCTCGCGGATCGAAAAAACGATGATAGGCATACCATTTTCGCGGGCAAGCGCGAACGCGGTGGAATCCATCACCTTCAGGTTGCGGTCCAGAGCCTCGCGCGGGCTCAACCGCTCGTACCGTTTTGCGGAACTGTTCTGCTTCGGATCGGCATCATAGACGCCGTCCACGTTGGTGGCCTTCAGGACCGCCCCACAATCGAGTTCCGATGCGCGGAGGACCGCCGTCGTGTCCGTTGTGAAGAACGGATTGCCGGTCCCGCCGGCCAGCAGCACCACCCGGCCAGCGCCGATCTGGTCCAGCGCGCGGCGGCGCGAATAGGTATCACACACCGTCGGCATGGGAATTGCCGAAAGCGTCGCTGCGGGCGAACCGTTGCGCGCAATCGCCGCTTCCAGCACGAGGCTGTTCATGACGGTCGCGAGCATGCCCATGGTGTCCCCGGTCGGACGCGAGACTCCGCGGTTGGAGACTTCGACGCCGCGAAAGATGTTGCCGCCTCCAACGACTACGGCGATTTCGACGCCGAGCCGGTGTGAGGCAACGATGTCCGCGGCGATGGTCTCGACCACGCGCTGGTCAACGCCGAAGCCGGCGGCCCCGGCGAGGGCTTCTCCGGAAATCTTGACGACCACACGTCCATAGACCGGTTTGGCCATGATGCGATCGTCCTGCCGTGACCTCAGCTCTTGCCTGCGGCCGCCGCGACCTCTGCCGCGAAGTCGCTTTCCTGCTTCTCGATGCCTTCGCCGATCTTGTAGCGGACAAAGCCCGTGACCTTGATCGGACCGCCGACCTTGCCCTCGGCCTCCTTCAGCGCCTGCGCGACCGACTTTTTGTCGTCGTGCACATAAGGCTGATCGAGCAGGCAGACTTCCTTGTAAAAGCTCTTCAGGCCGGACTCGACGATCTTTTCGATGACGTTCGCGGGCTTGCCGGACGCCTTGGCCTTGTCGGCCAGAACGCCCTTCTCCCGTTCGATCAGGTCGGCTCCAAGGCCGGACGGATCGACGGCAAGCGGCGCCGCCGCTGCGATATGCATCGCCACCAATCGCCCGAGAGCGGCGAGCTCCTGCGGATCGCCGGTCGATTCCAAGGCCACCAGCACACCGATCTTACCGAGACCGTCGGAGATCGAATTGTGCATATAGGTGCCGATCACGCCGTTATTCACCGACAGCGACGCGGCACGGCGTAGCGACATGTTTTCGCCGATGGTCGCGATCGCGGAGGCGATCGCCTCCTGCACGGTCTTGTCGCCGACCTTCGCCGCACGAACCGCGTCGGCGTCGCCGCCATTCGAGAGCGCAACATCCGCGATCAGCTTGACGAGGCCCTGGAAGTGATCGTTGCGCGCGACGAAATCGGTCTCGGCATTGACTTCGACCACCGCGCCTTTTTTTGGCGCCGTGCTGATGCCGATCAGTCCTTCCGCCGCGACACGGTCGGCCTTTTTCGCGGCCTTCGACAGGCCCTTCTTGCGCAGCCAATCGATTGCAGCCTCGACGTCACCCTTGGTTTCGGTCAGCGCCGCCTTGCAATCCATCATGCCCGCGCCGGTTTGTTCGCGCAGGTCTTTCACGAGCGCAGCGGTGATTTCTGCCATGTCCTTGATCCAACTTAGCTCGGGTTGCGGCGCGGACTTCAGTCCGCGCCATTCGCATCACTCGGATTCGGCCGTGAATTCCTTGGCCTTCGCCACCCATTGATCGGCGCGACCCGGCAGACCGACGGCCTCGCCGAGACGATGCGCCTGGTCGTGCGACAGCGGCGCGAGCTGCCAATAATGGAAGATGCCGAGATCGTTGAGCTGCTTCTCGATCGAGCCGGACACGCCGGGCAGCTTCTTCAGATCGTCGGCAACGCCGCGCGGTCCGGGCAGCGCCTCATAACCGGTGCTGCTGGTCTCCGGCAGCTCTTCCATGACCGGCTCGGCTGCAGCACCGAGATCGATGCCGCGCTCGCCCTGCGAGCGGCCAATGCCGTCAATCGCCGCGCGCGCGACGAGATCGCAATACAGGCTGATCGCGCGGCTCGCATCGTCGTTCCCCGGCACGGCATAGTTGATGCCATTGGGGTCGCAATTGGTGTCGACGATCGCCGCCACCGGAATGTTCAGACGCTGCGCTTCCTTGATCGCGATGTCTTCCTTGTTGGTGTCGATCACGAACAGCATGTCGGGCAGACCGCCCATATCCTTGATGCCGCCGAGCGAGCGGTCGAGCTTGTCGCGCTCGCGCTGCAGGTCGAGGCGCTCTTTCTTGGTGTAGCCCTGCGCCTCGTTCGAGGCGAGCATCTCCTCGAGCTTGCGCAACCGCTGGATCGATCCCGAGATGGTCTTCCAGTTGGTCAGGGTGCCGCCGAGCCAACGCGAATTGACGTAATATTGCGCGCAGCGCTTGGCCGCGTCGGCGATGGCGTCCTGCGCCTGGCGCTTAGTGCCGACAAACAGGATGCGGCCGCCCTTGGCGACGGTGTCGGACACCGCCTGCAGGGCCTGGTGCAGCATCGGGACGGTCTGCGCCAGATCGATGATGTGGATGTTGTTGCGAACGCCGAAGATGTAATTCCCCATCTTCGGATTCCAGCGGTGGGCCTGATGGCCGAAGTGAACGCCAGCTTCCAAAAGCTGACGCATGCTGTAATCGGGCAGCGCCATGACTATTCTCCGGTTTGTTCCGCCGCGGACATCGTGGACGCCCGGCCATTGGCCGGACCGCCACCGGAAGGCCGGCCTTGCCCGTTACCGGGCGGCAAACCCTGATCCGCGTGTGAGATGGGCGGCGATATAGCCACCCGGTGGGCGAAAGGCAAGGAAAAGCGCCCGGCGGCGCCCAGACAGGCCCCTCTTCGGAGGGCCGGCACCCGGCCTAGCCGGCCTCGACCATCACCACCCCGGGTACGGCCTTGATGGCACCGGCGATCTGCGGGGAGACCTTGTACCGGCCCGGCAACTTGACCTCGACCTCGCCTCCGTCCCGCAGCATCAGCACGAAATGCACCTCGCCGTCGCCCTTCGGCTCCAGCCTGTTGGTGATGTGGTCGAGCGGCGCCGGGTCACGCAGGAAGATCTGCAGGCTCTTCTGCACCTTTTCGGCGGCCTGATCGAGCCGTTCCACGGTCTGGATCCGGGCCCGGACGTCCTCCCCTTGCGCTTCCGCAGAGAGAAACAGCAGCACGGCATTTCCGGGCTCGAGAAGCTCGCGATATTGCTGGAGCCCCTCCTGGAACAGCACCGCCTCGTATTGCCCGCTCGGATCGGACAGTCCGATGATGCCCATCTTGTTCCCGGTCTTGGTGCGGCGTTCGACCCGCGAGACCACGGTCGCCGCGGTCCGTCCGGCGGATGCCCCGGCCCGCACGGATTTGCAGAACTCCATCCAGTTCATGACCTGCATGCGCTTCAGCGCCTTGGCGTAATCGTCGAGCGGGTGACCGGTGAGGAAGAACCCGATCGCATCATATTCGCGCTGCAGGCGATCCGATGGAGGCCACGGATCGGCATTCGGCAAACGCAGCGGCTCGCGATGCGCCGGCCCGCCGAACAACTCATTCTGGCCGCTCTCGGCGGCATCATGGGCGCGTTGCGCCGCCGAAAGCATGGTCTCGACCGCGGCGTGAACACGAGCACGATTCGGTTCGAGCTGGTCGAAGGCTCCGGCCGCAGCGAGACTCTCCAGGACACGCTTGTTGACCGCCTTCGGATTGATGCGTGAGGCGAAGTCGGTGAGATCGCGGAAGGGTCTCTGCCCGCGCGCGGCAACGATTGCATCGACCGCCTGCCCGCCGACGCCCTTCAACGCGGCGAGCGAATAGAAGATCGTGTTGCCTTCGACTTCGAAAGCGCGACCGGACTGGTTGATCGAGGGCGGTTCGAGCTTGATGCCAAGCCGCTCGGCCTCGTTGCGGAATTCCGCAAGCTTGTCGGTATTGCCCATGTCGAGCGTCATTGAAGCCGCGAGGAACTCGACCGGGTAATTCGCCTTCATCCAGGCCGTCTGATAGGCGACGAGCGCATAGGCAGCCGCGTGGCTCTTATTGAAGCCGTATTCGGCAAAGCGTTCGAGCAAATCGAAGATCGCGTCCGCCTGCGACTTCTGCACGCCGCGCTCCACGGCGCCCTTCACGAAATCCTGGCGCTGCGCCTGCATCTCGCTGCGGATCTTCTTGCCCATAGCGCGGCGCAACAGATCGGCCTGTCCGAGCGAATAGCCGGCAAGCAGCTGCGCCGCCTGCATCACCTGCTCCTGATAGACGATGACGCCGAAGGTTTCCTTGAGCACCTCTTCGAGCTTCGGATGGATGTAATCCGGCTCCTCCTCGCCATGTTTGCGCGCGCAATAGGTCGGGATATTCGCCATCGGGCCGGGGCGATAGAGCGCCACCAGCGCAATGATGTCCTCGAACCGGTCGGGCTTCATGTCGAGCAGCGCGCGCCGCATGCCCGCACTTTCCAGCTGGAAGATGCCAACCGCTTCTGCGCGTCCGAGCAGCTCGTAGGTTTTCTTGTCGTCGAGCGGGATCGCGGACAGATCGACTTCGATGCCGCGCCGCTTCAACAGGTCCACCGCGGTCTTGAGCACCGTGAGTGTCTTCAAGCCCAGGAAGTCGAACTTCACGAGGCCCGCCGGCTCCACCCATTTCATGTTGAACTGGGTTACCGGCATGTCCGATTTCGGATCGCGATAGAGCGGCACAAGCTCCGCCAGCGGGCGATCGCCGATCACGATGCCCGCGGCATGGGTCGATGCATGCCGCGTCAGCCCTTCCAGCTTCTGTGCGATGTCGAAGGCGCGCCGCACCGTCGGATTGGAATCGCGCTCGGCCTGCAGCTTCGGCTCGTCGTCAATGGCACGGGCCAGCGTCACCGGGTTTGCCGGATTTTGCGGCACAAGCTTGCACAGCCTGTCGACCATGCCATACGGCATCTCCAGCACGCGACCGACGTCGCGCAGCACACCGCGTGCCTGCAGTGTTCCGAAGGTGATGATTTGCGCGACCTGATCGCGCCCGTAGCGCTCCTGCACGTAACGGATCACTTCGTCGCGGCGGTCCTGGCAGAAGTCGATGTCGAAGTCCGGCATCGACACGCGCTCGGGATTGAGAAAGCGTTCGAACAGAAGCCCAAAGCGGATCGGATCGAGATCGGTAATGGTCAGCGCGTAGGCTACAAGCGAGCCCGCCCCCGAGCCACGGCCCGGCCCGACCGGAATGTCATGCGACTTCGCCCATTGAATGAAGTCCGCGACGATCAGGAAATATCCCGGATATTTCATCCGCTCGATGACATCGAGTTCGAAGGCAAGCCGCGCGTCATAGTCTTCACGGCTCGCATTCGGCGCAAGGCCATGAAGCGCAATGCGCCGCTCCAGGCCCGCGGCAGCGCGCTTGCGCAATTCAGCGGCCTCGTCGGTCCCATCAGATGTGAAGCGCGGCAGGATCGGCTTGGACGTTCGCGGACGCCATGCGCAGCGCTGCGCGATCTCGACAGTGTTCGCAATTGCTTCCGGCAGATCCGAGAACAACTCGGCCATCTCCCGCCGGCTTTTGAAATAATGCTGCGGCGTGAGCTGGCGCCGGTCGGTCTCAGCGATCAGACGGCCTTCGGCGATGCAAATCAGCGCATCATGGGACTCATAGTCGGACGGCGTTGCAAAGAAGGGCTCATTGGTAGCGACCAGCGGCAGCGATTGTGTGTAGGCGATGTCGATGAGGTGTGGCTCGACCGCACGCTGCTCGGGCAATCCGTGGCGCTGCAATTCGACATAGAGGCGGTTGTCAAAGAGTTCGCGCAGCCGGCTCGCGCGGGCCTGGGCCAGATCGAGCTGGCCGGCCGCTATGGCCTGATCGAGCACGCCCCCCGGACCTCCGGTGAGCGCAATCAGGCCATCGGCCCCCTCCTCCAGCCAGGCGACCGGCAGATGTGGCGGTTCGTTGGACGGCGATTCGAGAAAAGCGCGCGACGACAGCCGCATCAGCCGGCGATATCCAGTCTCGGTCGCGGCGAGCAGCACGAGCCGCGGCAACTTACGGTTCTGGGCGGGATTGCGCGGGTCCCGCGGCTGGTCCCCGCAATCGACGGAAAAGCAGCACCCGACGATTGGCTGAATTCCGCTCCCGGCGAGCTTCTCGGAAAATTCCAGCGCACCGAACATATTGTCGGTGTCGGTCAACGCGAGTGCGGGCTGCCGGTCGGCCTTGGCGAGATCGGCCAGCTTGCCGATTTTCAGCGCGCCTTCGAGCAAGGAATAGGACGAGTGCACATGCAGGTGCACGAAGGGTGCATCCGACACCGGAAGCCTCACGAATCTGTCTGGTCGGCTTCAATCGTGGGGAGCCCGTCCCCTCAAGTCCACCCTCAATCCGGCGCGGCGGCCCTGCACGCCCGTTTTCCCCAAGACCGCTCTCTCAGGTTGGCTCCCGAAGACTGGTTCTCCTAGTCGGGTTCTCCTAGTCGGGTTCTCCTAGTCCGGGCAACAACGCTACCGGCGGACGCGGCCCAGCTAAGCCAGACGAGGAAGCAGCCGGGCGCCCGCTCAAACGCGACGCGACCTAATGAGGGGCGCCCGGCCGAAACCGCGTCCTTTTCTCCCGCGGACGCAACAAACGCACGACGCTACGCACAGATCACGCAGTCAGAGACCACCCAGCACTTGCGCCCATATGGCGATCATTCCGAGAAAGAGCGACAGCGAGGCCAGTGCGGCGGCCTCCTCGACTACAGCGCGAAACATCCCCGCCTCCTAGCTGAACCCCGCTTCGACCCGCTCGTAAAGAACGGACAGAGAACATAGTTCTTCTTTTGTTCTCAGTCAAGCGGGGATAGTTCGGCTCGCGCAGACGCCCTCCTGCCAAGCCCGGCTTCGCATGTTGAAGCCGAGCCAACGGGAAAGCATCGATAGCGAGGGGTCGTCCTGGACTAGTGGTCGCGGCGGGCGTGGTTGGCCGGCACCTGGCTCATCCGATCGACCGTGGCGATGCCGATTGCGGAAACGATGAAGGCGAGATGGATGATGACCTGCCACATGATCCCGGCTTCAGTATAACTCGCCTTCGGACTGCCGAGGTTGCCAGCCTCGATGAAAGTTCGCAGCAGGTGGATCGACGAAATGCCGATGATCGCCATGGCGAGCTTGATCTTCAGGACGCTGGCATTGACGTGGCTGAGCCATTCCGGCTGATCGGGATGCCCCTGAAGACGCAGCCGGGAGACGAAGGTCTCGTAGCCGCCGACAATCACCATCACCAGCAGGTTGGAGATCATCACCACGTCAATCAGACCCAGCACCATCAGCATGATCTGCTGTTCGGTGAAATCCATCGCATGCAGCGTGAGGTGCCAGAGCTCCTTGAGGAACAGCAGCACATAGACGCCCTGGGCGACGATCAGCCCGAGATAAAGCGGCAGCTGCAGCCAGCGCGATCCGAAGATGAGGGAAGGCAAGGGACGCAACTCGCGGCCGACAATGTCTTCCGCTTTGGCAGAGGCAGGAGATGGTTCAGTCATGGCCTGATGTTATGGAAGGGTCCGATCCCGGAACGCGGGCAAGATGGGCACGAAACGGTGTGGGTCAATAGCGGCGGATTTTGATTATTCGGGACCGTAGGCTCATTCGAGCTCGATAACGACGCCTTCGCGGATTGTCACGCGTCGGTCCATGCGGCGGGCAAGATCGAGATTGTGGGTGGCGATGATCGCGGCAAGACCCGATGCGGCGACCAGTTGCCTGAGCGTATCGAATACGTGGTCCGCTGTATGCGGATCGAGATTTCCGGTGGGCTCGTCGGCCAACAGGATGCGGGGCGCATTGGCGACCGCGCGGGCGATGGCAACGCGCTGCTGCTCACCGCCTGACAACTCGGCCGGCCGATGCTCCAGCCGCGCGTTCAGGCCGAGATAGGTCAGAAGTTCGCTGGCTCGCTTGCGGGCTTCGCTCCGCGACAGGCCGCGGATCATCTGCGGCAGCATCACATTTTCGACCGCCGAAAACTCCGGCAGCAGGTGATGGGCTTGATAGACGAAGCCCATCTCGACCCGGCGGATCTGCGTGCGTTCCGCATCGGACAGATTCGAAGTCGGTCGGCCATCCACGAACACCTCCCCCGCATCGGGATGCTCGAGGAGACCTGCAACGTGCAGCAAGGTGGACTTTCCAGCGCCTGATGGCGCGATCAGCGCGATGGACTGGCCGAGCCAGCATCCGAGTTCCGCGCCCCGCAAGATCGTCAGTTCGGCTTCGCCCTGCTGATAGCGCCGATGGACGGCGTTCAGATACAGCACCGGCCCCTTCGCTGGACCCGATGACGTTGTCTGATCATCCGCCATCACACGCTCATTCATAGCGGAGCGCCTCGACAGGATCGAGCCGCGCCGCCCGCCATGACGGATAAAGCGTAGCCGCAAGCGACATGGCCAGCGCGATGACGATCACGGCCGTGGTTTCGCCCGCATCGATCTCGGCCGGCAGGCGCGAGAGAAAATACAATTCGGGCGCAAATATCTCGCGCGAGGTGAGCCATGAGACGAACTGGCGCAGCGACTCGATATTCGCGCAGACCACGACACCGACCAAAAAGCCCAGGGTCGTCCCGACAACGCCGATCGAGGCGCCGGTAATCAGAAAGACACGCATGATCGCGCCCTGGGTCGCTCCCATCGTGCGCAGGATCGCGATGTCCCGCCCCTTGTCCTTCACCAGCATGAACAGCCCCGACACGATGTTGAGCACCGCAACGAGGACGATCAGCGACAGGATCAGCGCCATCACATTGCGCTCCACCTGCAACGCGTTGAAGAAGGTCGCGTTACGCTGCGTCCAGTCCGTTATGAAAATTGGGCGCTCGGCAGCCTTCGTCAGCAGGGTTCGGAATTCGCGGTAATTGTCCGGCTTGTCGATGTAGACTTCGACCGCGGTCACATCGCCGGAGCGATTGAAATAAGCCTGCGATTCCGCAAGCGGCATGAATACGAAATTGGAATCGTATTCCGACATGCCGATCTCGTAGACCGCGGCTATTCGATACGTCTTGATCCGCGGCGTGGTGCCCATCGGCGTAACCGCGCCGCGCGGCGCGACGAGCGTAGCGTTATCGCCGGCACGAACCGACAGGGCGTCGGCGAGACGCTTGCCGATAATGATCCCCTGCCCTTCATCGAACCCGTCGAGCGTGCCTTGCTTCAGGTTCGTCGTGATCGAAGCTTGCTTGTCGAGATCGGCCGCGCGCATCCCGCGCACACCGACGCCGGTGGAATGGAAGGGCGACGAGATCAGCGCCTGGCCATCAACCATGGGCGCGGCGAGCCGAACACCAGGTACCCCGCTCAGACGCTGCGCCAGTTCCTTCCAGTCGGTGAGCGGCGATTCCAGCGGCTGCACCAGGAGATGCCCGTTCATGCCGAGAATCTTTTCAAGGAGCTCTTTGCGAAATCCGTTCATCACCGCCATGACGATAATGAGCGTTGCAACACCAAGCATGATCCCAAGGAAGGAGATGCTGGCGATGACCGAGATGAATCCTTCCTTTCGCCGCGCTCGTAGATAGCGCAGCGACAGCATCCATTCGAAAGGCGCAAAGGGGCGCGTTGCGCTGGGTTCGCTCATTCAGACTCCTGAATCTGCGGATTTCATCAGATTCTGGCCAATTCAAGCCACCGCCAAATACCGAAGTGGCCGCAGCCCACATAAATTCGTGGGGACATTACCCCCGACAGCCAGCGCGGGCGTCGCTAAACCAGCCGGTTCAGCACTTCGCTCGGGCTCAACATCTCCCGGCTCCCGTCCGACCGACGTTTCACCTCAAATTGGCCGGCAGCAAGGCCCTTCGGGCCGATTACGACCTGCCAGGGAATCCCGATCAGGTCCGCAGTGGCGAATTTGGAACCCGGCCGCTCATCGAGATCGTGGTACAGGGTGTCGACGCCCCGGGCCTGCAAGTCCGCATAAAGCTTTTCGCATGCCGCGTCGGTCGCCGCATCCCCTTGCTTCAGGTTCAGGATCGCCACCCGGAACGGTGCAACGCTTTCCGGCCAGATGATGCCCGCGTCGTCGTGGGACGCCTCGATGATGGCTGCAACAAGGCGCGACGGACCGATCCCGTAAGAACCCATATGGACCGCATGCTCGGCTCCGTCGGGTCCCGTTACCACGGCCTTCATCGGGTCGGAATATTTGGTGCCGAAATAGAAGATGTGACCGACTTCGATTCCCCGCGCGGAGACGCGGCTTCCTTCCGGCAGAGCTTCGAACGCCGCGTTGTCGTGCTTCTCTGACGTGGCCGCGTAAAGCGAGGTCCAGCGGTCCACCGTCGACTGCAGCCCGGCAACGTCGTCGAAATCGATATCCGCGCCCGGCACCTCGAAGTCGAGATAGTCGCGATGGCAGAAGACTTCGCTCTCCCCGGTCGAGGCCAGGATGATGAATTCATGGCTGAGATTCCCGCCGATGGGCCCTGTTTCCGCAACCATCGGGATCGCCTTCAGCCCCATCCGCGCGAAGGTGCGAAGATAGGCGACGAACATCTTGTTATAGGAATGCCGCGCACCGGCCTGGTCAATGTCGAAGGAATAGGCGTCCTTCATCAGGAATTCGCGGCCGCGCATCAGGCCAAAGCGCGGCCGGACCTCGTCACGGAACTTCCATTGGATGTGGTAGAGATTGAGCGGAAGGTCGCGATACGATCGCACATAGGCGCGGAAGATATCGGTGATCATCTCCTCGTTGGTCGGACCATAAAGCATTTCGCGCTCATGACGGTCCTTGATCCGCAGCATTTCCTTGCCGTAGGCGTCGTAGCGCCCACTCTCGCGCCACAGCTCCGCCGACTGGATCGTGGGCATGAGGAGTTCGATCGCGCCGGAGCGATTCTGCTCCTCGCGAACGATGGCGCAGATCTTGTCGAGCACCCGCAGCCCGAGCGGCAGGAAGGCGTAGATGCCGGCGGCCTCCTGACGCATCATGCCGGCACGCAGCATGAGGCGGTGCGACACGATTTCCGCCTCTTTGGGCGTTTCCCGCAAAATCGGAAGAAAATACCGCGATAATCGCATCTGTTGCTTTCGGAGAATCGACCCCAATGGTCGCCGGCGGAGTGAAACCGGATCGCGCCGGAAAACTCAAGGCACGTTCGTTTAGGCCCCATAAACAGGCATTCATGGGCCTTGCCGAGACATAGAAAGCTGATATAGCTTTCGCCTTCGCGTTGGGCAGCGTCGCCCAACCGGTCCAAGTCTTGGGAGGATCGCGAGCGCGAATTGCGCCGCTGACGCTTCGCCAATAAACTTAAATCACGCGCGGGAAGCGTTATATTTTTATTTAGAGCAGGGCCGTTGCCCTGCTCTTTTTCGTCGGGCAGCACAAAAGTCCAGAAGCGCAAAAAAGGCGCCGGACGACCTCGTATTGGGGAGGGGGTATAGGCCGTCCGGCGCTTGCACAGCCGTTTCCGGCTGACGCGATGGCTCAACAGCTCGACCGGACGAATGTTCCCTTCCCTTCGCCCTCAAAGACGCGGCGGATAGCTGTCGCGTCCGAACGTCCATTCCGGGTGGAAGTGACCATTTTCCCCGAGCAGGCAGACTTCCGCATTCTCGCCGCGTTCCTCGCCAAGTCGCTGCGCCGCATCCACAGCAAACATCAGCGCTTCCTGCTTGGTCTGATAGGGCCCGAAATCGGCGTCGGCGAACCGTATGCTCCAGCCGTCCCCGGTCTGACGGATCAAATAGCGCGAATGTGGCATGCCGTGTCCCCGCAAAATCTCGGCAGCGATAACGGCGGTGGGGCCGAATGCGTTCCGGCGGCACTTGGGGAAAATTCGAATTCAGGTCAGCGGGCGTGGTCTGGGCAACCCCGGAATATCGTCCAATCCGATCAGGTGATATTTGTAAATCACT
>NZ_DATMRX010000211.1:0-3728 GCF_035565855.1 Pseudorhodoplanes sp.
AAGACGTGCGCAAGGCTCGATACATACATTGCCTCGTTCACCGAGGACGAAATTGCGTCGCGCTTGCCGGTGATCAATGCCGATGCGATCGCGCCCTTGTCGCCGGGCAGCGCCGCGCGGATGCGGCTGTCGATGGCATCGCGCAGTCCGCTGATGCCCGCGGCATAGCGCAATAATAGTCCCGGAGCCTCGGGCGGCTGCATCTGCCGGATCGATCCGAGCGCGAAACCGGTTGCCCCGAGCCGCTGGAAATAATGATCGCGGGCGAAATCGTATCCCCCCGGCCGGAGCGGCGTCAGCGGAGGATTGAGGCGAGCCCGCAATTCGACAAAGGAGGCGACCGGCGGTGCGGTCCCCTTGCGCACCGATATCCGCACGCGTTCAAGCTTGATGTCCGGCCGTGCGCCTTTCATCGCGTGCACGCGGATCACGATGCGGTCGCTGCGTTCGCGTTCTTCGCGCGTCTCGACGAAGCCGGACAGCGTCACGTTGAAGGCAGGCGCTGCAAGCACCGGATGCGCGATGCGTGCGGTCTTCCAGGTGGCGAACGTGAAACCGAACACGATCGCAGTGAGACCGATCATGACCGGAAACGCGACGGGCCGGGCACGCGCGGCGACGCACAGGGTCAACGCAAATGTTGCCACAATCAGGCCGGCCCAAAGAAAGGGCTCGCGGTCGGCGGCGAAATAGAGAATGACGCCGATCCCGAAAGCAACCGGCAGCCATGGGATCAACCGCCCGGGGGCCGTATCGCGCGCAAGCCATTCAGCGAAACGAGCGCCATGCGCGGAGGTATCGAGCGATCCGAGCCAGCCCGGCGAGACACCCTGCGCCCGCCCGCCAAGCGGCCAGGTTCGGGCTCCCGCGCGCGCGCCGGAGCGCTCACCCGCAGGCCTGCGGTCGTTCGGATCGCCCTCACGAGCCATGAGCCCCCCGCCCCGGCTTCAACCTTGGCGGGAGAGGCTACATCAGATTGCAGTCAGCCGCTCGCCGATACCTTCGCCCAGGTGTCGCGCAGTCCGATGGTCCGGCTGAAGACCGGGCGGTCGGGCGTGGAATCGCGGTCGCGGACGAAATAGCCCTGCCTCTCGAACTGCATCGGCTCGGCGGAATTGCTCGCAACGATGGCCGGTTCGAGCTGGGCGTCGGGCAGCACTTCCAGCGAATTGAGATTGAGGTCGGCGACGAAATTGGCCGCGTCCGGATCGGGGCGCGTGAACAAGGGATTGTAGAGCCGCACCTCGGCCGACACCGCATCCAGCGCCGAAACCCAATGGATGGTCGCCTTCACCTTGCGACCGTCCGGCGCGTTGCCGCCCTTGGTCGCGGGATCGTAGGTGCAGCGCAGTTCCACCACCTCGCCGTCGGCATTCTTCACCACCTCGCGGCAGGTGATGAAATAGGCGTAGCGCAGCCGCACCTCGGCGCCGGGCGAGAGCCGGAAGAACTTCTTCGGCGGATTCTCCATGAAGTCATCCTGCTCGATAAAGATCTCGCGGCCGAAGCGGATCTTGCGCGTGCCGGCCTTGGCATCGTCGGGGTGGTTGATCGCCTCGAGCTCCTCGCTCTGCCCTTCCGGATAATTCTCGATCACCACCTTCAGCGGCCGCAGCACCGCCATGCGGCGCAAGGCGGTCCGGTTCAGCGTTTCCCGGATCGAGAAGTCGAGCATCTGGACGTCGACCACGCTGTTGGCCTTGGCGACGCCGATGCGCTTGACGAAATCACGCAAGGCGGCAGGCGGCACGCCGCGCCGGCGCAACCCCGCCAATGTCGGCATGCGCGGATCGTCCCAGCCCGCCACATGACCGTCCTGAACGAGCCGCGTCAGCACCCGCTTGGAGAGAATGGTGTAGGTCAGATTGAGCCGCGCAAACTCGTACTGACGCGGGCGCGAGGGCACCGGAAGGTTTTCGATGAACCAGTCATAGAGCGGTCGGTGATCCTCGAATTCCAGCGTGCAGATCGAATGCGTGATGTGCTCGATGGCGTCCGACTGCCCGTGCGCATAGTCGTAGCTCGGATAGATTTTCCAGGCGTCACCAGTCCGCGGATGCGTGGCATGGAGAATGCGATACATCACCGGATCGCGCAGATTGATATTGCCGGCCGCCATGTCGATCTTGGCGCGGAGCACGCGCGCGCCGTTCGGAAACTCACCGGCCCGCATGCGCCGGAACAGGTCGAGATTCTCCTCGACCGACCGGTCGCGGTACGGCGAGGGCTTTCCAGGTTCGGTCAAGGTGCCGCGATTGAGACGGATTTCCTCCTGCGACTGGTCGTCCACATAGGCCTTGCCGGCCTTGATCAGGACTTCGGCCCATTCGTAAAGCTGCTCAAAATAATCGGACGCATGGTAGAGGTGCGTGCCCCAGTCATAGCCGAGCCAGCGCACGTCCTCCTCGATCGCGTCGATAAACTCCTGCTCCTCCTTCACCGGATTGGTGTCGTCGAATCGCAGATGGCAGCGGCCGCCGAATTCCTGCGCGATGCCGAAATTCAGCCCGATCGACTTGGCGTGACCGATATGCAGGTAGCCGTTCGGTTCCGGGGGAAACCGCGTGACCACGCTCTTGTGGCGGCCGGACTCAAGATCGGCCTGCACGATGTCGCGGATGAAGTCGCGCCCCGGCTCCGTCGCCGTAGATTCGTCCGCCGCCATGTGTCGTGTCTCTCGTTTGCGAAGCTCACCGGTCGCGCCTCTGTGCCAAATTCGGCCGCAAGCGCCAAGCGTCAGGTAACCCTGCCTCGCCATCGCCGCAATGAGAGGCAATGCGCTGTTTCCGCGCCATCCCGCCCATGTTAGAGGGGCGGCTCTCAAATCGATACGCTCCGGATGACTGTCGTAACCCGCTTCGCACCCTCCCCGACCGGCTTTCTGCACATTGGCGGTGCACGCACGGCGCTGTTCAACTGGCTCTATGCCCGTGGCCGTGGCGGCAAGATGCTGCTTCGCATCGAGGACACAGACCGCGAACGGTCCACCGACGCGGCGATCGCCGCCATTCTGGATGGACTGACCTGGCTCGGGATCACCTGGGACGGCGAGGCAGTCCACCAGTTTGCTCGCGCAGCCCGGCACCGCGAAGTCGCCGAGCAATTGCTGGCCGAGGGCCGCGCATACCGGTGCTATGCGAGTGCCGAGGAACTGGCGGCCATGCGTGAGCAGGCGCGCGCCGCCGGCCGGGCCCGCCTCTATGATGGGCGCTGGCGCGACCGCGACCCCTCCGAAGCACCGGCCGGGATCAAACCCGTCATCCGCCTGAAGGCGCCGCTGACCGGCGAGACCGTCATCGAGGACCAGGTCCAGGGCCGCGTGGTCTGGCAGAATGCCGATCTCGACGACCTCGTGCTGCTGCGATCCGACGGCAACCCGACCTACATGCTCGCAGTCGTGGTCGACGATCACGACATGGGCGTCACCCATATCATTCGCGGCGACGACCATCTGACCAATGCCGCGCGGCAGAAGCAGATTTACGAGGCGCTGGGCTGGCAGGTGCCGGTGATGGCGCATATCCCGCTGATCCATGGTCCGGACGGGTCGAAGCTGTCCAAGCGGCATGGTGCGCTCGGCGTCGATGCCTATCGCGCCATGGGCTACCTGCCGGAAGCGCTGCGCAATTATCTCGTTCGCCTCGGATGGAGCCACGGCGATCAGGAAATCTTCTCGACGCAGGAAATGATCGAGCTGTTCGACTTGCCGCAGATCGGACGCTCGGCCG
>NZ_DATMRX010000212.1:0-12672 GCF_035565855.1 Pseudorhodoplanes sp.
CGGATCCGGCACGGCGGCTCGAGCAATATCCTCACCAGTTCTCCGGCGGCATGCGCCAGCGCGTCATGATCGCCATCGGGCTCGCCTGCAACCCGAAGCTGATCATCGCCGACGAACCGACCACTGCGCTCGACGTCACCATCCAGGCGCAGATCCTCGAACTGATGAAGGACCTGTCGCGCCGGCTGAATATTGCGCTGATCGTCATCACGCATAACCTGGGCGTCGTGGCACGCTACGCCGACCGGGTCATCGTGATGTATGCCTCGCGGCTCGTCGAGGAAGGCGACGCCGACGACGTCTTCCACCGGCCGCGCCACCCCTATTCCATGGGACTTTTGCGCTCCGTGCCGCGCCTCGACCGGCCGAGGGGGGCCAAGCTGGAGACCATTGAGGGCCTGCCGCCGAACGCGGCGTCGCCCCCGCCCGGCTGCCGTTTCGCGCCGCGCTGTCCCTACAAGATCGCGATCTGCGAGACCGAGCCCGCGCTGCTGCGCACCGATACCGGCGGGCTGTCGCGATGCCACCGTTATGCCGAAATCGCCGAAGGGAAACTGACCTGGGCCGCGGCCGCGGCGGGTACGGCGCGCGTCGAAGGCAAGACCGGCGATCCGCTGCTTTCGGTGCGCAATCTGACCAAGCATTTCGAGGTGCGCGGAGGCTTTCGCGGCGCCAGCGGCACGGTTCGCGCGGTGCAGGATGTCTCCTTCGACATCTTTCCCGGCGAAACGCTCGGTCTCGTCGGCGAATCGGGCTGCGGCAAGACCACCGTCGGCCGCCTGATCCTGAAGCTGGACGAACCGACCGGCGGCGAGATCGTGTTCGATCGCGTCAATCTCGCCTCCGCATCGAGCGGCGACATGAAGGCGATGCGCCGAAAGATCCAGGTGATCTTTCAAGACCCCTATTCCTCTCTCAATCCTCGCATGACGGTCGGCCAGATCATCTGCGAACCTCTGCATGTCTATCGGCTCGTGCCCGGCCGCAAGCAGGAGCAGGAGCGGGTCGCCCAGCTCCTCGAACAGGTCGGCCTGCGCCCGGAAATGGCGACGCGTTATCCCCATCAGCTGTCGGGCGGACAGCGTCAGCGCGTCGGCATCGCACGGGCGCTCGCGATGGAACCCTCCTTCATCGTCTGCGACGAGGCGGTATCGGCGCTGGACGTGTCGATCCAGGGCCAGATCATCAATCTGCTGGAGGACCTGCAGCGGCGCCTCGGCCTCGCCTATCTGTTCATCGCGCACGATCTTGCCGTGGTGCGCCACATCTCGATGCGCGTCGTCGTCATGTATTTCGGCCGCGTGATGGAGGTCGCCGATCGCGACACCATCTACAGCGAGCCGCTGCATCCGTACACCAAAGTACTGCTCGACGCCGCGCCAATTCCCGATCCGACCGTGGAGAAAGGCCGCGAACCCCGCCTGATCAAAGGCGAGTTGCCGTCGCACTTGTCGCCGCCAGCCGGTTGCGTTTTCAATACCCGCTGCCCCATGGCAAGCGAGGAGTGCCGGCACGTCGTGCCGGCGCTGGAAGAGAAACGGCCGGGTCACTTTGCGGCATGCATCAAGGTCTGATCAACGGAAAGGAAATCGGGTTAACGCTGACGACAAAGTGGGACGACAAGTGACGACCGGCAAAATGCCGGCGAAAGGGAGGAACCATGAAAATTTCAAGACGCGCAGCTCTCAAGGGAACCGCCGGCGCACTCGCGCTCGGACTTGGCGGGATGAATTTCGATCTGAGCCGTGCCTATGCCCAGGCCGACAAGCCCAAGCGCGGCGGTAATCTCAATTTCGCGATCAGCGCCGAGGCACCGCATTACGATCCGCATGCCAGCGACACCTACGCGACGCTGCATCTTGTTGCGCCGTTCTACTCCACCCTCCTGCGGTACAATCTCGACAAGTTCCCGGACGTCGAAGGCGACCTCGCCGAGTCGTGGCAAGTCGCGCCCGACCAGATGAGCTACACCTTCAAGCTCAAGCCGAATGTCAAATTCCACGACGGAACGCCGCTCACCTCCGCCGACGTCAAGGCGACCTATGATCGGCTGCGCAATCCGCCGCAGGGCGTGGTGTCGAACCGCAAGGCGACGTTCTCCGATATCGACACCATCGAGACGCCGGACCCGCTCACCGTTGTCTTCAAGATGAAGGCGTCCAACTCGTCCATGCTCGACCACTTTGCGAGCCCATGGAACGTGATCTATTCCGCCAAGGATCTGGCCGAAAACCCTGCGCTTCCACGCACCAAGGTCAACGGAACCGGCCCCTTCGTCTTTGTCGAGCACGTGAAGGGAAGCCACGTCTCGGGCAAGCGCAACGAGAATTACTTCAAGAAGGATCTGCCCTATCTCGATACGTTCCGCGGCATCTTCACGCTGCAGGCGGCGGCGATGCTGAACGCGCTGCAGGGCGGCCAGGTGCTTGGCGAATTCCGTGGCGTCTCTCCAGCGGAGCGCGATCGCCTCGTATCCGCCATGGGCGACAAGCTGCGGGTTGAGGAATCGAGCTGGACGCTGAACCTTCTCGTCTGCTTCAACGTCGAGAAGCCGCCATTTGACGACGTGCGGGTCCGCCGCGCCCTGCTCATGGCCATCGACCGCTGGGGCGGAAGCAAAGGCCTGTCGCGCATTTCGACCCTGCGCTCGGTCGGCGGCGTGGTCCGTCCCGGCTCGCCTCTGGCGACCCCCGAAGATGAACTGGCCAAGCTCCCGGGCTTCAACAGGGACATCAAGAAGTCGCGCGAGGAAGCACGCAAGCTCCTCAAGGAAGCCGGACAGGAGAACCTGAAATTCGTTCTCTGGAACCGGAACCTGGCGATGCCTTACACGCCGGCCGGCATTTTCCTCGTCGACCAGTGGCGGCAGATCGGCGTCACCGCCGAACACAAACAGTCAGACACGGCACCCTATATCGCCGCCCTGAACAGCGGCAATTATGAGGTGGGGATCGACTTCTCGAACCTGTTCAACGACGATCCGACGCTGTCGATGACCAAGTTCCTGTCGCGCAAGAACAACCCTCTGAACATGTCGCGCTCCAATGACGAGGAGATCGACAAGCTCTACGAGATGCAGTTGCGCGAACGCGATCCCGAGAAGCGCAAGGCGCATATCCGTGCGCTGGAGAAGCGCCTGTTCGAACAGGCCTATCAGCAGCCGCTGTTCTGGTGGCATCGCATCGTGCTGACGCACAAGAACCTGAGGGGCTGGCAAATGTCGCCAAGCCACAATCTCGGCGCGCAGCTCGAAGGCGTCTGGCTCGAAAGCTGATCTGTTCCGCCCTCTCCTGGTCACCGCACCGGGAGAGGGCAACCCTCGATCGGAATACCGCTGATGCTTCGCTACACCGTCAACCGCGTGTTGCTGATGATCCCGACCTTGCTCGGCGTCGCGGTGCTCGTGTTCTTCATGCTGCGCGTGGTGCCCGGCGACATCGTCGAAGTGAAGCTGCGGGGCGACGGCGGCAACGTCACGCAGGAAGTGGTCGAGGCCGAACGCAAACGGCTCGGGCTCGACCGGCCATTGCTCACGCAATTCGGTGAGTGGATGGTCAACATGATGAAGGGCGATTTCGGCATCTCGATGTGGACCGAGCGGCCGGTCCTGGAGGAGATTTCGCTTCGGCTCGAACTGTCCCTTCAGGTCGCGCTCATGGCGACGATCATCGCCGTGCTGCTCGCAATACCGATGGGAACATTGGCGGCGCTGTTCCGCGACACCTGGATCGACTATCTGGTCCGCATCCTGACGATCGGCGGATTGTCGATCCCCTCCTTCTGGTTCGGCATGCTGATCATGCTGAGCCTGCTCGCCTTCTTCAACTGGCTGCCGCCGATCACCTTCACGCCGTTCTATGTCGACCCCTGGGCCAACTTCACGCAATTGATCTGGCCGGCGCTGGCGGTGGGCTACCGCTATTGCGCGGTCGTCGCCCGGATGATCCGTTCCTCGCTGCTCGAGGTTCTGAACGAAGACTATATCCGCACCGCCCGCGCCAAGGGCGTCTACGAAAAGCTGGTGATCTCGCGGCACGCACTGCGCAATGCGCTGCTGCCGGCGATCACCGTGATCGGCCTGGAATTCACCTTCCTGATCGGCGGCCTCGTGGTCACCGAACAGGTATTCAACCTCAACGGCATCGGCCAGCTCTTCGTGCAGAGCGTCGCGCGCAACGACTTCATGCTGATTCAGGGCATGGTGATGCTGATCGCCGCCTTCTACGTGTTTGTGAACCTCATCGTCGACCTGCTCTATGCGGTGTTCGATCCGCGCATCCGCTACGGTAGCTGATTATGTCCGTCGTCACGCTTGAAACCCCGCGTATCCGCAAGCCGCGCGGTCCAATTGCAGAGTTCACGCTTCAGCAGCCGCTCGGCGCGATCTCGTTCGTCATCATCGCGGCGATGATGTTCGCCGGCATCTTTTCGGAATGGGTTGCGCCTTACGACCCCTTGCAGATCGATTTCGCCGCGATCCTGTCGCCGCCGTCCTGGGAGCATTGGTGCGGCACCGACGCCTATGGCCGCGACATCTGCTCGCGCCTGATCTACGGCTCGCGCACGGCCTTGGTGATCGGCTTCTTCTCCTCGTTCATCGGCTCCTCGCTCGGCGCCATTCTCGGCATCGCATCGGCCTATTTTGGCGGGCGGATCGACAACATCATCCAGCGGATCGTGGATATCCTGCTCGCCTTCCCGCTGATCGTCCTTGCTCTGGTGGTCGTCGCCGCGCTGCGCCGCTTCGTGATCGGCGGCGTCGACGTCAACCTGATCTTCGCCATCGCGATTCCGATCATCCCGCGCGTGGCGCGCGTCGTTCGTGCCGCGGCCCTCGGCGTCCGGGTGATGCCCTATGTCGATGCCGCCAGAGCCGCGGGCTATTCCAACAGCCGCATCATTTTCCGCCACATGGCGCCGAATGTGGTCGCGCCTTACCTGATCATGCTCACGGCTTTCATCGCCCAGGCGATCCTTGCCGAAGCGTCGCTCTCATTTCTCGGCCTCGGCGTCGCCGAGCCGACCGCGGCCTGGGGTCTGATGCTCTCCGGCAACGCGGCGGATTTCTACCGCGAGGCGCCATGGATGATCCTGTTTCCGGGCGCGGCGATCTCGCTGGCTGTGTTCGCCTTCAATTTGTTCGGCGACAGCTTGCGCGACTTCCTCGATCCGCGCTTCAAGGTGTAGGGCGCGCGCGAGACGCCTGATCCGGTTCAATGCCGGAACAGCATCTGCCGCGTGAATTCATCAAGGTGCCGGACTGCCTGCAAGGCCGTTTGCAGTCGCTCGCGCTGCCGCGACGACAGCCGCTTCACCGCAACCGTGTTCGCCGGCGCCTTGCCCGCCTGGATGTCTTCAAGCTGCTGCGCCAGGATGAAATCGACAAAAGCAGCATGCGCCTCATCCAGCGCATCGAGATCCTTCTCGCCGCCAAGACCGAGTGCGCGCACACCGAGAAGGCGCGCCGGCGTCGCCCGCTCGACGACGTGGTGCCGGATCGCCAGCACACGCGCGCTCGACACGATCCCGAACAATCCGGCGCGCTTCAGATCGACGCGGCCATGCTTCGTCTGGAAGCCGCCGAAGAAGCCGAGCGCGTTCTCCGGGCGGCCCGCCGCCTCGGCCAGCAGCTTGGCGAACTCGACCTCGCCGTTCGCCACTGCGAATCCATGCCGCCACAGGCGCTCGGACAGCGCGAGATTTCCATGGACGCCGCGCATATCGAAAAAAATGTCGACGGAGAGAAGGTCGTCCGGCCGCGAGCGACCGATCCAGTCCGCGATGCGGTTATGCCAGGTGCGGACCGAGCCGCGCCATTGCGGATTGCTCGCCATCACACCGCCCTGGCAATAGGGCACGCCGACCTCGTTGAGGATGTCGGCGACATGGCTGCCGAGCGCGCCGAACCAGGCATCCTCCGGGCCACCGGGATCGCCGTGCTCGAAAACGATGGCGTTGTCCTGGTCCATGGCGAGCAGGCTTTCGCCGCGGCCACCCGAGCCGAGCAGCGTCATGGCATAGTCGCAGGGTGGCCCGCCCTGCCCGGCCTCGCGCATCCGGCGTTCGGCAATCACCGCCGCCCGCCGCGTCAGGGCGCCAAGCTCGCGTGAAATGATCCCGGCAATGTCGCGCGCGCCAACGCCTTCGGCCAGCAGCGCTGAGCAGACATAAGGCAGCTTCGCCCAGGCTGCGCCGAGCGCCGGGACGGTCTCGGCTTCGTCGATCTCGTCGCCGAGCGAAATTGCCGCCCCGGTCCGCAGCCGCAACAGGTCGCGCGCCGACAGCGCGCCGACGATGTGGCCGAGGTCGTCGGTCACCGCGAGATGCCGGATCTTCATCCGGGTCATGCGGCCGATGCCGCGATAGACGAAATCGTCCGACGGAACGCTGATGAGGGGCCTGCTCGCGAATTGCGCGACACGGCGTTGAAGCGCGCCTTCGCCCTCGCCTGCCAAGGCGCGCAGGAGATCGCGCTCGGTCACGATGCCCGCCGCAGCGGCCGATAGCGCGTCGGGAACGATGTCGTCCGGCGCCACGAACAGCGAGGAGATCCGGTCCCCGATCATCTGCGTCAGCGCATCGCCGAGCTTGCGTTCCGCCGAAATGAATCGGGGCGGGACCGTCATCACATCGCGGATGCGGCGGCGATAGGGGTAGGTATCGAAGCGCTCCACCGAATCGCCCGGCTGTTCGGGGACCGGCGCATCGGCAACCTCGGCCCAGCCCGCGCGATGCTGCCTGTCGAGAATGTCGGTGAAGGCGCGGCACGCTTGCCTGGCCTCCGCAAGGGTCCGGATGCCCCGGTCGCGCAAGAGCGGAATGAGCGCATTGAAGATGCGGCCTGTGGTGATCGCATCGCCAAGAGCCGAATGGCGGTCGGCAACCTCGACACCAAGCCAGTCGGCGAGCTGCTCGAGCGACAGGCCGCCGACATTCGGCTCCGCCACCAGCATCAGCAGCTGCGTGTCGAGGGCTGGCGGCCGCTTCCAGTCGATCCCGCTGCGCGCGCATTCGCGCTGGATGATGGAGAAATCGAAACCCAGCGTGTGGCCGATGAAAACGGCGTCGCCGGCGAACGCAACGAAGTCCGGCCAGACGCTCGCGAAGTCCGGCGCATCGGCCACGGCGCTGTCGTCGATGTGGTGGATCTCCGTCGATGCCGGAGGGATCGGCACCGGAGGCCGCACCAGGCGGCGGAAGGTCTGGCTCGGATCGACGCGGCCGCCGACCACCTTCACCGCGCCGATTTCGACAATGCAGGACTTGCGCGGATCGAGCCCCGTCGTTTCGGTATCGATCGCAACCGCATCGAGGGAGATCAACGGCGTCGCATTGGTCACGATGGCCATGGCGCGATCCCTTGCGGATGCTAGTGATCGCGTCGCAGCTGCCTGATCATCTCCGCCGGATCCATGCGGCTGGTCAATTCCTCGTGGACCTTGACGAGCTGGAGCTGCATGAAGCCGCGCGCCGTCGGGGCATCGGGTGTCAGGAACGGCTTGTCGAACGGCATCATCTCGAAATAGCGGTCGGCAAACGGCACCGGGATGTCGATGATCCGCTTCGGCGGATGCGTCGATAGCCGGTCGAGATGAAGCGCCAGATCGGCGCGCCCGCTCGCCCATTCCTCATCCGTCAGTTCGGGCGGCCGCGGATAGCGATCGTGGACCGACAGCACGAGGTCCCGGACCGCATCGATCTCGCTGCGGCGATCGCCGCCGGCATGCGGCGCGAGCGTTGCTTCGATGGTCTCGCCGACCATCGCCAGTCCCAGAGGAAAGGCCCGCCATCGCGCGCGATTGAGCGCACGCTGAAAGCCTTCATCGGCCAGCATGATCTTGGCGAAATGCCCGGCGCGGGCGCGCGAATAATCGTAGATGCCCTTCTGCGCCAGAAACGCCGCCTGCTGATCGATGAAGTCCGCGAGCGCACCCGGCGTATCGATCTTCGCTTTGCGGCGCAGCAAAAAATCCAGCAGCCCCATTCCTCACCTCGTGAAGCGCATCATTCGCTGCATCGCGGTTGCGTATCTCGCAGATGCGAACGCGCTCGTTCGACGAAAGACTAGCAAATTCAGAGGGTAAAAGCCGCGTTTTGGCCGAAAGTCTTATAAGGCCCGTGGCGTGCGCAATGTTAATTTTCCGTATTGTTCTGCAAGCGCGACAGAAAGATTGCGTGTCAGACAGCGGCAAACTGGGGAGGTGCCGCATATGCCGGCCGGGTCAGCCGGCTCTCCCCGAACAAGCAATCCGGATGCGCGCGCTTCCGGCTTATTCAAATGGGAGGGCAACCGACCGATGTCACAGCAGACAACAACGTCTTCGACGTCTGCCAATGACCAGGCTCATTGGCGCAAGACGACCAACCTCATGTGGATCCATCTCGCGATCTGGTTCTTCTTCGGATACATCATCCACATGTTCGCGCCGGTGTTGAACAAGATCGTCATCGCCGGCTTCCCACTCGGCTTCTACATGGCCGCGCAAGGCTCGCTGATCGCGTTCGTGGTCCAGCTCTTCGTATTCGCGAAGCAGCAGGACAAGATCGACCGCGAATTCGGCGTTGCTGAAGACGATTGAGGGAGAACAAACACATGGCTACTCCCGCTCAAACCTCTGGCGGCAACGACTTCATCAATAATCTCGGCAAGATCTACGGTATGTATACCGGCGGATTCCTTGCCTTCGTCGTGTTTCTGGCAATCCTCGAGCAGGTCGGGGTACCGAACAGAGTCCTCGGTTATCTGTTCGTGTTCTTCACCATTGCGGTCTACGCGATCATCGGCGTGCTCTCGCGTACGGCGCAGGTCTCCGAATATTACGTCGCAGGCCGCCGCGTTCCGGCGCTCTACAACGGCATGGCCACCGGCGCGGACTGGATGTCGGCGGCTTCGTTCGTCGGCATGGCCGGCACGCTGTTCCTGCTCGGCTATGACGGCCTTGCCTGGGTGCTCGGCTGGACCGGCGGCTACGTGCTCGTCTCGGTGCTGGTCGGCCCGTATCTGCGCAAGTTCGGCGCCTATACCGTTCCGGACTTCATGTCCTTCCGGTTCGGCGGCAACTTCGCCCGCTTCCTCGCCGTGATCGTGCTGGTGTGCTGCTCCTTCACTTACGTGACGGCGCAGATCTACGGCACCGGCATCATCGCCTCCCGCTTCCTCGGCATGAACTTCGAGGTCGCGGTGTTCGTGGGCCTCGCCGGCATCCTGCTCTGCTCGATGCTGGGCGGCATGCGGGCGGTGACCTGGACGCAGATCGCTCAGTACATTGTGCTGATCGTAGCGTACCTCACCCCGATCGTGATCCTGTCCACGCAGAAGTACGGGCTCCCGATCCCGCAGCTGACCTACGGTCAGGCGATTGCCGACATCACCGCTCGCGAAGCAGCGATGGTGAAGGACGGCCTGGCGGCCGCGGGCGCGCTGAAGCCCCATATCCAGCCGTGGCTCAACTACACGCCGCTCAACTTCTTCGCGATCATCTTCTGCATGATGGTGGGCACCGCTTCGCTGCCGCACATCCTGATGCGTTACTTCACCACCCCCTCGGTGCGTGAAGCCCGTCAGTCGGTGGCGTGGTCGCTGTTCTTCATCTTCCTCCTGTACTTCTCGGCGCCGGCCTATGCGGCGTTCTCGAAACTGGAGGTTTACACCAACATCATCGGCCGCAACGTGACGGAGATCCGCCCATGGATGTTCACCTGGGGCGAGCTCGGTCTGATCAAGGTCTGCGGCAAGGATGCTGCCAGCCTCCAGGCCGTGATCGACGCCTGTAAGGCGGCGGGCACGCAGGTCGTGCGCTTCCAGGACTTCTCGATCAATACGGACGTGATCGTTCTCTCCACACCGGAGATCGCGGGATTGCCGTATGTGATCTCGGGTCTGGTCGCCGCCGGCGGTCTCGCCGCCGCGCTCTCGACCGCGGACGGTCTGCTGCTCGCCATCGCCAACGCGCTCTCGCACGACATCTATTACAAGATGATCGATCCGAACGCGCCGACGGTGAAGCGGCTGACAGTTGCTCGCATCCTGCTGGTGCTCGTCGCGGTGTGTGCCGCGGCTACTGCGGCGACAAAGCCTGCCGACATTCTCGCGATGGTCGGCTGGGCCTTCTCGCTCGCGATGGCCGGCAACTTCCCGGCGCTCGTCATGGGCATCTGGTGGAAGCGGGCCACGACAGCAGGCGCCATCGCCGGCATCATCGGCGGCTTCGGCATCGCGCTGGGATACCTCGTGGTCAGCCGGTACTTCCCCGGCTTCGGCGTGAAGTATCTCGCCATGACGTCCCTGCCCAATCCGGCCGGCAATCCGCTGGTCGATCTGACCAAGGCGATGGCGGCACCCAATGCGATGGACAGCTGGGTCCCGGCAACCCACCCGATGGCAAGCCGCGTCGGCTGGTTCGGGATCAACAACATCGCGGCCGGTCTCATCGGCATGCCGGTCGGCTTCCTGCTGATCTATGTGGTGTCGTTGATGGGCAAGGAGCCGTCGAAGGAAATGCAGGCCTTCGTCGACGAAATCCGCAAGCCGCGCGGCCGCACCGTGCTGCAGGAAAAGGACTAAGCCTCTTCAAGAAGGCGTCAAACAAGGCGGGGTCCGGGTCATCCGGGCCCCGTTTTCTTTTGCGGTCATGACGGAGCCCCCGCACTTCGCGAAAGCGATGCAAAACGCGTGAGGCTGGGTTAAAAGCGCGTCCGGCTTCCTTCGGAGCCACGGGACGCTAACGGCAAGGCTGGATCGCGTGCAGCAATCGTTCTGGAGCCTCTGGTTTTTCAACCTGCCCAATTTCGTTCTGGCCGTGGTGATGTACACCATGCTCGGCCGTGCGCTGCTCGGGCTCTTCGTCGATCCGGAATCGAAGAATTACATCTGGCGCGCCTTTTGCGCGATCACCGATCCGTTCCTGAAGGTCATCCGTGTGGTGACGCCGAATGCGACGGCGCCGGTGGTTCTGTGGCTGTTCGGCTTCGTCTGGATGTTCTGGCTGCGTGTTCTGTTGTTCGTGATGTTCTTCGCCACCGGCCTGCTGAAGATTGGTGGCGGACAATGAACGAGCGCAGCTTTTACTATATCGGCATCGCCTTCTTCGGGATGATCAACGGCATTTTCAATCCGTTCTTCGTCATCGTTTTCCAGATCTCGATCTACCTCATGGCCGCTCCGCTGTTCGAATCGACGGCCGCGATCGCCTATTTCTCCTCGCTGATGCTATCCACGGCGACGGTGATCCTCGGGGGAATCCCGGCGGCCCTGTACGAGCGCTTTATTGGCGCAAAGGACGATTCGACCGTGACGTCGCTGTGGATCTGGCTCGCCGGCACCGCGATCCTGTCGATCCCGGCGATCGGAAACTTCCTGAAATTCGGCCTGTAAAGCCAGTCTTCTCACTTTTCAGTGCTTTCGCCGAAATTTGCGGCTCAGGCCTTTTCCTGCCGGATTCGGGAACCAGCTTAATGGCGAGGCGTTCCCGTCCAGCGCGGGAGGCCGGCTGTTCTGTCTTTGAAAACCAGAGTTGGGGGACACACTTTAACGTTCTTCAAGGAGCCCCGCATGGATACCTTTGCGCGGTTTGCATTTTTCACGATCGCTCGCGACGCCGCCGTTTCGGCCTTCGCCGGCGCGATCCTGATGGTGGCGTACAGCTTCAATCCTCCGATGGCCCTGGTCCTGGGTGGCTCGGTCGCCATGTTCTTCGCAGGCACGATGCTGGTCCGGGCCTTCTTCCTGAACGAGGACAGGCTGGTGGCTTCGGAGCCGTGGCAGGTCATGGAGCCGGAGCAACGGCCGATCGGTGAGAATGTCCGCACGGCGGCCTGCGAACGGCTCGAAACCATGCTGCTGGCCGCAGCCAAGAACGCGTCCGGCATCGCCGCGCTGATGTTCGGACTTGGCCTGCTCAGTTCATGGGCATGAGAGGTTGCGGCACCGCACACACCGCTTCGTGAGCGGCAACCATGGCGCCGCTTTGTTAATCTGACGGTCCCCATTCCGAGAGGGCGACAATGGAGCACATGCGCCGGGTTGCGTACGAAACCGTGTTGCGCGCCTGCGGCTTTGCCTCTCTCGGTATTTTCTGCGTGATGACCGGGATGTCGTTCAACCCCCGGCTGGCCTTTCAGGCGGGGGGATTTCTCACCACCATCATGGCGTTCGTGCTCGTTCTCAAGGCGCGCGAGGCGCTCACCAAGGATTATCGCCGCACCGAGATGTGGCTGTATATCGACAAGAATTTCCGGCCCCCCGAAGCCTACGCGCAATGGGCCAGTTCCACGATCCTGCGCGATACCTACCTCACCTTCGCGATGTGGACTGCGCTGATCTCGGTCGTGATGTGGGTGCTGGCCTTGGCATTCTCGCTGTTCGGCGCGCAATCCACCCTCGCCCGGGACAATGCCGCCCCGCCGTCCCGCCCGGCCGCGGTTCGAACCCAAAAGCCGCCACCGCCTTTGGCGATGGAGAGCACCCTGGCGCCGGAGCCGCGACGTCCCGTCCCGTCGATCCGGTATCAGGTCTTTCCCTGAGCGGGGCACGCCCGGCGCGAGGATGCGAAGCCGGTGGCAGGTCGGCCCTGTTAAGCCTGGGCGGATGGCGGCGCCCCTGCCAGGTCCGTGATCTTCATGGCGGTAGCACATGGCAGGACGGCCTTGGCCGGGAGCATGTTGGCGTGAGCC
>NZ_DATMRX010000213.1:0-6872 GCF_035565855.1 Pseudorhodoplanes sp.
GTGCGCGAGAACCTCATTGCGACCGCTGCCAACAGCTCCGGCTCGTCCGATCCCTGGACCTACGAGAAGGTGATCGAGCTTTTTCCGCGGCTGGCGGAACGCGCCAACCAGATGGGCAATCTTCTGTCGGGCGGCGAACAGCAGATGCTCGCGGTCGGTCGCGCGCTGATGACCAATCCGCGCCTGCTCATTCTCGATGAAGCGACCGAAGGACTTGCGCCGCTGATCCGTCAGGAAATCTGGCAATGCCTGACGCGATTGAAGCAGGCCGGCCAATCGATTCTCGTCATCGACAAGAACGTCGCCGCGCTGATTGCGATCGCCGACCGCCATTACATGATCGAGCGCGGCCGCACGGTGTGGAGCGGGACCTCGGAGGAGCTCGGCGCGCAGCCCGAGATTCAGCACCGCTATCTCGGTGTGTGAAGCCAATTGCGATTTTGTCCGCTGCGATCGTCGCAGCGGTTAAAGTACGTTCAGTTTTCATGGAAGCTGCCGCTCTCTCGCTGTCATCGCCCGCGAAAGCGGTCGATCCAGTAAACACAACAGCTTCAGCGTTTACTGGATGCCCCGCTTTTGCGGGGCATGACAAGAGGGGCATGACAAGACACGGGCGATGCGGTGCCGCCTCAACCGCAAATCGCTACCGCGTCACCACAATGAAGTCGGTATAGAGCCCGGTCTCATGACCGAGACCATGATCCGACACGATCAGCGACGCGCCCGGCGTGACATATTCGGAGATGCGGTCCGCCACCTCAGGCGCGATCTCGATGCGATCGAGCACGGCTGACGCGCTGAGACTGGGCAGTGGCGCAGGCGCCTTGCCAACAGGCTTGACGGGGACTTCGATGGGCCGGCCCCTGCGGTCGTACTCGATGCGGGTCCTGGGCTTCTCCACCTTCGGCAATTCCGGCGGCATCGACACGGCGATCCAGCGCACGTCCCGGTCGTTGCCGTTCTTTGCCAGCGCAGTGAAGACATGCGTTCCGAAATTCGCCTTGTCGTCCTTGAACGACACCGGGGCGCTGAACAGCGGAATGAAATGCTGACGGACGTAAAGCCGCTTTTCCTTCTTGCTGATGAAGACGGACACGGTGCCTTTCGGCGCGGCCTTTTTCTGCTTGGCGTCGAGCGTTTGAACGAAGCTCGCCAGGATCGGCTCCGGAATGACGTCTGGCCGCAGGACCGAACCCGTCGCTTCCGGCTCGATCTGCTTTGCGCCGGCAAGCTCCGGCTGCGCCGGAGCGCTGGATGGTGACGCGGTCTCTTGCGTCACGACGGTTGTCGCGGCGTCGTCTTTGGCTTCGTCCTTGACGTTTGACTGTTGGACCGACGATGTCAGATCGCGCATCACAGGCGCCGGGGCTTCGGAGGCTCTGGCCTCTTCGCCTTCGACCCGCTCGCCGGCGCCGTCATTGGCGACGATCGAGGAACTGGCGGTGCGAACGAGAACCGGCACCGTGGTGTCCAGCGTCTTGCGCAATTCGGGCACCGTCTCCACGGTTGCGTCCGGCGTTTTCGGCTGGAACAGCAAGGCATGGGTGATCTCGAACGGCGCTGTGTCCTCGCGGGATACGATGACGCGGGTGTTCATCTTGAGGGTGCGCCACAGATAATTCGCGTAATGCTCGGGCAACCGGATGCAACCATGCGACGCCGGATGGCCGGGCAGGGCACCCTGATGCAGGGCAATGCCCGACCAGGTCAGCCGCTGCATATAGGGCATCGGCGCGCCGCTATAGATGTTGGAGCGGTGATGCCGGTTGCGCTGGATGATGCTGAATACGCCGTGCGGCGTGGGATGACTGGCCATCCCGGTCGATACCGGCGATTGCGAAACGAGCTTCCCGTCGGCGTAGAACGACACCTTCTGCGAGTGGACCGACACGATCAGCATGTGCGGTCCGGGAGGCGGGGGGCCTTCCTTGACCGGTTCGGGCTGGCGTGCCACCTGCCGCGGAGCCGGGCGTTTCGCCTTCGGTACGATACGGTTGCGCGGTTCGAGCCGCTCGGGAACCCGGTGGACCCGTTGGACGACGGGCTCTTCCTGGATGAAAAACGGCTGCGCCTTGGCGCTGGGGGGACATCCCAGGACGACAAGAGCCAGCAGGCTGGCGCCGCCGAGCTGCTGAGCCTTATGTCTATGGGAAAAAAAGCCTTGGTGTAAAAAACTGGTCTTTCGAGACACGATGAAAAGTCTCCGCCCCCGGAAAACCGCATCTTAAGCGTCGAATCCGAACAGAATGTTAGCCCACACAACTTATGCGGTCATCGGGTCTAACCAAGGTGCCCAGCATTCAGTTCGTTAGTGTTGCATTTACGGTAAATATCTGACCGTTAGCGGGCAGATTGGCTCCTGCAGGGAGAGCACAGATGAGTCAGGCCGCAGAAAAGCTCAACGTACAGCGTCCGGGATCGATCAAGGACGCGCATTTCAACTGGGAAGATCCGCTCGATCTGGAAGGGGAGCTGACCGAGGAAGAGCGAATGGTCCGCGACACCGCGCGCGGCTATTCACAGGACAAACTGATGCCGCGGGTCCTTGAGGCCTACCGCGACGAAAAGGTCGACCGCGAGCTGTTGCCCGAAATGGGCGCCCTGGGCCTGCTTGGCCCGACCATCCCCGAAGAATATGGCGGGGCGGGCCTCGGCTACGTTGCCTATGGATTAATCACCCGCGAAATCGAGCGCGTCGATTCCGGTTACCGGTCGACGCTGTCGGTGCAATCGTCGCTCGTCATGTATCCGATCTACGCCTACGGCACCGAGGCGCAGAAGAAGAAATACCTGCCCAAGCTTGCCTCGGGTGAGATGGTCGGCTGCTTCGGGCTGACCGAGCCGGATCACGGCTCGGACCCCGGCTCGATGGTGACGCGCGCCGAGAAGGTGCCGAACGGCTATCGGCTGACCGGCGCCAAGATGTGGATCTCCAACTCTCCCATCGCCGATATCGCTGTCGTCTGGGCGAAGCTCGACGGCAAGATCCGAGGCTTTATCGTGGAGCGGGGAACGGAAGGATTCTCCACCCCAAAGATCGAAGGCAAGCTGTCGCTGCGCGCGTCCGTGACCGGCGAAATCGTGCTCGACAACGCCTTCGTGCCCGAGGACGCCTTGCTGCCCAACGTGTCGGGGCTCGCCGGACCCTTCGGCTGCCTCAACAATGCCCGCTACGGCATCGCCTGGGGCGCCATGGGCGCCGCAGAATTCTGCTGGCATGCGGCGCGCCAATATACCCTCGACCGCAAGCAGTTCGGCCGGCCGCTCGCCGCCAATCAGCTGATCCAGAAGAAGCTCGCCGACATGCAGACCGAGATCACCCTCGGCCTGCAAGGTGCGCTGCGGCTCGGCCGTCTGATCGAACAGGGCCGCGCAGCGCCGCCAGCGATTTCGCTGATGAAGCGCAACAATTGCGGCAAGGCGCTGGACATCGCCCGCATGGCCCGTGACATGCACGGCGGCAACGGCATTGCCGACGAGTTCCATGTGATGCGGCACCTCGTCAATCTGGAAACGGTCAACACCTACGAGGGCACGCACGACATTCATGCGCTGATCCTCGGCCGCGCCCAGACCGGGATCCAGGCCTTCTTCTGATCGCCGTCGCGAACGGCAAACGCATAGCTCACTTGTGGTGCCCGGCCTTGTGCCGGGCATCCGCGTCTTTAGAGGAATGCCAGCGGACCGCCTTGCGCGATTCATCTGCGCGCGCCTCTTTGCAGGCATGTCGGTCTTGCGTGCGGGCCGGGGGAAATGGATTTCACATCGACGGCATTGCTGGGGATAGCCGGTTTGGTCGGCGGCACGATCGCGAGCCTTGCCGGCGGCGCCGCGCTGATCACCTTTCCAACGCTCCTCGCCGTTGGCCTGACCCCGATCTCGGCCATCGCGACGAATATCACCGCGCTGACGCCGGGAAGTCTGGTGGCGGCCTTGTCCGACCGTACGCAATTGCCGCCGGTCGATCGCGGGTTTGTCGGGCTGATCCTCGCGTCGGTGATCGGCGCGGGAATCGGGGCGGCGCTGCTGATGCTGACCTCGAACCGGGTCTTCGAAATCCTGGTGCCGCTGCTGATCGGGTTTGCGACCATCCTGTTCGCCTATGGCGAACGCATCAGCGCGGCCTTGCGCGCTCGCTCGCTTGCGAAACACGGGCGCGAGCCCGAGATCAAGCTGACCTCGATCCCGATGCTGCTGCCGGTCTCCGTTTATGGCGGTTATTTCGGCGCGGGGCTTGGCGTGTTGCTGGTGGCCGTGCTGCAACTCGCAACGTCGGGTGAATATCGTCCGGCCAATGCGACGAAAAACCTGGTCGCCGCGCTGAACGGAACGGTCGCGGCCTTCGTCTACGCGGTGCAGGGCAGCGTCAACTGGCCCGCGGCGTTGACCATGATGTGTGGCGCATTGATCGGCTCGGTGATCGGCGCGCGGATTGCCCGCTACGCGCCGCGCGAGGTGATGCGCTATGTGGTGACCCTGATCGGAGCCACGCTGACCGGGGTCTATGCGTACCGCTACTGGTTCTGACGCAGACCGGACATCGTGCGGCGCCGTTTCATTACCGGGTCAGCTCGCTCAATTCGACGACCCGCCGGGTCATGGCGCTGAGCGGATCGGCCAGCGGGGCCACCACGTTGAAATGGTGCATGCCCGGCACCGCCTCATAGCGCGTCTCAACGCCCGCAGCGCCCCAGCTGTCCGCCATGACATGCGACAGGCGGATGAATTCGGGCAATTCGGCGCCGCCCACCACGACGTCGAGGATGCGGCCCTTCGGCGCCGGCCAGAACAGCGGCGAGCTTTCGCGGGCCGATGTCTCGTCGAGCTTGAAGTCGACATTCATGTCGGTGTTGATCAGCCCGGCAAGATCGAACACGCCGGAAATGGCATAGGCTGCGGGAACGAGATCCGCCGGCGCACCGTGCTTTTCCCAGTCGGTCGCGAGCATGCAGGCGGCGAGATGCCCGCCCGCCGAATGACCATAGACCATGATGCGCTTGCCATAGCGCTTCCACAGAAACAGTGTGGCCTCACGCATCTGCTCGATGATCTGCGCAATCGAAACCTGCGGCGTGAGGTCATAACCTGCGACCGCGACGGTGACGCCGTTGCCGGTCAGGCCCTGCGCGAGATGGCTGTGCTCCTTCGGGCTCATGGCGCGCCAATAGCCGCCGTGGATGAAAAGGGCGACCGGCGCATCGGGGTCCTTCGAGGTGAACAGGTCCATGTATTGCCGCTCGCTCGGACCGAACCGGACATCCAGCTCGGCACGGCCTTCGCGCGCCATCTTCTCGCGATAGGCGGCGGCATCGCGCTGCCATTGTGCGACGATATTCGGGAAATCCGCGACAGCCGCGCGGTTGTTGTAGGCGGCGCTGTTGTCGATCGCCATCTCACGGAACTCCTGTACGCCCCAAAATTCGCCGGAGATTGCGTCAGCGAAACCGCCGGATCAAGCGACTGTGCGGCTGTGCATGGATGCTTTGTACGACGCGCATCCGCGCGGGCCGCCTCAAGCCGTGTCGAGCGAAAGCCGGCCGAAGGCGTGAATCCGCGGCTTTTGGCGGCCTTTCGATTTTGCTTTTATGGCCGCCGGAACGGCGTTATCTGGCTCACATGAGGATCGGCGGCATCGAGACGCGCAGCATCTGGCTCGAGCCGGATGGCTGGTCCGTTGGGATTTTCGACCAGACCGTGTTGCCGTGGCGCGTCGAGCGCGTGACCTTGCGCAGCGCGACCGATGCGACGCACGCCATCGCCAGCATGCAGACCCGCGGCGCGCCGTTGATCGGAGCCGTCGCGGCCTATGGGCTGGCGCTCGCGCTCCGCGAGGATGGCTCCGACGCCGCTCTGGCCAGCGCTTACGGGACGCTGCTTGCGGCGCGCCCGACGGCGGTCAATCTGAAATGGGCGCTCGATGCGGTATCCGCCGACGTGCGTCCTCTCCCGCCCGCGCAGCGCGCGGATGCGGCCTATCGCCGGGCCGCTGCCATCTGCGATGAGGATGTCGCCATCAATCAGGCAATCGGCCGCAACGCCTTGCCACTGATCGAGGCGATCGCGGCGCGCAAGCGTGATGGTGCGCCCGTCAACATCCTCACCCATTGCAATGCCGGCTGGCTTGCCACGGTCGATCTCGGCACCGCGACCGCGCCGATCTATCTCGCGCACGACCGGGGCATTCCGGTCCACGTCTTTGTCGACGAGACGCGGCCGCGAAACCAGGGTGCGTTGCTGACCGCGTTCGAGCTTGGCCAGCATGGCGTGCCGCACACTGTGATCGCGGATAATGCCGGCGGGCATCTGATGCAGCACGGTCAGGTCGACATGGTGATCGTCGGCACCGACCGCACCACCGGCCATGGCGACGTCTGCAACAAGATCGGCACCTATTTGAAAGCGCTGGCGGCCAAGGATAACGGCGTACCGTTTTACGTGGCGCTGCCGTCACCCACGCTCGACTTTTCACTCAGCGACGGCATTGCCGAGATTCCCATCGAGCAGCGCAGCGCCGCTGAAGTCACGACCATGACCGGCCGCACGACAAGCGGCGCGGTGGAAAGCATCACGATCGTGCCGGACGGCTCGCCGGTCGCAAACCACGCCTTCGATGTCACGCCGGCACGCCTCGTCACCGGCCTGATCACCGAACGCGGTGTCATCGCGGCGTCGCGCGAGGCGCTGGAGCGGGCGTTCCCCGATCATCCATCGCGGCAGCAGGCAAGGGTCGCCGCCGAATGAGCGAGCTGATCCGCCGCATCTCCGAGCTTCCGGTCGACGGCCGGCAATCGCAGACCGCGCTCACGGTCGCGCGCGGCACCATGCGGCTGTTGCTGTCGCATGGCTTTACATGCGTCAGCGAATTGCCGCTG
>NZ_DATMRX010000214.1:0-2701 GCF_035565855.1 Pseudorhodoplanes sp.
AGCCGTAGTCCGGCTCGTCGATCATCGAGGAGCGCTGCATCGCCTTGGAGGTGAGCCCGACCTTGTGGCCGATCAGCCTGCGCCCGGCCGCGACCTTGCGCTGCATCACCTCGGCCGAGATGGCGTAGCTGTCCTCGATCTCGATATGCGGGAACGTGACCGAGAGCTGCGGCGCCTGTTTGCGGTCCTTCTGCGCCTGCATCAGGATGTCGGCGGCTTGCTTGCGTTCGGCGTCGGTCAGCATGGATGGGGTCCCCGGAACTGGTGGTTAGAGCGTTTTCAAGCGAAGTGGATACCGGTTCGCGTGAAGAAAACGCGACAAAACAAAAACCTAGAGCCCCGGCTTTGATTCCATCAAAGCCGGAAAGGCTCTAGGGCCTCCATGCAGCAAAATCCGGCACCCGGATCAAGCCCGTCCTCCGCATGCGCGGAAGGCTCAGCCGGGCAGCTTGCGGTTGATCCAGGCGAACAGCCGCGCCATCGGCGGCCGCAGGAACGGCACGTCCTCCGCCATCAGCGCGAGGCCGAGCGGCGCCATCCACAGCCCGAGCACGGGGAGAAAGCTGAGCGCCCCGCCGGCGATCAGCAGCACGGCGATCGGCAGGCGCACCCACACCGACGACGTGTGCAGCCAGTGCAGCATCCGCCCCGCCCAGCGCGGCAGCCGCTTTTCGAGCTTGTGCACCTCGGTGTCGAAATCGGGACTGGCTGCCATGGGGAGGTAACGGCAAGCGGCGGGTGGGGTTCCCGTGGCGGGAAGCCGCGACCACGGTGCGCGCTGTCCCCTCATGGTTCGAGACGCGGGCCATAGCGCGTCGAAGACGCGCGTGAACGCGCTTATCCGCTCTCAGGATGAGGCTCCCAAACAAACGCGCCGTTATCCGATGGCGCATGGACACCCTTAAGCCGCCCGCGGCTTGATCGCTTTCAGCCTGTCGCCGATCTTGCGGCGCTGTTCCATCAGGTCGTAGTCGGTCTGCATCTGCAGAAAGAAGCCGTCGCTGACGCCGAAATAGCGCGCCACCCGCAGGTCGGTGTCGGCGGTGATCGCCCGCTTGCCGAGCACGATCTCGTTGATGCGGCGTGGCGCGACGCCGATCGCGCGCGCCAGCGCGCTCTGCGACACCCCCAACGGCTTCAGGAACTCCTCGTTGAGGATTTCGCCCGGATGCGGGTTCGGCAGCTTACGCCTCGACATAATCCGCAATGCTGGTCGGCTCCGGCACGACAAGACCATCCTCCTTCAAACCTTCGATATGAAAGCGGATCGCATCGCGGATTTCCCGTTCCGCATCCTTGACGGTGTCGCCGGTCGCCACGCAGCCCGGCAGGTCCGGCACATAGGCGGAATAGTTGCCGTCCGCTTTCTCGATGACCACCGCGTAGCGCATCAGCGCGTCTCCTTCAGGCCAGCCTGTTTCAAGATACTGTTGCAAGATACTGTTGAATGTGCCCGGCGCAAGGTCATCGGACGGCTTCCCGGCCACCATCACGCGGCCCGGTTTCGACGGATGCTTGAATTGGCGGTGACTGCCGCGCATGGCGACCTGAACCCAGCCATCATCCTCGATGAAACGGATCGCATCGCGCACCTTCATGGGCGAAATGTACCAAATTTTTGAACTTGCATCCTTCAGGCTATAGGATTATATTCCAATAATCCCGCCCCGTCTGAACGGGGGCGTTGGCCAGCGTCGCTGAACGTTGGGGCGGGTCCGGACCGCGCGGCCGGAGATCAGGCCGCGCACCGGAGCCGGTTGCGGGAGCAATCCCTCGCCCGGTCCGCGGTGGCCCGTTCGCGTCGTGACGCAGCGCGCGCAACGGGCAGACGGAAGCCGCGCGATCCCCCTCCGGCGGGCGGCCGGAACAGCGGCGCGTACAACGATCCCGCGCCGGGGCTTGCGCGAGCGACGTCCTCCAACACCGCGCGCGGAACGCCGGGTAACGGCGCGTTCGCGGTGACTTGCTGGTGTGACCAAAACTCATCCGTCACACCGGGCCGTGGGCACGGCTGATTGCCCGGCGTTCCGCGCGCCCCGTTCAATACGGGGAACTGAAGCGCGATCTGGATTACGGCGTACCCGGCGCCGCAAAGAACACGGGTGATGGTGCTTGCGAACTTCTCAAATCCGTCATCACCGGGCTTGTCCCGGTGATCCCGATCAGGCGGGCACGATGCCGGCATAAGAGGGATGGCCGGAACAAGTCCGGCCATGACGAGTCGGTAAATGCCGCACCCTCCCCCAAGAGAAACGCGCGCCGCTTATCAGCGACGCGCGTTTGTCTCGACAGGAAAACCGAAACTTAGTGCTTCAGCTTCGGATCGACCTTGAAGCTCGCCTGCGTCTTCGCCTTGATCTCGTCGAGCGTGACGTCCGGCGCGAGCTCGATCAGCGTCATACCGCCGCCGCCCTTCTTGTCGATGGTGAACACGCCCAGGTCGGTGATCACCATGTCGACGACGCGCGAGCCGGTCAGCGGCAGGTCGCATTTGTGCAACAGCTTCGGCGCGTCCTTCGCCGTGTGCTCCATGATGACGACCACCTTCTTGACGCCGGCGACGAGGTCCATCGCGCCGCCCATGCCCTTCACCATCTTGCCGGGGATCATCCAGTTGGCGAGGTCGCCGTTCTCGGCGACCTGCATGGCGCCGAGGAGAGCGAGGTCGATATGGCCGCCGCGGATCATCGCGAAGGAATCC